>JAILMS010000090.1 GCA_024692385.1 Prevotella sp. | reverse complement strand
TATGTTTAAATACAACTCTGCGGAAATTCGTCGCAAAATTGGCGCAAAAGCTAAAAGCGGAAACGCTGAAATGCCGATATATACAGGGATTCCGACAAATTTGACAACTTGCTTGTGATTCTGAATATCGTGGGTTCGAGTCCCACCGGGCACCCAAAGAAGACATCGCCGAAAGGCAATGTCTTTTTTATGAGAAGGCCGGAACAAGAAGACATCGCTGAAAGGCAGTGTCTTTTTTTGTGAGAAGGCCGAAACAAGAAGACATCGCCGAAAGGCAGTGTCTTTTTTTTGAGAAGACCAAAACAAGAAGACATCGCTTTTCAGCGATGTCTTCTTATCTTTTCTATTATACAACCTCGATACCTTGTTTCTTACAAAGTTCAAGACTCATTTCCTTCAGTTTGAACTTCTGAATCTTACCAGAGCCCGTCAGTGGGAACTGGTCGATGAAGAACACATACTTAGGTATCTTGTAGCGAGCTATCTTACCACGACAGAACAGTTGCACGTCCTCAGGAGTCATGGTGACACCTTCCTCCAGAATAATGAAGGCACCAACAGCCTCACCATATTTCTTAGAAGGAACAGCAGCCACCTGCACATCACGAATGCCCGGCATATGGTAGAGGAACTCCTCAATCTCACGAGGATAAATATTCTCACCACCACGGATAATCATATCCTTGATACGGCCGGTAATCTTGTAGAAGCCCTGCTCGTCTTTCACGCCCAGGTCACCAGAGTGCAGATAGCCATTCTTGTCGATAACCTCAGCCGTGGCTGCCGGATTCTTATAATAACCCTTCATCACGTTGAAGCCCTTACAGCACATCTCACCCTGTACGCCAACAGGACATTCCTCGCCTGTCTCTGGGTCAAGTACCTTCACATCAACAAATGGGAAGTCACGACCTACGGTAGTGCAACGCTGCTCAAAGGTATCGTTCAGACAGGTCTGCGTCATTCCAGGCGACGACTCTGTGAGTCCATACACACTGGTAATGGTCATATACATCTTTTCGCTGACCTGCTTCATCAGTTCGATAGGACATAGCGAACCAGCCATGATACCTGTACGCAGACAACTCAAGTCGAACATATCAAACATCGGGTGGTTTAACTCGGCAATAAACATGGTGGGAACGCCATAGACTGCCGTACACCTTTCTTTATGTACAGAGGCCAGCACCACCAACGGGTCAAACTTTTCAACCATTACCTCCGTACAGCCATGAGTCAGACAGTTCATCGTGGCCAATACCACACCGAAGCAATGGAACAAGGGCACACAGACACAGAGCTTGTCATCCTGTGTGAATCCCATATTCTCGCCAGTGAAATAGCCGTCATTAGCAATACCATAGTGAGTCAGCATGACGCCCTTAGGGAAGCCTGTAGTACCACTGGTGTACTGCATGTTACATACATCGAAGCAGCTCACGTTCTTCTTCATCTCGTTCAGCGTCTCATCCTCGACATTCTGTCCGAGCAACAGCAACTCTGCCGTGTTGTACATGCCGCGATACTTCTCCATACCGATGTATACCACATTCTTCAGATAGGGGAAGCGTTCACTGTTCAGGTGTCCACGCTCACAGGTTTTCAGCTCAGGCAACATGGTATAGGTCATGTCAACATAGTTACAGTCCCATGTACCATCGGTAATGCAGAGCACCTCCATATCGGAGTCCTTGCAGAGATATTCCAACTCGTTCTGCTTATAATTGGTATTGACAGTAACCAATACGGCACCAATCTTAGCGGTAGCATATAAGAAAGTGAGCCAGTCGGGCACGTTGGTAGCCCAGATGCCTACATTCGATCCTTTCTTTACGCCAATCGATATCAGGCCCTTGGCCAGATTATCCACGCGCTCATTAAACTTACTCCAAGTAAAGCGCAGGTCGCGATCACTATATACAATATATTCCTTATCAGGTGTCGTCTCAGCCCAGTATTCCAACCACTGGCCCAGCGTGCGCTCATGCAACTGGTAGCCAGCACTTCCCGTTTCAGCAGGATATGTTCTGTCAGGCAATGGTCTGCCTGCCATGTCTAATTTTACGTTGCTCATATCAACTATGAATTATGAACTTTGGACTATGAATTAGAACGGGATATAGACTACCGCCAATATCTTTGCGCTCTTTCCTGGTGCACCATGCACATGATGCTTCACGATAGAGTCGTAGAAGATGCTGTCGCCCTCATTCAGGTGGTAGGTTACCTTACCATATACGATCTCCACCTCTCCCTGCATCACATAGATAAACTCCTCACCCTCGTGAGCTGAGAGCTGGAAGTCGGGATTATCCTCTGGGTTGATATCAATCACGAATGGCTCCATGTGGCGACCAGCCTTCTGCTGAGCCAGCGGATGATACTCCATGTGCTTACGGGCGTCGGTAGCATCGTTGCTGAAACTGATACTGCTATCCTTTTCGCGATCGGCCGCACGACATACAATGGGGCCCAGGTCATCATTGTCGTCCATGAAAGTACCTAAACGCACTCCCAGCGCACGGGCTATCTTAATGAGCGGTCCCAGTGATGGGAGCGTCTGACCGTTTTCTATGGAAGAAATCTGGTCTGTTGAAAGACCACTTCTTTCTGCAATCTCCTCAATGGAGAGGTTCTTGGTTTCCCTGATACCTTTGATCTTAGATCCTACCGAAAAATTATTGTTGGACATACCTTATAAATATTAAGTTGGGTAGCAAAAGTACTCAAAAAATCTTATTCTGCCAAATAATTGCGATAAATATCGTCAAAAAGCATTGCGAAATGCATAATTATTCGTATATTTGCAAACCAAAGCATCAGATAAGAAAATTCCATGGATATTATCATCATCTTAATTGTAAGTATCATTGTGGTGGCAGTATTGGCCTACCGCATCATGAAACTGACCACAGAGCGTGACGTACAGAAAAGCAACGCAGAAAACTACCTGCGCCAGCTGGACACACAGAAGGCAGAGGCAGAGAAGCAGCAAACTGCTCAGAAAGCGGTTTACGAGCAGCAGATTGAGGCACTCAAGGTATCGTTCAATCAGCAGTTGCAGCTGACCAAGGAAGCCCATGAGCGTGAGATTGCTGCCATGAAGCAGATGAACGAGGAGCAGGTGAAGAGCCAACTCGACCTGATTCGTGAGCAGATGCAGACCACTTCTGAGAAGGTGCTGAAAATGCGTCAGGAGGAACTGGGCGTACAGAACAAGGAACAGGTATCAAAGATTATCGACCCCTTGCAGAAGAGTCTGAAGGATATGCAGGAGGCCCTTGATAAGACCAAGGAACAACAGACCGAGGCTTTGACGCGACTCGACGAGACCATCAAAATCAATATGCAGAAGAGTCAGGCTATTGGTGAGACTGCCGACCGCTTGACGCGAGCACTGACAGGAGAGGTGAAGGTACAAGGTAACTTCGGCGAGCTGAAGCTGAAGCAGTTACTGGAGGACCTGGAACTAAAGGAGGGTGAACAGTTTGATACTCAGGAAACATTGAAAGACAAGGGCGGCAAGGGTCTGAAAGGCGATGATGGCAAGGGCCTCATTCCCGACTTCATCCTACACTTCCCCAACAACCGCCATGTGGTAGTCGACTCCAAGATGTCACTCACCGACTATGAGCGTTACATGAATGAGGAGGATGGCAATCCAGAGAAGAGCATCTATCTCAAGGCCCACATCGATAGTGTGAGAGCACAGGTGAAGCGTCTGGCTAAGAAAGAATATACCAAATACCTGCCCGATGGTTACAACCGCCTGAACTTTGCCATCATGTATGTACCCATCGAGGGTGCACTGAATCTGGCATTGCTCAACGATGCCTCTCTATGGCGCGAAGCCTACGACGAGGGTGTCATGATACTGGGTCCACAGACCATGTATATGAATCTGCGTGTTTTGGAAATGATGTGGACACAGGTGCGCCAGCTGAAGAACCAGCAGGCTATGATGGATGCCGCCAATACCGTCATCGACCGCGTACAGGACTTTGGTCTGCGCTTCATGGATGTAGAGGCCAGCATGAACGACACAGTCAAGAAGATTACAAAGTTGAAGATTACCACTGCTGAGAGTGGTGCCAGCATCATCACTGCCGCCAAGAACCTGCTGAAGGCTGGTGCCCGTGAGAATAAGAAAAAGAAGGCTTTGGAGGAGATGGACGATTCTATGTTCATCGATGCTGATGCCAACCTGATGCTTCCCGAAGAAACTACAACCCCTAAAGAATAATACAAAAACAAACTACCCCTATGAAACAGAAATTGATGCTGTTTTTGACACTGTGCCTCTCGGCGACGACGGCACAGGCTGAGCAAGTGGTCCTCCAGACCAAGAACACCACAATGGTATTAAACGTAGAAAATGGCAAGCAGCCCCAGTATGTGTATTACGGCTCAAAGCTGAGCAGCTACGACCTGCAACACCTGCAGATGCCTACCAACGGACGCATGGATGCCTATCCCGTCTATGGTCTTAACTGTCCTGCTGAAGCTGCATTGGCCATGAAGCATGCTGATGGCAACATGTCGACAGACGTCTATGTCACTGCCTGTGAGCAGCAGGGCAACCAGACGCGTATTACCATGAAAGACCCCGTTTATCCGACTACCGTCACCTTATATTATAAGGTATACAACGACGAAGACATGATAGAGACATGGGCAGAGATACAGAACGGCGAGTCTAAGGCCGTTACGCTGACGCAGTTTGCCTCTATCTGTCTGCCTATCCGTCGTGGTAACGTATGGATGTCCCACTTCTATGGCTCATGGGCTAACGAGGCCCGTCTTGTAGAGGAGCCCGTACTGCCTGGCGAGAAGGTCATCAAGAATAAAGACGGTACGCGCAACTCACACACCGACCATGCAGAGATGATGTTCTCGCTCGACGGCAAAGGCCAGGAGAACAAGGGTGACGTCATTGGTGCAGCCCTCTGCTATAGCGGTAATTTCCAGTTGAAGATTGACACCGACGATACCGAGTACCACTATTTCTTTGCCGGCATCAACCCTGACAACTCTGAGTATCACCTGAAGAAGGGCGAGACGTTTACAACACCTAAGGTTGCCCTCAGTTTCTCGAAGTGCGGACTGTCGGGCGTATCGCGCAACTTCCACAAGTGGGGCCGCAAGTATATGCTGGCACACGGCAATAAGGAACGTAAGATACTGCTGAACTCGTGGGAGGGTGTCTACTTCGACATCAATCAGCAGGGCATGGACCAGATGATGGGCGACATCGCCTCAATGGGTGGTGAACTCTTCGTCATGGACGACGGCTGGTTTGGCGACAAGTATCCTCGCAAGACTGACAACTGCGCACTGGGCGACTGGGTGGTCGACAAGAAAAAGTTGCCCGAAGGCATCGAAGGTCTGCTGCGCGATGCCAAGAAGCACGGCATCAAGTTTGGTATCTGGATAGAGCCCGAGATGACCAACAGTGTCAGCGAGCTCTACGACAAGCACCCCGACTGGATTGTCAAGGCACCCAAGCGCGATGCCATACAGGGCCGTGGTGGTACGCAGCTGGTACTCGACATGGCTAATCCCAAGGTGCAGGACTTCGTCTTCAGCATTGTCGACAACCTGCTGACGAAATACCCAGAGATTGACTATATCAAGTGGGATGCCAATATGCCCATCCTGAATCATGGTTCGCAGTACTTGACCATGAACGACCAGAGTCACCTCTATATAGAGTATCATCGTGGCTTGCAGAAGACCTGTGAGCGCATCCGTGCCAAATATCCCGACATCACCATCCAGGCCTGTGCCTCTGGTGGTGGTCGTGCCAACTGGGGTGTACTACCCTACTTCGACGAGTTCTGGGTAAGTGACAATACCGATGCTCTGCAGCGCATCTACATGCAGTGGGGCACCAGCTACTTCTTCCCCGCCATCGCTATGGCCAGCCATATCTCGGCTACGCCCAACCATACCGTATTCCGTACCACAGCTATGAAGTATCGTATCGACGTGGCCATGAGCGGACGCCTGGGCATGGAGATTCAGCCTAAGAACATGACAGACGAGGAGAAGGCGCTCTGCCGTCAGGCTATCAAGGAGTACAAGCAGATTCGTCCCATCGTGCAGTTTGGCGACATCTACCGCCTGATATCACCTTACGACAAGGTGGGTGTGGCCTCTCTGATGTATGTCAACGAACAGAAAACCAAGTCGGTATTCTACTGGTGGAAGACGGAGTCGTTCCAGAACGAGCATCTGCCCCGTGTCAAGATGGCTGGCCTCGACGCCAATAAATATTATAAGGTACACGAACTGAACCGCATCGACCTCAAGCCCATGGACATTGAGGGCAAGACCTTCAGCGGCGCCTACCTGATGAACCACGGCTTGGAGATGCCTTATCGCAACGAGCCCGAATGGTCAAAGAAGACAGACTGGTCAAGCCGTGTCTTACTGTTAGAGGCAGAATAACGTAATATCGAAATAATAGAATCACGCATTATCGAAACCACGAAAAAAGAAAAGAAGGATCTCCTGGCATACATCCGCGAAGGTCGTGAGATGACACAGGGCGAGAAGCTCAACTTGATTATCCAGTTGAGTATTCCCTCCATATTGGCTCAGATCTCGACGGTGCTGATGTTCTTCATCGATGCCGCTATGGTGGGCCACCTGGGTGCCCGTCAGGCAGCATCCATCGGACTTGTAGAGTCAGCATCATGGCTCTTTGCCGGTCTGACGTCAGCATGTTCTATGGGTTTCTCCGTACAGGTGGCACACGCCATTGGCGCCAACGACCTGAAGCGAGCCCGTCGCATTCTGCGCCAGTCGCTGACGTGCTGTCTGCTGTTCAGCCTCTTCCTCGTCGTCGTTGCCGTCGGCATCCATAATCCACTGCCCCGCTGGTTGGGTGGCAGTGAGGATATCGTTGCAGACTCCTCGCTATATTTCCTGATATTCTCCTGTGCTGCCCCACTCTTCCAGCTGGAAAGCCTCTTCGGCTCCATGCTGAAATGCTCGGGCAATATGAAGATACCCAGTGTACTGAATATCCTGATGTGCTGTTTGGATGTTACCTTCAACTACCTGTTCATCTTCATGCTCGGCATGGGAGTTCCTGGTGCCGCACTGGGCACCACGGTGGCCATCTTTGTCACCACCATGCTGATGGGTTGGTTCCTCTTCTGGCGTTCCGACCTGTTGGTACTCTTTGGCAGGAAAGCACGAGAGATTAAGAATCCGCTGTATAAGTTTAAGCCCACAGCCGATGTGGTGCGCACCGCCTTTAAGATCGGAGCACCTATGGGCATGCAACACATGCTGATGAATAGTGCACAGATTGTCAGCACCATGATTGTAGCACCGCTGGGAACGGTATCTATCGCAGCCCACTCGCTGGGCATCACCGTAGAGAGTCTGTGCTACATGCCTGGCTTCGGTATTGCCGAGGCTGCTACCACACTGATTGGTCAGAGTATCGGTGCCGGACAGCGTGTCTTGACGCGCTCGTTTGCCTGGCTTACCACCTCTCTCGGCATTTGTGTTATGACGCTGATGGGCGTGCTGATGTTTATCTTCGCACCAGAACTAATGACGCTGATGACGCCTGTCGACGAGATTATCGCCATCGGCACCGAGTGTCTGCGCATCGAGGCCTTCGCCGAGCCTATGTTTGCTGCTGCCATCGTTTGTAACGGCATCTTCGTTGGTGCTGGCGACACGCTAAAGCCTGCTATCATGAGTCTGGGATCTATGTGGGGTGTACGCCTCACGCTGGCAGCCCTGCTGGCAGGCACCTACGGACTGACTGGCGTATGGACGGCAATGGCTATCGAACTGACATTCCGAGGCATCATCTTCCTCATCCGCCTGTGGAGGTTTGGAAAATAAAACGTTCAACATAAAAAAATTTGTGCTGTCTACGAATCAATCGCCGACAGCACTTCTTTTTCTTTTCCCTATTAATAACTAAAACCTTATGCTCTCTCTATTTACCTTAATAACTAACACCTGAGCCTTTTCTACTAACCTAAAAACTTGCTAATAACCAAAAACCAATTGTTATCCTTTTAATCTTTTTTACCTCTACCTATTGGTGTTATCCTAAATCTTTTACCTTAGTAATCATCTCTGATTCACGATGCAAAGGTACGACGATTTGGGAAATGTTGGTGCATTTCCTTACCGTTTTCATTCAAAAATGGGCTAATTCTTGACGAAAATCAAGTGTTTGTGTGCGAACACAATCACTATTTTGATGTTTCAACCACCTTTTCCACCATATTAGTCAACTCCACAAACTGGTCGATTGTCAACTGTTCTGGACGGAGAGACAATGACAGTTGAGAGTTGACAGTTGAGAGTTGAGAGTTGATAGATGCGATGGCATCATTAGAGAGCAACTGCTTCAGCGATACGCGCAACATCTTGCGGCGCTGGTTGAACACCGTCTTCACCACGCGCTTAAACAGCTGTTCGTCACATCCCAGATGCTCCACCTTGTTGCGGGTCATGCGGATGACGGCACTCTGCACCTTGGGAGGCGGATTAAACACGGAGGGCTCCACAGTAAACAAGTACTCCACATCATACCACGCCTGAATCAGTACCGACAAGATGCCATACTGCTTATTGCCAGGCTTGGCAGCCATACGCACAGCCACCTCGTGCTGTATCATACCCGTACAGCAAGGAATCAGCTCGCGATTATCCAGCATTTTAAAGAATATCTGCGACGAGATATCATACGGATAGTTGCCCGTCAGCACAAACTGCTGACCGTCAAACACCTGCTGCAAGTCCATCCTCAGGAAGTCAGCCCCTAAGATATTCTCGCGCAACTTGGGAAAATTCTCGTTCAGGTAGGCCACCGACTCACGGTCAATCTCCACCACCTTCAGTGGGCGAGGTTTCTCCACCAGATACTGCGTCATCACACCCATGCCAGGGCCCACCTCCAATACGGGCAGGTCACTGTATGGCTCATCCACTGTATCAGCGATACGCTTAGCAATCGAGAGGTCAGTCAGGAAGTGCTGACCCAGATTCTTCTTCGGACGTACTTGTTTCATGCCTGCAAAGGTAGTGCAAACCGAGTGAAATACAAAACAAAATCCAACTTTTTTCTCTACGAGATAGGCTAACACAGTCACGAGACAAGCTAATACAGCTCCGAGTACAGCTAACTGGCGCGCAAGATAGCTGTAGTAGCAACGCTAAAGTAACTGTTTAGCACTCCTAAAGTAACTGTTTTGCACTCCTAAAGTAACTGTTTTGCACTCCTATATAGCTACTTTACGGACTTCACATTATTTAGCACGACGCCGTAGTGCAAAAACATTTAACCTATTAACATAACACCCTTCAAACCTCGATAAATAAAGGGTTCACGGCATGTTAATAGTTGCTCCAACTATTAACATACATGTACCAAACATGTATGAAGTGCGACCCCTGTATTTCGCTGATTTTGGTTGTCAGTTTTTCGTCTTACAGCTGGTCTAAGTTGACGAATTAATATTATAAGACTGATTCTCGTTGTCAATCGTCTGCAGTACGACTGATTTTTATTCCCTAATACTAAGCTAGGGTTTTC
>JAILMS010000067.1 GCA_024692385.1 Prevotella sp. | reverse complement strand
GAGGGGCTTGTTCTTAGGCATAGACTTGTGAGAACGATACAGGGCGAGGAAACCCTCGTCGAGCAGCTTCTTGTCGTTCTTCTCCATACCCTCGGTAATCTTCTGCTTGGCATCAGCGAGATACTGGGTAGCCAGCTGCTTTTGTACGCCAACGAGCTTCTCTACCAGTGGCTGGTACTCTTCAAACATCTGGTCGTCGCCCTTGGGCACAGGACCAGAGATAATCAGAGGAGTACGGGCATCGTCAATCAACACAGAGTCGACCTCATCGACGATGGCGTAGTTGTGGGCACGCTGTACAAGGTCGCTGGGTGAGATGGCCATATTATCACGCAGATAGTCGAAACCAAACTCGTTGTTGGTACCGAAGGTGATATCAGCCTGGTAAGCACGGCGACGAGCCTCAGAGTTGGGCTGGTGCTTGTCGATACAGTCAACAGAGAGGCCGTGGAACATATAGAGCGGACCCATCCACTCAGAGTCACGCTTGGCCAGATAGTCGTTGACGGTAACCACATGGACACCATTGCCAGTGAGGGCATTCAGGAAGACGGGGAGGGTAGCAACGAGCGTCTTACCTTCACCCGTAGCCATCTCGGCAATCTTACCCTGATGGAGCACGGTACCACCGAAGAGCTGTACATCGTAGTGTACCATCTCCCATTTCAGGTCGTTTCCACCAGCCGTCCAGTGGTTATGATAGATAGCCTTGTCGCCATCAATGGTGATAAAGTCGTGACGGGGATCGGCAGCCAGCTCGCGGTCGAAGTCGGTAGCGGTAACGATGGTATCCTCGTTCTCGGCAAAGCGACGGGCAGTCTCTTTAACGATGGCGAAGACCTCAGGCATAGCCTCGTCGAGGGCCTTCTCGTAGATGTCGAGCACTTCCTTCTCCAGCTTATCAATCTGGGCGAAGATGTCGGCACGCTCGTCAATAGGCGTCTCCTCAATGGTAGCCTTCAGGCTGTCAATCTCTTGTTTTTGCTGATTAGCAGACTCTTGTATCTGCTTCTGGATGTCTTTAGTACGCTGACGCAGTGCGTCGTTGTCGAGTTTCTGTACCTCAGGATATACGGCCTTCACCTTCTCTACGAGAGGCTGGATGAGCTTCATGTCGCGTGAGGACTTATCACCGAACAGTGAGCGTAGAATCTTATTGAAATTCATATTTAATGTTAGTATTTTTACGATTTACAATTATTGAATTATTACAAACGCGTGCAAAGGTACGAAAAAATATCCGTACTCTTGTATACCTTATTGCTTTTTTACCTATTTTTAAAAAAGCGGTTCGGCTGAACAGGCATTCGGAGCCCGAATGCGGATGATGCGAGCTATGGTCGGTGCAATGGCATCGGCCGTAACTGGCGTTTGTACGCGCTGAGCCTTCACACCAGCACCAAAGAATATGATGGGGAAGGGAATATTGCTGACGCGTGAGGTGGTGGAGGTGTGGTTGGTCTCGTTGACCAGTTCCCAGCCTGGCGCAATGTCTATCAGCAGGTCGCCACACTTCTCTACATTAAAGCCGTTGCGGATGCACTCCAACTGGTAACTGTCGCTGGTAGTCAGCTGGTTAGCGGTATAGACGTGGCGCACGCCCGACAACTGCATAATAAACTGCTGGGCGCGAAGCAGGATGTCGCCCATATTGATATTCTTGCGCTCCAGCAACTTGTGGTCCAGGAAGAGCTGGTTGCGGTAGATGCTCTCTACATATTGGGCAGTGCCGAAGGTGGCTCCCAGATACATATTGAGCAGATTGGCTGTGCGCTGAATATCGAACTTGCCCGTAGGAATACGGTATTTCTCGTTGTTGTTCTGCTCGTTCTCTACACGGGCGGAACCTGTACTGGTCAGTACAAAGAGTACACGGTCGAGGGGAACGCGCTTGCTGACGCTATCTACCAACTGAGCAATAGAGCGGTCGAGGGCTACATAGCCCTCCATCTCAGGAACGACAGAATAGCCCACACTGAGCAGGTCGGCCTTGTCGTCGAGCGCTAAACCGCCGTGAGACAGGCAGTCTAGCGCTATATCAGTAACGCTGGCATTCTTGTCGCCAGCAGGCTTGTAGAGGCGGGTATAGCCACGCAGCCATTGGTTGAGCGGCGCATAATAGTTGCTGATAACCCATTGGTTAGACTGCAGCCATGCAGCGCCATCGGCAGCATGACCTGCTGACAGGATGGCATTCTCAGGGGTGGCGGCAAAGGCAAACACCTTAGCAACACCATTGGTGGCTATCTTCAGCTCGTCGCCAAGGGTAGAGGTTCCTAACTGGCGTGGAGAATAGCCCTGACGCGCGTCGTGGACGGCTCTGATGGGGCGTAGCGTGGTGCGGTCGAGCCACTCTGCACCGGTAATGCCATGATAGTATGGCGTGGTGCCCGTGGAGAGGGAGGCGGCTGCCGATGCACGGTCTACCGGCGTGAAGCCGTAAGAGGCATTAGCATAGAAAGTACCTTCTGTCAGCAGCTTGCGCAGTCCGTTGGGGCCATAGAGCGGAGCAAAGGTTTCCAGATGGTCTGTACGCAACTCGTCGACGGTAATGGAAACCACCAGCTTAGGCGCCTGCGGAACGGTCTGGGCATTTGCTTCATAACCTAAAGCAAGTGCTGAGAGTAGGGTGATATATATGTACTTGTTGCTCATTTCTTGTTAAGCCTAAATAGATGTAGTATAGTCTGGTACAGCAAACATAATGCCACAGAGATGATGCCCTCTGCATAGCTCTGGAACAGGGCGCCCATGAGGAATAGCACGCCCATCACCCCGCAAATCATCCAGTAGCGGCTCTGGCGACCTCTGATAACGGGCCACAGATAGACTAAGTGGATGGGGTTGAGGAACAGTATCTGCAGATTGATGCGAACGGTGGGATGCTGAGAGAACAGCATCAGGAACAGCATGATGCCGGCAATGCCTGAAACCAGCATCAGCAGGGCTTCCCACACCACAAAGGCACGGCGCATAAACCACTGCACGACGCACAATACCAAACCCACAATGAACAGGATGATGCCGCATTGATGGGGCGTCAGCGGGAAACTGCTCTGTATCATTTGTACGCCAGCGGGAACGATGATGCGGCGCTCCTTGACGAGCGGACGGTATTGGCCGTTGGCATAGATTTGTGCGTGGTCGAAGTCGTACAAAAGATTGTCGGGCAGGAACTCCTGTTGGCGCTGGTCGGTCTTAGCATCAGCCTGAATGCCCAACAGCAAATCATTGCCAAAACGTGACCACGGATTGTTGCGCGTCATGTGGTGAACCATATCCCTATACGTTGGTGTATAGTCCTCACGCCCAGTGTATTGCACTTTTCCGTTGATGCAACGCTCAATGATGTCACGCGCCTTCGTAGTACAGTTGCTATAGAAGTAATTATAGCGGTAAATTTTGTTGTTTGGTCTGAGGTTGTCGACCAGTGCCATACGCAATTTCAGCTTCTCGTCGTTGGTGAGATTGAGCACCTGCTCGGTAACCATACTGCCAAAATGGCGGTATTCTTTTTGGAAGAGCTGGGTGGGGTAGGCTCCTAACTCATAATCCGTCAGGCCGAAAACAAAGCGGAGACCAAAGAGTGGAGCGTCGTAATTGAATACACCATAGTTGAATGCAGCATCGATACCACCCTTTGTCAGTTCGTGGTAGCGGATGGCGGTATGTCCGTAAAGGCTATAGATTTCGTCGTGGGGCTGACAGGTAAGCAGGCTAATCTCTACAGAATCCATTGGTGGCAGGTCGTAGTCTTGTGCCAGCACTGCATTCTGACAGGTCATAGTCAGCAGTAAAAGTCCCCCTCTGAGCGCATTCGTTATGGTCTTCAAATATTTCACGTTGCAAAATTAACCTTTATTTTCCACTTATCGTGCGTTTAGTACGATTTTTTTTAATAAAAAATTAAAATTCGTATATTTATTTTGTAGTATTCGAGCTTTATTGTACCTTTGCACTTCGAAAATCGAAATCATTAAAGAACGAAAGATGAAGAAACGCATTATAGTAAGTCTTCTGCTCGGTATGGCGCTGCTGCCGTCGAATGCTCAGGTGAGTACGACGCTGTCGCCATATAGTCAGTATGGCTTAGGTGTCCTGTCTGATCAGTCGCTGGGATTCAACCGCGGTATGGGTGGTGTGGCCTATGGTCTGAGAAACGGTAAGTATCTCAATGTGCAGAATCCTGCATCCTATGCGGCTGTCGACTCTCTGACGATGTTGCTTGACGTGGGCGTGACAGGGCAGATGTCTAATTATAAGGAAGGTGGAAAGAGCCTGAACACTAAGACGGGTAATTTCGACTATGCCGCAGCATCGTTCCGACTGATTCGCCACGTGGGCTTGGCAGTTGGCGTGATTCCTTATTCAAATATTGGCTATTCTTACAAACATACTGGTACCATCGGTTCTGCTTCGGATGGAGCGAAGACAACCGCTACACAGACCTATAGCGGTGACGGTGGCTTCTCGCAGTTCTTCTTGGGTGCCGGTTGGCAGGTTACGAAGAATCTGTCTGTAGGTGCGAACATCTCCTACTTCTGGGGTAAGTATACCAAGGATATTGAAATGGTAACCAGTGAGACGAATGCTAATATCGAGACGATGACGTATAAGGCCTCAGTAAGCAGCTATAAGATTGACTTGGGTGTACAGTGGATGCAGCCACTGAACGACAAAAACCTGCTGACCATCGGTGCTACGGTGGGCTTGGGTAATAAGCTGAGCGGTGATGCTGACCTGACCATGATGAACACCAATACGGCCACTTCTACTGGAGAAGGTACGACGTTTACTGTTGATAAAGCATTCAGCATACCTTATACTTTCGGTGCAGGTGCTTCTCTGCTCCATAAGAACAGTCTGACTGTTGCGGCTGACTATACGCTGCAGAAGTGGGCTTCGATAGACTATCCGTTGTTCAATAATGCCGCCGGCACCTATTCATTGCAGAGCGGCTACTACAAAGACCGCCACAAGGTGGCCGCCGGTCTCGACTGGCAGCCCAATCCGCAGGCTCGCAAATTCCTGAAACTAGTTCACTACCGCATGGGTGTCTCTTATGCTACTCCATATTATAAAATAGGTACACAAGATGGTCCTGGGGAGTTGGCAGTAAGTGCTGGTTTCGGTATTCCCATCTATAATTCATGGAACAACCGCTCAATGCTGAATATCAGTGCCCAGTGGGTGCGCAGTACTGGTTGTGACCTGATTAAGGAAAATATGTTCCGCATCAATATCGGACTGACGTTCAATGAACGCTGGTTTGCAAAATGGAAGGTCGATTAAAGATATTATATCTCTTAGGCATGAGCCTTATGCTCATGGTGCTGTCGTGTACGGAACAAAAAGCGCACACGGCAGCTGCCGTTCGTGACCGTGACTCAGCATCGATGATGGTGAGCTATGGCGTCAACACGCTGATTTCTGACTCTGGCGTTATAAAGTATCGCATTGTTACGGAACGCTGGGATGTCAACACCATTAAGAATCCTACTCGCTGGACCTTTGAGAAGGGTATCTTTATGGAGCAGTTTGACGAAAACTTCCATATCGAAGGATATATCCATGCCGATAGTGCTTGGTACTTCGACCAGAAGAAGCTGTGGGAACTGCGTGGACGCGTCAGCATCCGTAATGTCAACGGACTTGTATTTAATAGTGAAGAACTGTGGTGGGACGGTATCAGACATGAGTTCTACTCCTATCAGTTCTCGCGTGTGGTAACGCCGGAGCGTACACTGGAAGGTACCTATTTCCGTAGTGATGAGCGCATGGCACACTACGAGGTGAGCAACTCGGTAGGCTCGTTCCAGTCGGAAGATATGGAGGGAGATAACCAACAGCCGGCAACAACTCCACAGCAGCCCAATGCTGGCAACGCCTCGCCAAAGGCAAACGCACAGCCAGATACTACGCAGCAGGCTCCTCCTGTCCGTCAGGCTGCCATCCGTCGTAAAGCGACTCAAAAGTCAACCTATCAGCCATGACGAATCTCATTATAGGACTCATTGTGACGATGGCCTTCTCGGCCTTCTTCTCAGGTATGGAAATTGCTTTCGTATCCAGCAATCGTCTGCGTGCTGAGATGGACCGAGAGAAGAATGCCTTGTCGCAACGGGCTATTGACGTATTCTACCGTCATCCTAATAATTTTGTATCGACGATGCTGGTGGGCAACAATATCTCGTTGGTTGTTTACGGTATCCTTTTTGCCCATATCTTTGACGCTACGCTGTTCTCTCCGCTGAGCGACGGTATGCGCGTGACGGCAGATACCTTATTGTCGACCATCGTCGTACTGTTTACAGGTGAGTTCCTGCCGAAGACAATCTTTAAGTCGAATCCTAATACGATGCTGACGGTCTTCGCAATACCTGCCTACATTTGCTATGTGTTGCTCTATCCGGTATCTCGTTTCGCGACACTGGTTTCACGAGGACTGTTGCGTATTGTTGGTGTGAAACTGCCCAAGGAGAGTGACGATAAGGAATTTACAAAGGTTGACCTCGACTTCCTGGTGCAATCGAGTATTGATAATGCCAAAGACGAAGACGAGATAGAGGAGGAGGTGAAAATCTTCCATAACGCCCTCGACTTTGCTGATACGAAGGTGCGCGACTGTATGGTTCCACGTACTGAAATCGACGCTATAGACATTGACGACTGTACGATAGAGGAGCTGAAGAGTAAGTTTATCGAGAGTGGTCACTCGAAGATTATCGTGTTCCGTGAGGATATCGACCATATCATCGGTTATATCCATTCTTCGGAGATGTTCAAGCATGTCTCTGACATCTCTAAACACATCCAGCAGATGCCCTATGTGCCTGAAACAATGGCTGCTCGCAAGCTGATGCAGATATTCCTGCAGCAGAAGAAGTCGCTGGGTGTTGTTGTCGATGAGTTCGGTGGCACCAGTGGTATCGTGTCGCTGGAGGATATTGTTGAGGAAATCTTCGGTGATATCGAGGATGAACACGACAATACCAAATATGTTGCCAAGGTGCTCAATGACGGAGACTATCTCCTGTCGGCACGCTTGGAGATAGAGAAGGTCAACGAACTCTTCGACCTGAACTTGCCGGAGAGCGATGATTATATGACGGTGGGAGGACTCATACTCCATGAGTATCAGAGCTTCCCGAAACTGAACGAAGTCGTTAAGATAGGACACTTTGAGTTTAAAATCATTAAGAATACAATGACCAAAATAGAGCTTGTCAAACTAAAAGTCGTTGAATAGGGCATTTTTCTTGAAAAAGATGCGGGTATTTCATTGCTTTTTTGTAATTTTGCAAGCTGAATCTAAAAACGAAACAAGATTAATAAAAACATAAAACTTTAAAAATGGCAGCAATTGGAAAAATTAGAAGCTGGGGACCAGTACTTGCTACGGTAATTGGTCTGGCCCTTTTTGCATTCATTGCCGAAGAGATGTTCCGCTCGTGCGAGGCTACTGGCAACGAGCGTCGTCAGCAAGTCGGCGAAGTGTTAGGTAAGAAAATCTCTGTTCAGGACTTCCAGAGTCTTGTCGACGAGTACCAGGAAGTCATCAAGATGACTCAGGGTCGCGACAACTTGTCTGAGGAGGAGCTCAACCAGGTGAAGGATCAGGTATGGCAGCAGTTTGTAAACAACACCATCCTGGAGACTGAAGCCAAGAAGGTTGGTCTGACTGTTACTGACGAGGAGTTGCAGAACGTACTGAAGGCTGGTACCAACGGTATGCTGATGCAGACCCCATTCGTTAACCAGCAGACAGGTCGCTTCGACGTTACTCAGCTCACCAAGTTCCTCTCTGACTATAAGAAGGCTCAGGAGCAGGGTGGTAATGCCGAGATGATGGAGCAGTACACTCGCATCTATAACTACTGGAAGTTCATTGAGAAGACACTGCGTCAGCAGTTGCTCGCTCAGAAGTATCAGAGCCTGCTCGCTCAGTCTCTGCTGTCGAACCCCATCTCTGCTAAGATGGCTTTCGCCGGTCAGAACGAGGAGAGCGATATCCTGTTGGCTACCGTTCCCTACACCGCTATCAAGGATGCTGATGTAGAGGTAAGCGATGCTGACCTGAAGGCTAAGTACGACGAGAAGAAGGAGCAGTTCAAGCAGTATGTTGAGAGCCGCGATATCAAGTATGTTGACTTCCAGGTAGTAGCTTCTAAGGCTGACCGCGATGCCTTGATGAAGACGATGAAGGATGCTCAGCAGAAGCTGGAGAACGGTGAGGCTGCTGGCGAGGTTGTTCGCAAGGCACAGTCGCAGATTTCCTACACTGGCATTGCTGCTACTCGCAACGCTTTCCCCAACGACATCGCTGCTAAGATTGACTCTATGCAGGTTGGTCAGGTATCAGCTCCCTTCGAAACTGCTTATGACAACACGCTGAACGTAGTGAAGTTGATTAATAAGGTACAGCTGCCCGACTCTGTAGAGTATCGTCAGATTCAGGTTGGTGGCGCTACTGCAGAAGAGGCAAGCAAGCTGGCTGACAGCATCTATACCGCTCTGAAGGGTGGTGCAGACTTTGAGGTACTGGCTAAGAAATACAACCAGACCGGTGAGAAGCAGTGGATGACCTCTGCTATGTATGAGCGCGCTCAGAACCTCGACGGTGATACAAAGACTTATATTGAGACTCTGAATACTCTCGGTGCTGGTGAACTGAAGAACCTGAAGTTCTCTCAGGCTAACATCGTACTTCAGGTTACTGACCGCAAGGCTATCGTTAGCAAGTATGATGTAGCTGTTGTTAAGCACACTATCGACTTCTCAAAGTCAACTTATTCTACTGCTTACAATAACTTCAGCCAGTATGTTAGCGAGAACAAGACGCTGGAAGGTCTGGAGAAGAACGCTCAGAAGTTCGGTCTCCGCGTTCAGGAGCGTACCGACCTCTACAGCTCAGAGCACAACGTAGCTGGTCTGCGCGCTACTCGTGAGGCTATGAAGTGGATCTTCGATGCCAAGAAAGGTGAGGTTTCTCCTCTGTATGAGTGTGGTAACAACGACCACCTGCTGGTTATCGCTCTGACTGGTATTCACCCCGTTGGCTATCGTGCAATGGAGAGCGTAAAGGATCAGCTGAAGATGGAGGTTATCCGCGACAAGAAGTTTGAGAAGGCTGCTGCTCAGTTGGCTGGTGTTAAGGACATCGCTACTGCTAAGCAAAAGGGTGCTGTTGTTGACAGCGTTCGTCAGATTACTTTCTCTGCTCCTGTATTCGTACAGGCTGCTGGTGCCAGCGAGCCCGCTCTGAGTGGTGCTGTTGCTGCTGTTAAGCAGGGTCAGTTCAGCCCCGCTGTAGTAAAGGGTAATGGCGGTGCATACCTCTTCCAGGTACTCTCAAAGAAGCAGCGCGAAGGTGCTAAGCTGGACGAGAAGCAGCAGATGCAGATGCTGAAGCAGCAGGCTCAGCAGGCTGCAGGTCGCTTCATGAGCGAGATGTACCTGAAGGCTGATGTGGTAGACAACCGCTACCTCTTCTTCTAATCAAGTGAAAACAGAAGGCAAGCCCAGTCGCCGTCGGTGCGGGTAGCCTTCAACGATAAACCAAGTGTCTGTGCCTTGCTTTCGAGCAGGGCACAGTCATTTTTATAGAAACCGCTGAGGATGAGCTGTGCCTTGGGAGCCATCACGCTACGGAAGCGCTCCATGTCGTTGAGCAGGATGTTACGGTTGATATTGGCCATAACAAGATTGAACTCAGGGGCATAATCACTGAGTACAGAGGCATCACCGCAGAGTGCGGTCAGACGGTCGTCAACAAGGTTGATAACGGCATTGTGGCGCGTATTGTCTGCACTCCACTCGTCAATATCATAGCCTACTGCGCTCGCTGCACCTAACTTCAGAGCGCAGATGCCTAAGATGCCAGTGCCACAGCCACAGTCGAGCACACGCAAGCCTTGTAGCTGCATATCAAGCAGCATACCGCAAATCATACGGGTAGTCTCGTGGGTACCTGTACCAAAAGCCAGATGAGCGTCAATCTCTATCTCTACCTCTGCTGTTTCGCTGGGCAAGTGGCGTCCGTCGTGGATAACCAGCCGATTACCAACAATGATGGGCTCAAAGCCTTCCTGTTCCCATTGCTCATTCCAGTCCTTATCTTCTGCCTTCTGAATAGAGTAGGTGAGAGTGACGTTCTCGAAAGGGAAACCTTCGAGAACAAGCTTGAGAGCATCCTCATCAAACAATGCTTGCTGTACATAGCCCTTCAGACCTGTTGCCGTCTCTTCAAACGTTTCGAAACCAGCCTCTCCAGCTAATGCCGAGAGAATATCCTGTGCATCCTGCGTGCAGGGAGTCATATTAAAATCAACCTCGTAGTACTTCATAAGTATGTTAAATTTGGCCACAAAATTACAAAAAATAGGGAAAAACCTACGCTCTCTTAGGGTTTTTCCCTAATTTTGCATGAAAATATGTTGTATTTTTGCAACGTGAACAAGTATAAAAGACGAAAAGCTATGAAAAAGTGGATTCTTTTAACAGCAATATGTTCCTTGCCTCTCTCGATGATGGCACAGGACGACGATATGTACTTCGTTCCTACGAAAGAGAACGTAGCCAAGGAGACTAAGAACTACGGTATGCCCAAGAATACCTACTATTCTGGTTCCAACCGTAGCGTTGACGACTATAACGGTCGCCTGTCGTCTAGTGTTACGCCTATTGATTCGGTAGGACAGGTAGTAGAGACAGACGACTACAAGTATACCCGTCAGCTGTCACGCTTCGACGACTATACTCCCAGTCAGGCCTACTGGGAGGGCTATCGTGATGGTCGCTGGTCATCGCCGTGGTACTATGGACGCTATGGTTGGTATAGCACTTGGTACGATCCTTGGTATAGTTCTTGGTATGATCCCTGGTACGACTCGTGGTACTATGGTAGCTATGGCTACTATGGTTGGACGTCGCCTTGGCGCTATGGCTGGTATGGTTCCTACTATCGTCCATGGGGCTACTATGGCTACTATACACCTATTTATTATTATAGCGGTCACTATCGCCCTGCAGCTCGGACGCGCTTCCATGCTAATCGTAATGTGAGTGGTTCGTCAGCCTTCGGAAATGGTTTCGGACGAGCTAATGGTGGTAGAAGCAATGGCGGTTTTGGCAATTCACGTAGTAACAACAATCGTACTACGTCTTCGTCGAACGATGGCTTTGGCCGTTCACGCAGCAATAGCACCGGCTTTGGTTCTAATAGCCGTTCCAGCAGTAGTAGCAACAGTTCCTTCGGCAGTTCTCGCTCTAGCAGCTCAAGTAGCAGCAGTCGTGGCTCCTTCGGAGGAGGTGGCGGTGGCTCACGCTCTGGTGGTGGCGGCGGTCGCTTTGGCCGATAAGAGATAAGTAAATCCTAACCTCAACCCTTTATAAACAGATAAGCTATGAAAAAGTTATTTGCAATAGCTGCTATTGTCGTGGCCTCAATGCCCGCAGCAGCACAGGAAACCTATGAGAATGCGAAGATTGCTCAGGAAGACCTGAACGGTACTGCTCGCTATGTGGCTATGGGTGGTGCCATGGAGGCACTGGGTGCCGATATCTCGACCATCAATACCAATCCTGCTGGTATCGGTATGTTCCGTCATTCTAATATCAGCCTCTCAATGGGCATGGTATCTCAGGATGGTGCCAAAAATGCACTTGGTGGTACCACTACCAATGCTTCGTTCGACCAGTTGGGCTTTGTCTACTCCTATCGTAGTGGCAGAACATCCTATATTAATGTAGGTCTTAACTACCATAAGAGCCGTAACTTCGATATGATCCTCTCTGCTTCTAATAAGTTGGCTAATGCCTCATTAAACAAGTTGACCTGGGCTAAGGGGAACAATGGATATGTCTATGAGGAGAAAATTGGTACTGATGGTACAGGAACAGGTGAACCCAATTTCGACGCTCCATACATTACTTGTAATCAAATTGACGACCTCTTCGGATACAATCTGAACTGGGATGATGCGAACAAGGATTGGGGCTATGTTGAAGCTGATAACTTCCGCTTCGACCGTTCTCATCAAGGCTACATTGGTGAATATGATATCAACGTCAGTGGCAACATTGATAACCGCATCTATCTGGGACTTACAGTAGGCATTCACGATGTTCACTACAAGCACTACAGCGAATATGTAGAGGAGATGCCACTCTTCACATGTACAGTGGGTGACAGTCGTGAGATTACTGGTCAGGGTATTGATGTCAAGGCTGGTGTCATTCTCCGTCCAGTCGAGTATTCTCCGTTCCGTATCGGTCTGTATGTTTCTACACCGACATTCTACGAGCTGAAGACTGCCAACTACTCGTTTATCTCTGACGGTAAGAAACGCTATGATACTGGTAGTATTATGGATGCTCGTGAGCGTTCTAATTATAAGTTCCGTCTCTATACTCCTTGGAAGTTTGGTGTCAGTCTTGGTCACACCATCGGTTCACAGTTGGCGCTGGGTGCTAGCTACGAGTATGCTGACTATGCTTCTTTAGATTCGCGCTATATCACTGGCGAGTATTACGATGATTATTCAGACAGTTATCGTACTCAGTCGGAGAGCGACCGCGTGATGAACGAACACACTGCAAAGACATTGAAGGGTGTGCACACGCTGAAACTGGGTGCTGAAATCAAGCCTATGCCCAATTTCGCCTTACGTCTGGGCTACAACTATGTAAGTCCTATGTATCAGAAGGAAGGCTTCAAGGATGGTACACTCAACTCTGATGCATCCTATATCAGTTCTGCTACCGACTATACTAATTGGGAGGCTACCAATCGCTATACCTGCGGCTTTGGCTATACGTTCGACAAGTTCAATGTCTCTATGGCTTATCAGTACAGCACTACTAAAGGTACTTTCTCGCCTTTCATGAGCTACTACGATCCTGATGACGCTGCTTATGACTGTGTCGCTCCACAGATTCCTGTGACCAACAAGCGACATCAGTTGCTCTTCACGTTAGGCTACACCTTCTAAATATAAAAAACGAGACTCATAATTTGTGAGTCTCATTTTTTTTTATTAATTTTGCGGCCTAATAATTGCAATTATATGTTTGAAAATTTAAGTGAAAGACTTGAGCGTTCGTTCAAGATACTGAAAGGTGAAGGAAAAATCACCGAGATTAACGTTGCAGAGACCCTGAAAGACGTTCGCAAGGCCCTGTTGGATGCCGACGTGAACTACAAGGTGGCCAAGCAGTTTACTGATACTGTCAAGCAGAAGGCGCTGGGTATGAATGTGCTCACCGCTATCAAGCCTAGTCAGCTGATGGTGAAGATTGTTCACGATGAGTTGGCCGAGTTGATGGGTGGCAAAGCTGTAGAGCTGCAACTGGAGGGTCGTCCTGCTATCGTGCTGATGTCTGGTTTGCAGGGTTCTGGTAAGACCACGTTCTCTGGTAAGCTGGCTAACATGCTGAAGACAAAACAGCACAAGAATCCGTTGCTTGTAGCTTGTGACGTATATCGTCCTGCTGCTATCCAGCAGTTGCATGTAGTAGGTGAGTCTGTAGGCGTTCCCGTCTATTCTGAGCCTGACAACAAGAATGTAGTAGAGATAGCCCAGAACGCTATCCGCGAAGCTAAGCAGAAGAATTATAATGTAGTCATCATCGATACCGCTGGTCGTCTGGCTGTTGATGAGGAGATGATGAACGAGATAGCCAACCTGAAGCAGGCTGTTCAGCCCGACGAGACACTGTTTGTTGTTGACTCGATGACTGGTCAGGATGCTGTGAATACCGCCAAGGAGTTCAATGACCGTTTGGACTTCGACGGTGTAGTACTCACCAAACTTGATGGTGATACCCGTGGTGGTGCTGCGCTGTCTATTCGTACCGTTGTCACCA
Organism: Prevotella sp.; assembly: GCA_024692385.1. GTDB lineage: Bacteria > Bacteroidota > Bacteroidia > Bacteroidales > Bacteroidaceae > Prevotella. The sequence continues at coordinate 2,467 of JAILMS010000067.1, read as the reverse complement.
AGCCTATCAAGTTTGTGGGTACTGGCGAGAAGATGGAAGCACTCGACGTGTTCCATCCTGAGCGTATGGCCGACCGCATTCTTGGTATGGGTGACATTGTCTCACTCGTTGAGCGTGCTCAGGAGCAGTACGACGAGGAAGAGGCAAAGCGCTTGGAGAAGAAGATTCGCAAGAATAAGTTTGACTTCGATGACTTCATGGGTCAGATTCAGCAAATCAAGAAGATGGGTAACATCAAGGATTTGGCTGGTATGATTCCTGGTGTCGGTAAGGCACTGAAGGATGTTGACATCGACGACAACGCCTTCAAGGGTATTGAGGCTATCATCCAGTCCATGACTCCTAAGGAGCGTCAGAATCCTGACATTATCAACCAGAGTCGTAAGCTGCGTATTGCTAAGGGTAGTGGTACGAAAATTGAGGAGGTGAACCGTCTGCTGAAGCAGTTCGACCAAACTCGTAAGGTGATGCGCATGATGACTGGTGCTGGCTCTTCAAAGATGGCACAGATGGCCGCAGCCATGAAGATGCGTGGTGGAATGCCTAAGTTTTAAGAAGTAAGTCCTAGCGAGCTGCCTAGGATTGCCTGGGCAAGCCTAGGTTATCCTATAAAAATAAAAGCAATGCAACTGATTGACGGAAAAGCAACGGCAACAGCCATCAAGGCTGAGATTGCCGAAGAGGTAAAGGAGATTGTTGCCAAGGGTGGCAAGCAGCCCCATTTGGCAGCCGTACTCGTAGGTCACGATGGTGGCTCAGAGACTTATGTAAAGAACAAGGTGCTGGCCTGTGAGGCGTGTGGCTTTAAGTCTACACTCATCCGCTATGAGGCTGACATTACAGAGGAGGAACTCCTCGCGTGTGTCGATAAGCTGAATAAGGATGATGATGTTGATGGCTTCATCGTTCAGCTGCCCCTTCCCAAGCATATCGACGAGCAGAAAATCATCGAGGCTATCGACTACCGTAAGGATGTAGATGGTTTCCATCCCATCAATGTAGGTCGTATGGCTATTGGTCTTCCTTGCTTCATCTCTGCTACTCCGTTGGGTATCATCACCCTGCTGAAGCGTTATGGCATCGAGACCAGTGGTAAGAAGTGTGTCATCCTCGGCCGTTCTAACATCGTTGGTAAGCCTATGGCTCAGCTGATGATGCAGAAGCAGTATGGCGATGCTACTGTTACCGTCTGCCACTCACGCTCAAAGACGCTGAAAGAGGAGTGCCGTGCAGCAGATATCATCATCGCTGCTATCGGGCAGCCCGACTTCGTAACTGCTGATATGGTGAAGGATGGTGCCGTCATTGTTGATGTTGGTACTACCCGTGTTCCTGATGCTACACGCAAGAGCGGTTTCCGTCTGAATGGCGACGTCAAGTTCGACGAGGTAGCTCCTAAATGCTCGTTCATCACTCCCGTACCTGGTGGCGTAGGTCCTATGACCATCTGCTCACTAATGAAGAATACGCTCGCCGCAGGTAAAAAAGAGTATTATAAATGACCGCAGAAGAGTGGTATCAACAAGGCAATGAAGCTAGGAAGCAGGGACAGTGGCATGAAGCCATCAACTGCTATATCCAAGCTATTGAGCTAGACCCTGACAGCCCTGCTGTTGAGGCTAAGCGCATGCTGGATGATATCATGGCCTTCTATTGTAAAGATATGTATAATCCCTGAGCTGCACAACAGCTTAGGGATTCTTTGTGCTATAACCTATATATCCAAATTAACCAAACAACCTATTATGAAGAAACTTTTTCTACCGCTTCTGCTTTTGGCAGCAGTATCTGCACATGCTGCAGACAAAAATCCAGTGTTAACGATTGAGGGTGGTCAGGTACAGGGCGTACTGGCTGATGACCATCCTGAAGTGTTTGTCTATCGTGGCATTCCCTATGCAGCACCTCCCATCAAGGAGAACCGTTGGAAGGAGCCACAGCCCGTTCTTCCCTGGAAGGGCGTAAAGATCTGTGATACTTTTGGTCGTCCCAGCTATCAGGCTATCCAATATACTGGTGGCTACTATACTGAGTGGGGCTATGGCAAAGAGGCTGCCTTCAGTGAAGACTGTCTGTATCTGAATGTATGGACTAAAGCACCAGGACAAGTTGGTAAGAAACTACCTGTAGCTCTGTGGATTCATGGCGGTGGCTATCGTGAGGGCTTTGGCTCTGAACCTGAGTTCGACGGACAGGAGTGGGGTGCTAAGGATGTAGTGCTCGTCACCATTAACTACCGTCTGGGCGTGTTTGGTTTCCTCGTACATCCTGCTCTCTCTGCTGAGAGTCCTCATCATGTCAGTGGCAACTATGGTATTCTCGACCAGATAGAGGCGCTGAAGTGGATTAAGAAGAATATTGCACAGTTTGGTGGTGACCCCGATAATGTAACCATCTTCGGACAGAGTGCTGGTGGTGGCAGTGTGCGTACGCTGTGCGAGAGTCCTCTGGCTCGTGGCTTGTTCCA
>JAILMS010000161.1 GCA_024692385.1 Prevotella sp. | reverse complement strand
GGGGCAGCGTCAGCACGAAGGCTGACGACTGCCCTAACGAGAAATATTCTATAATCTGTTCTTTTCTGCATTACCAGCACCTGTACCTTTATACTTCGAGCGGGCAGGATTGAAATTGTAGCGCACAGTGAGTTCAAGGTTGCGAGTGTCGAGGCGCTTGTCAAGATAGATTTCGCGAATGTCACTGTAGATGGTTGCTTTCTGGCGGATGCTGCTGAAGAGGTCGGTACAGGCCAGTTTGACGGTAAGACGGTCGTTCCAGAAGGCTTTGTAGAGGCTGATGTCGAACTGCCACGACTGGGCGAGGTGGATGTTCTCAGCATCGCCAGCCGAACGCCACGAGAAATCGGCATTGAGCCATGAGTCGAAGGGCAGGTTGATGGCATTATTGAAGCGAATGATATTCATCGGGCTGTTCATCTTCTTGGTCTCGCCACGGTACTGCACTTCGAGGTTCTGCATCTGCGTGGCCACCATCAACTGCGGATGATACTTGCCGAAGGTGGGTGCAGCCGATACCATCAGGGAAAGGTTGTCGTAGCCTTGGGCGTTGTCTTTACGCAGCAGGGCAATGGTCGGGTCGTCCTTGTAGGATGAATAGGAGGTGATGATGTAGTCGTGGACACGGGCATAGTCAATCATTCCCGTCAGCCACTTGTAGTTGAGTGCCAGCGATAGATTGTCGCGATACGATGGCTTCAAGTAGGGGTTGCCGCTCTCGTAGGTGTAGCGGTTAATGTACTTGACGTTGCCGCTGAGTTGGCTAAATGCCGGGCGATTGATATTACGCGAATACGAGAGTCGGGCACGCACGTTCTTCAGGGGATACATCAGCATCAACGAGGGGAAGAGGTCGCTGTAGGTACGGCTCTCGTCACCCATCTTCACACCGCCCTCGTAGTAACGGCTGTCGAGGTATTCGTAGCGCAGTCCGGCTATGAGTGTCAGTTTGTTCAGACGCTGCATCAGTTGGACGAAGGCCGCCGTGTTGTTTTCCTCAATCTTCGTATCGCTGGCATCGATGATGTTTTCCACGTTGCCGAACACATCGGTACGGTGAACGTAACTGCCCTCGGCACCTATCTCCAGATTACCTTTCCAGAGCGGATGGCCTGCCACGAACTTGGCGGCATAGAGGCGGTTCTTCACGTCGTTGCGGGTGGTCACGGTGCGGTCGTCGCCCTGCGTGGCATCCTCAAAGGTCAGGTTGTCGGAGTTCTGTTTCTGCAACAGCACGTCGGCGTTGGCATCAAGCGACCATTTGCCCGTCTGCCCGGCATAGTAGCCGCTGATGATGTGCTGGATGTCGTCGCCGTCCACCTTGCCACGGCCTGTAATCTGGTCGTCGGTCTGCTGGCCTATGAGCATGGTCGTAAAGTAGTCACTCGTCTGACTGTTGGGGCGAGAGGTTATGGTGTAGGTCATGCCGATGGAATGTTTGTCGTTCAACATGTAGTTGAATCCAAGTTTCCCGGCCAGCATCTGGTTCTTGTTGTAGTAGTGCATCAGGCTGTTCTGCTGGTAGTGGCTCTGCAGGTAGGTGTCCTGTCGGCTGTCGTTGGTCTGACGGCTACGGTGGTTCTCGTATTCGGCCATACCGAAGATGTCAAGTCCGCCCGTGCGGTAATTCAGGTTCAGTTCCTCCAGACCATAGACGTAGTGGTTCACGCCCGCCACCGTGCGGCTGTTGAAACTGAAACCCTCGCCGACGGGACGGATGGTCTTGATGCGGATGACGGCCTTGACGGTGGCGTCGTATTTGGCACCAGGCGTCATTACGACCTCCACGTCCTTGATTTGATCGCTGCTCAGTTGGTCAAGTTCGCTCTGGTTGCGCATCTGCCTGCCGTTGATGTAGATGAGCGGAGTGCCACGGCCTATGACCTCAATGCTGTTGCCATTGCGAATTACACCAGGGATATGGGCAAGGACGTCATTACCTGTACCCATCTTCGAGAGGTAGGTTCCCTCTATAGTTGTCAGCAAGGCATCATCCTTGATTCTTACCAACGGACGGGAACCTTTTACTTCCACACCGTTCAACTTGTAACTGTCAGGCTGCATCCGTATTGTTCCAAGTTCTGTGTTACTACATAGTTTGTATATAGTCTTGTAGCCAACAAAAGAAATTCGGGCGAGAACTGGATTTGTTTCACAGGGGATGACGAAGAGACCAGCCTCGTTACTTACGCCTCCACCTATGAGAGTAGAATCAGATGGATGAAGCAGGTAAACATTGGCGTATGCAACGGGCTGACCTGTTTCGTCGATGATGGTGCCCTTGTAACGACTTTCTGTCTTATGTATACACTCAACAAAAATCTTTTTTCCGTCTTCGTCGGTGCTCATAGTGACGCGTATGGGATAGAAACCAATCATCTGCTGGATGGCTTCTGGCAAGTGCTTGTTCTTTACAGAAGTGGTGATACGGAAGTCCTCCAATTCGTTATAGAGGAAATAAATGGTGTAGCCTGTCTGTTGCTCACTGAGTTGTCTCAGCGCATCAGAGAGGGATACGTTATTGTATTCACGCGATATTCGCGTCTGTGCTTGTGTACTGACAGTCAGTAGCAGGGCGAGAATGAGAGTAATATATCTTTTCATGGCGGCTGACTATTCTACAGTGATTTGGTTATTCTTCAGCGTAACGGTCAGACGTTCGAACTGGTTGAGGTCGCTAACCACTTGATCGATGCCCTTCTGTGGATTCCATACGAAACGGAAACGGAGTTGGCGGGTTTCGTCATTGACAAACGTGACCTTGGCATCGTAATGAGAGGCTATCTCTGGCAGCATCTTTTCCAGAGGGATGTTGTCGTAGATGATAGGCTGCGGTGCTGCGATTGTGTCAGTGGTCAGCATATCAGTGGGAATAACGTTTGTGGGCTTTGGAGTATTGATGACCTCCTCAGTCTTTGGCGTATTCTGCTGAGCGTATCTTATAATCTGAATGGCAGCAAAGGCAATACCAGACACAAGCAATACTCCGATCAAAGAGGCTGCTATCTTCATCCAGATATAACCATGCTGTTTGGGCTGATTAATTTGATTGAACTTTTGCCATGCAGCATCTATATCGACGGGCTTGTCTGCCTGACGCTGGCGACTGCTGCGTTTGGCTTCTACCATCATGCGGTAAGTCTCGCGTGTATCCCCATCACGATTGATGATGTCCTGGATTTCCTGCTCAGTGTATGCCTCGGGGGTGTCGAGCATTTCCAGTAATTTGCGGATGTTTTCGCTTGTCGTTTCCATAACAATAATCTTTTAATGTTTAAAGTGATTTTTGATTATCTGAATGCTTTGGGCGAGATACTTGTAAGTGGTATTCGGATTCAGACCAAGCCGACGGGCAATGTCTGCGATAGTCAGATCTTCGTCGAAACGGAGATGAAAGATACTGCGATGAGGTTCTTCCAGTTGCTCGTCCACGAAGACCGAAATATCTTCAAGTTGCTCCAATTGTTTGTCTATGGGCTGTAGGTCTGTCTCGTCTTCTATAGGCAATAGGTTCTTCACCTGTTCGTGCAGTTGCATTTGCCGTATCTCGTTCAGACAGGCATTGCGCACGGCTGTTAAAAGATAACTGTCGTTCTTGGGCGGAATGTCGCTGTCGGCAATTCGTAGAAAGATGTCCTGTACAATGTCCTCAGCTTCGCCGTCATCACCCAACAAGACTCTGGCCAGATGTATCATCTCGCTGTAGTTCCGGCGGAAAAGCTGTTCAAGTATTCTATTATCAAGCATATCAGTCTTTTGTTATTTGCACCCCGTTTTAGGGCACTTCTATATATAAGACACTTCAAACCTCTCGTTTTTTACGGAAACACCACATTTTTTCATTTTTCTTTCAATTTTCTTTGTCTAAACACGATTTTACGGTAAAAAGATACTCAATTCTTCCTATTTATATAGTAGGTAGGAAGCAGAGATATTATAGTTCATTGTTTATCAGTTTTATTTGGCAAATGTACGTAAAACGGCACAAAAAAGCCCTCGGCGAAGCCTGGAAATCGGGTACCGAGGGTGTAAATATGAAACTAGTTTCAGAGTTTTATTCGATTATACCGCTAAAAGTGATGCATTTGATTCAAATAGCGTATTACTGCCATAGCGGTTCGCTC
>JAILMS010000143.1 GCA_024692385.1 Prevotella sp. | reverse complement strand
GGGCTTGAGGTGTGTCATGTTAATAGGTTAATAGTTCTTGCGCAGAAAGTTTTTCAAGAGATTTCTTTGGGAATTTCTGAATAATTCGTATCTTTGGCATCGATTATGCGAAATGTACTTTTTGTACTTCTACTCCAGTTGCTGTCAGCGCCTGTGTTTTCGCAACGTTCAACGAGTCTGCTTGAACGTTATAACATGTCGTGCCTTGACTTGACGATAGGTTTGCCTCATGACAATGTGAACCATATCTTTGTAGATAGCAAGGGCTTCGTGTGGGTGTCGAGTTATGGTGGTGGCGCAGTACGTTATGACGGATATACTTTTAAGGCACCGAGTCAAGGTGATAGCCGTTCGTGTCTTGGTTTTGCTGAAGATCGCCATCATCGCCTCTGGATAGCATATGATGAAGGGATGGTCGTTTTAGACTTGAATACGATGCGCCGTGTAATTCCTTCTTATGGTAAGAGTAACATCGGTTCTTTGCTTCAACGTGCTTCCGTTAAAGTGTATTGTGACTCTAAGGGCGCATTGTGGCAGGTGGCACGCGACAGCATTTATCGCTATGAGTTCGATCATGCTGGTAATGTTTCATCCATCAGTCGTTGCCGCTATCAGGGTAATACACCGTATATTACTATCCGTGATATCGAGAATAACGGTAATGTATGGGTTTCAACCTCTCTTGGCCTTTCCAGACTCACCATAGCACGGAATACGCTGAAGTTTACACCCATTCACACTGTCCTGCAGACGCTAAAAGGTCTTTTTGTCACCGATATTCTGCGTCAGGGAAGTCATGTGTGGATAGCCACTAATCAGGGTCTCTACGACTATCATCTCTACGATAATACGCTACGTACATTCCGTCATACGACTGATGAGCGGTCATTATCGCATGACCATGCTACTTCTCTGGCGCTGACTGCCGACGGAAATCTGCTTGTAGGCACCTTGAGAGGTATCTGTCTGTTCGATGCCAGCCACTCCGATTTCTTCCGTTGGAACTCTTCTACAGCCAGTTGTCCACTGCCAAGCGACTTCGTTCGCTGTCTGCTCAATTATGAGGGACAGCTATGGATAGGTACTGAGACGGCAGGTATCGTGCGCTTGCTGCCCAAACCCTTGCTGTTGCAGAATTACGTGCACCAACCCAACAACCCGCAGTCGCTGTCACCCAATCCTGTGAATGCCATCTATGCTGCTGATGGTGCATTGTGGGTAGGAAATGTAGAGGGGGGCCTCTGTCGTTTGATGAAGGGAGAAGGAGGAGAGCATAGTGACATCTTCCAGCATTGGACCACTGCCAACTCTTCCCTATCGCATAATTCCGTGTCTGTGTTAGAACCAGATATACATGGCCGACTATGGATTGCTACATGGGGCGGTGGCATCAATTACATCCCGCTGAAGGGCAATGCGTCTCCCCAACCGCTTGTTTTTCCTGCTGATTACCAGCGCCAGATCAATTATATTGGTGCATTGGCATACGACCGATATAATAATGCACTATGGATAGGTTCGAACGATGGTATCTTCCTGTATGACCTGAAGACGGGTAAGATAGAAGACCCCTTCCCTGGCAATCGCAATATCAGAGGATGTATTGGCGCCTGCGTAGATCACGCTGGACATTTATGGATAGGCAGTATCACAGGTGTCTGTGACATCAATCTGCGCTCTGGCCGGAATGGCAGCTACAGTTTTCGCTATCTGCGCCACAAACTGGACAAGCCACAATCGGCCGTCATCGACAGAATTACCTGTATCTGCGAAGCCAAAGATGGCACGCTATGGCTGGGAAGTGACGGCTATGGCTTATATCACCGCGTGGTGGACAAAGGCGGCAAGGAGCGTTTTGAGGTACTGACCACCGACGATGGATTGGCTAACAACTCGGTAAAGGGTGTCGTTGACGACAATCAGGGGCGCCTGTGGATTACTACCAATAACGGTCTGTCGGTTTATGATCCTATTCAACATACCTTTGTTAATTATGGAGAACGTGACGGTCTCTTATGCCAACGCTTCTACTGGAATGCCGCTGTTAAGGGTGTTGACGGTTCTATCTATTTAGGTAGCACGAAAGGTTTGACGGAGATACGTGGTGAAAATATGGACGCTGTCTATCCAGAGCATCTGACATTCACAGGTTTGATGGTAGACAACCAAGAGATTACCTCTTCAAATAGTTCTATTCTTGACTTCGACATATCGCACGCCCAAAAGATTCGTTTACATGAGTCTAGTAAGTCGTTCTCACTCAGCTTTTCTACGTTGAGCTATGCTGGTAAAACGCAACATTACATCTATAGATTAAAGGGGTTTGAAGATGAATGGATAGCGCTGAAACCTGGCGAGCATACGGTGAGATATACCAGTTTGAAACC
>JAILMS010000122.1 GCA_024692385.1 Prevotella sp. | reverse complement strand
GGATTGCCACCCGTCTTGGCAAAGTTGACCCAGTATTGCTGCATGAGCTCGCTGACCTTCGCCTCCTGTGGATATTTGGCTTCTTTGCCATCGAAGGCACCCTTCAGATACATCATGTCGTCAGCATGGGCAGCACCACGACGATTGCCCTGCGCATAGACGGTGGTGTCAGACTTCTGGGCGAGGTAGGCGGAATAGACAGGACTCTTGCCCGTCTTCTTCTGCAAGGTGGTCCACGCGTAGGCTGGCCATCCGAAGCCAAAGTCGCGGCTGAAGTCGCGCAGGCTGAAGAGGCGCTCCTCATCGGTATTACCAGGATATAACGTCTTGGCCTTATCTGCCCACTGACCTGGCAACTGACGGAAGAACTGCTCGTACTGGTCGGCACTGACCTGTGTGTAATCGACGGCACCCTCGTCGCTATTGTGCATAATCAGCACGGGGACATCGTTGTAGTTGCCCTTCAGGTAGAGGTCGTAGATGTGTTCCGGAATGACGTAGCCATCGACGATGGGCGCGCAGAGTTGGAAGTTGTTGTTATTGCCCGTAAGCTCCTTGGCATCCACCTGACGCAGTTCGGCAATGGACTTTTTCTTCAGCTGACTGACAAACATACCACCATACATCTGTGCCATGGTCTGATTGATCATGTTCGTGGGCGATAGGAAAGCGCCACTCTGACTGATGCAGGCACGGAACAAGCCCTTGGCAAGGGGCGAGGCACAGAGCACGTGACAACTCATGGCGCCAGCAGACTCGCCAAAGATGGTAACCTTAGAGGGGTCGCCACCAAAGTTCTTGATATTACGCTGTATCCACTGCAGGGCGAAGATTTGATCGAGGATGCCATAGTTGCCAGAATGTCCGTCAGACTCCTTAGCGAGGTCGGCATGTGCTAAGAATCCCAAAGCACCAGCACGATACTCGATAGATACGGCAACGACACCTCTGCGGGCAAGACTCTGCCACAGGTCGCCACCATAGTGCTCCGTGCGGAAGCCACCACCATGGATGAACACCATGACGGGCAGACCCTCAGTGATACTTTTGGCAGGGGTAACGACGCTGAGATAGAGGCAGTCTTCGCTCATCATGTCGTACTTGACATAGCTCTTCTCGGGCTGTGGGGGCCACTTAGCCACATCCTCAGCCTTCAGCACGCCCTTCCAAGGCTTGGCGGGCTGTGGCGCCTTCCAGCGCAGGTCGCCCAGAGGGGCTGCTGCATAGGGAATGGCTTTATACACGGCGAGGTCCTGTCCGTCGAGGACACCCTCTACATAACCTGTTTCCACTTGCGTTTTCAGCAGGGGCTTAACGTCTTGTGCGTGGCCTGCCGACAGGGCGACAAAGAGCAGCACGGTGGTAATAAGGATGGTTATCATACGTTGATAGATTAGTTAGAGTGTTATGCTATTAGCATATACGAGCAAAATATAAAAATATTTCGCTTCGTTTAGTTAAATGTTCTTAATTGTCTGTCAGCTACTGAAAGTTTTTAACTTTACCTATTAAAATATAGAATATTTTTCTTTGTTTTGCCCTCAACTTTTAGTAATTTTGCAAGCAAAACGAGATTTAGACCGAATGAAAAGAATATTAACCATCATACTGGTGCTGCTCACCACCCTGAGCGCACAGGCTGTGCTGAAGGAAAAAGACCTGCAACAAACCCTACAGATACTACGCACAGAGCTCACCTTACACCACCGCGAGCTATCACAGCAGATAGAGATGAACCGCAAACAGAGCGAGCAGGTGAGACAGCGTCTGATAGAGACGATGCAGCGCTCTGACCAGAACTCGCTGATGCTCTATTCTCAGAAACTGGACTACGTGTTCGACCTGACATACGCCTGCCATGAGGCTACGGAGCAGTTCCACGACTTCCGTCGCCAACAGCTGCCCTTTAAGATGTTTATGGAGAAGACGGATGCAGAGATAGCACGCTACGACTCGCTCATCACCTCGCTGAAGTCGATGCCCATCACAATACTCGACGACAAAGGAAAGACAGACCGTAACGTCTGCCTGACGCTGGCCACGAACATCCGCAACTCGCTGGTAGAAAACCGTACCACGCTGAGCGACTACATCCGCATCTACGACAGAACGGAGAAGCGTCTGAGCAATCTGAACGACTATGCCCAGAAGCGCTACTACGACATACAGACCAACATCTTCAAGAATGGCGGCGACAGCTACATCACCATCCTGAGCAATTGGAGCCGCTACTGGCGCACGATGGAGCGCACGGTGAAGAAGAAATATCAACCCAACGTGCACTCGCAGTGGGACAGCCGATGGATATTCGGTTTGCTCTTCTCCACCATCATCTATGCCATCATCGCCACACTGCTGAACTTCCTGGCCATCCGCTTCGTGGTGCCCAAGCGCTTCCGCACATCGGAATTCATGAAGAAGCGCACCTGCATCACGATAGCCACCACAACGATTACCTTCGCACTGATTCTGGGTATCACGCTGGCACTGACCGACCAGAACTTCTTCATCATGGCAGCCAACCTGCTGGTGGAGTATGCATGGCTATTGGGAGTGATCCTGTTCTCCCTGCTACTGCGCGTAACGGGCGACCAGATAAAGAGTGCCTTCCGCATCTATACCCCCCTACTCTTTGTAGGATTCCTGGTGATTGCCATCCGCATCATCCTGATACCTAACGAGCTGGTCAACATCACCTTCCCGCCCATCCTGCTCATCTGCGCACTATGGCAGTGGATCGAGGTAAAACGTCACAACCAGAACGTGCCCCGCTGGGATATGTTCTATACCTATATCTCGCTGACGGTATTCCTGATTAGCGTAGGATGCTCGTGGATGGGCTACACACTGCTGGCCGTACAGATACTGATATGGTGGACCATGCAGCTGACGTGTATCCTGACCATCACCTGCGTGAGCCGCTATCTGAAGCTCTATGGCAAGCGTCACCACTTCGACGAGCTTCCCATCACAAAGACATGGCTCTACGACCTGGCAGACGAAGTACTGCTGCCCGTGATGGGTGTCTGCTCAGTGATGATCAGCATCTACTGGGCTGCTGACGTGTTCAACCTGAGCGACCTGTGCTGGAAGATTTTCAAGACCTACTTCGTTAACCTGAGCAACCTGAAGCTGAGCATCCTGACGCTGGCCATGGTCATCACGCTGTGGTTCTTCTTTAACTACGTGAACCGCACCATCCTACAACTGATGCGTATGCACTTCCAGACGAAAGACCCCGACACGGCAGCCAGTCGCGAAGTGATGGGAAAGAACGTGCTGCAGGTAGTGGTATGGGGCGCATGGTTCCTGATATCCATGGGTATCCTCAACGTCTCTATGGAGTGGTTGCTGGTAGTAACAGGCGGTTTGTCAACAGGTATCGGTTTCGCATCGAAAGACATCATCGAAAATATCTACTACGGTGTATCGCTCATGACAGGACGCATCAAGGTAGGCGACCTGATACAGATTGACGACACCACAGGTCGCGTGACCAGCATCAGCTATACATCGACGGTGATTGAGGCACTGACGGGCGAGGTCATCACCTTCCAGAACGCGCAACTCTTCTCGAAGAACTATAAGAACCTGACGCGCAACCACGGCTACATATTACAGATTATCCCCTTCGGCGTGGCATACGGTTCTAACCTGATGCAGGTGAAACAGCTGATAGAAACAGCAATCACGGAGTTACACCTGGAGGGCACTGACCCCGAGAAGCCCATCACCACTCGCATCTATGAGCTGGGCGACAGCAGTGTGAACTTCAGACTCTATGTATGGACGGAGGCGCTCATGCGCAGCATCGTGACGAGTCAGGTGCTTACCGCCATCTACGATACGCTCAACCAGAACAATATCGAGATTCCGTTCCCACAGCAGGACGTACATATTAAAAATTGAGAAATTGAGAGATTGAGAAAATGAGAAATTATAAAGTTGGGAATTAAACATTGAGACTTAATTATAATAATACGAAAGAATAACCATAGACATAAGAGAAATGATAAAAGAAACGGGGCATCGCCTCATGAGGATCATGCTGATGATGGCATTCATTCTTACGATGACGACAACCAACATGTATGCGACAGCAGAAGCCGCTGACACGACAGCAACAACCAGTATCAGCGAGCTGAAGACACAGAACGAGCTGTTGCAGCAGCGTTCGCGATTTACCACAGGTAGCGTTGCCATGATACTTGGTATCGTGGCACTGCTGGCATTCTTGGCATTCAACGGACGCTGGACACGCAGACTGGAAATCAAGAACCAACAGTTACAACGCGAGCGCAACGTGGTGGTGGCACAGAACAAGCAGCTGGCCATAGAGCGCGACCGTGCCGAGGCAGCATCGAGGGCAAAGACCTCGTTTATACAGAGCATGACGCACGAGATTCGTACGCCACTGAACGCCATCAGCGGCTTCACACAGGTATTGACAACGCCTGCTGTAGAGATTCCTGAAGATGAACGTGTGAACTGTTGCAAGAGCATAGAAGACAACACGCGACTGCTGACAAAAATCCTGGACGACCTCATCTTTATGTCAGATATGGAGAGCAGTGCCGAACTGCCTACCCCCGAGCCCTGTCTGGGCGGTGCCATCGTGGAACAGGCACTGGATAGCATCAGCCAGTTGGCACATGAAGGAGTAAGCCTGATACCAAAGTGCACTATCCCTGAGGAACAGGTTATCAATACCTACCCCCGTATGATTCAGACCATACTCTCTAAGCTTCTTGACAATGCGGCAAAATTCACCACTCAGGGCAGCATCACGTTAGTGCTCTCCCTCGAGGATGACAAGCTGCATTTCTCAGTAGCCGATACAGGCCCTGGCATTCCTGCTGAAAAGAAGGAGCAAATCTTCAAACGCTTCACCAAACTTGACAACTACGCACAGGGTGCCGGTCTTGGACTGACCATTGGCCGCATGATAGCTGAGCGCCTCGGCGGTTCGCTGACACTCGACACCAACTACACGGGAGGCTCTAAGTTTGATCTCATCTTACCAGTTCATCAATCATAGTTTATAATTCATCACTGTGAAAGCAAAAATATTATCACTCGTAGGATTCTCACTACAACAACACAGCTTGAAGACGGAAGTACTCTCAGGACTCACTACCTTTACCACTATGTCGTATATCCTGGCACTGATGCCAGTGATGTTTGCACCACTCACCGCACAGGGATTCCCCGTGGATTCACTACTGACCTCCACCACCCTGGCCACCATTATCGGTACGCTGCTGATGGCTTTTCTGGCCAAGCGCCCCTTTGGTCAGGCTCCAGGACTGGCGCTCAACCTATTCTTCGTTGAGACGGTATGCCTGTCGCTGGGTTATACCTGGCAGTTTGCCCTTACCGCCGTATTCCTCGAAGGTCTGCTCTTCGTATTGCTCTGCTTAAGCAACATCCGACAGCTTATCTTCGACATGATGCCTGCCTCTCTGAAATACGCCATTGCCGCAGGTATCGGTTTCTTCATCGCCATGATAGGATTCAAGAACAGTGGATTGTTGGCTGAAGGAACCATCTTCAACCACATCCACACACTCGTCAGTGCACCATCTCTGCTATTCTTGCTGGGTCTGGCTCTTGCGGGTACGTTTATCGTTCTCCGTGTGCGTGGCGGCTTGTTGCTCACCATCATCATCGTTACCCTCATCGGTATCCCTGCTGGTGTGACGCAAGTGCCCGATCATCTGTTTAGCATGCCTACATCGCCTGCCCCACTCTTCTGCCAGTTCTCATGGGATGACCTGTTCACACCTGATCTGTGGGTGTGCGTGCTCACCATGCTTTTCTTTGATGTGTTCGACACGCTGGGTTCGGTAGTGGGATTGATGGCCAATGCAGGACTTATCCGTAAGAACGGACGTATTCCCCACATGCGCAACATCATGCTGAGCGATGCCATCGCCACGATGTCGGGTGCTTGCCTGGGTTGTAGCACAGTAACTACCTATGTGGAGAGTGCTACTGGTGTGGCTGAGGGAGGTCGCACAGGACTTACTGCCCTCGTCATTGCGCTCTGCTTCGTGCTCAGCCTCTTCTTGGCACCATTATTCTTAGCGATCCCTGCTGCTGCTACTGCTCCTATCATGGTAATGGCAGGCTTCTACCTCTTTGGTTCTGTGCGCCACATCCGACTGGCTCGCCCACAGGAAACGATGCCTGCCTTCCTGACTATTCTGCTGATGCCTGTCACGGGAAGTATTACTGACGGTATCATCGCAGGACTGTTTACCTTCGTCGTCTTCTCCTTCATTGACGGCTAGTTCAAGCGCAAGCAAAATAAAAACCGCATCCCTGAATGAGATGCGGTTTATTAATTGTCTAAACTATTATTCCTTCAATTAGAAGTTGTAGTAAGCACCGAAGCTAATACCGTTGAACAGGTTCAAGCCGTAGCTATTGTTACGGAAGCTATCCTCCAACCAAGTATGATTCCAATAGAGGCCCTTACCAAGATGAGAAACGAGCGTAACCTTATCTGAAACTGCGTAAGCAATACCAGGTACTACTGCTGCACCAAAAATGTTGAGGTTTTTCTCAGCACCCTGAGGATGAAGAGTCGTATAACTAATACCACCATCTACAAATACTGAGAAATTACCAGCCTTGCAGAAAGTATAACGAACATAAGGATTAACTGTGAAAGCATTAGTTCTAGCAAATCCAAAGAAATTTGTTGTGCCGAACAACTTATCCAAATCACAAGCATCCTGATACTCGTAACCAAGCTTAATAGCTACAGAGAGATTCTCATCGAGGTTGTAGCCAAACTCAGGAGCAAAAGTAAAAGTCTTATTGGTTGTCTCAGTACCGTTTGTGTGATTACCAGAAAAACCGAGTTCACCACCTACCCAAGTCTGAGCATTCATTGTAGCAGCTACACATACAGCTGCCAGAGTCATCATAATCTTTTTCATAATTTTAATTTTTTAATAGATTAATGAATAAAAATAATTTCGTTTCTTAGTTTGTCTTAACGTATTTTTTCGTTTCGACGGTGCAAAGTTAAGGAAAAAACTTTCAAACTAACAAATGTTTTGCAAAGATTTTTTCATTTTTAGCCAAAAATTGATGAAAATCATGTATTCAGAGGGAAAAATGCAAAAAAATTTGCAATTTACATTACTTATTTGTATCTTTGCAAGGTATTATGTAAGAAAAGTCACATGAAACAGACGTTTATAGCTGGGCCCTGTGTAATAGAATCTGCCGAGTTGCTTGACACGGTGGCTTCTAAATTAGTGGAAATCAACAAAGAACTGGGTACCGATATCATCTTCAAAGCATCGTTTGACAAGGCCAACCGCACCTCTGTACATTCATTCCGTGGTCCTGGTATTGACCATGGTCTGCTGATGTTGAGTGACGTGAAAGCAAAATATGGTCTGCGCGTATTAACAGATATTCATGAAGCATGGCAGGCTGAGCCAGCTGGCCAAGTATGCGACGTGCTACAGATTCCTGCCTTCCTGTGCAGACAGACTGACCTATTGCTGGCAGCAGCAAAGACAGGAAAGACGGTGAATATCAAGAAAGCTCAGTTCCTGAGTGGCCACGATATGAAGTATCCCGTAGAGAAAGCTCTCGACGGAGGTGCCAAAGAGGTATGGCTTACGGAGCGTGGCAATATGATGGGCTATAACAATCTGGTGGTTGACTTCCGCAACATCCCCGACATGCTGGAAATCACTGACAACGTCATCATGGACTGCACCCACAGCGTGCAGCGTCCTGGCGGTGCTGACGGCAAGACGGGTGGTGATCGCCGTTTTGTACCTCAGATGGCAATGGCAGCCAAGGCTTTTGGTGCCACAGGATTCTTCTTTGAGGTACACCCCAACCCAGACCAAGGTCTCAGCGATGCAGCCAATATGCTGGAGCTAAGCGCGCTTCATGATTTGGTCAAAAAACTAATTGAGAAATAAGAATTGAAAATTGAGTGATGACAAGCAGAGAGATTGCTATACAGTGTTTGAGAGATGAGGCACAGGCCATACTTGACCTGATACCCAAGATGGACGACAATTTCGACCGTGCCGTTGATATGATTATGGAGTGTAAGGGAAAGGTCATCGTGACTGGTGTGGGCAAGAGTGGCCATATCGGTGCAAAGATTGCCGCTACCCTGGCCTCAACAGGTACTCCATCATTCTTTATCAATCCGCTGGACGTCTATCATGGTGACTTAGGCGTAATGTCAACAAATGATGTTGTGCTGGCTATCTCTAACTCTGGACAGACTGACGAGCTGTTACGCTTCGTACCTATGGTGCTGCACATGCAGATACCCATTATCGGTATGAGTGGTAACCCACAGTCACTCTTGGCAAAATACTCTACCTGTCATCTGAATGTCAGCGTAGAGAAAGAGGCATGTCCGCTGAACCTGGCACCCACCAGCAGTACAACAGCTACGCTGGCTATGGGCGACGCTCTGGCTATCGCACTGATGGAGAAGCGCAACTTCCGTCCGCAGGACTTCGCACAGTTCCATCCCGGTGGAGAGTTGGGTAAGCGACTGCTGACCACCGCTCAGGATGTGATGATTACTGAGAATCTGCCCGTGCTCTCTGCTGACATGCATCTGGGACAGGCTATTATCCATATCAGCAAGGGACAGCTTGGACTGGGTGTAGCAATAGAGGATGGCAAGATTGCTGGTCTTATCACCGATGGTGATATCCGTCGCGCCATGGAGAAGTGGCAGGCAGAATTCTTTAACCATACGGTAGAGGACATCATGACTCGCACACCTAAAACAGTTGGGCCACAAGCTAAGATTTCAGACATACAGAAGCTGATGAATAAACATAAAATCCACAACGTACTGGTAGTAGACAACGACAACCGCCTCGTCGGCATCGTTGACCGCTATGCTTGCGTACTATAATATATAGGTATATATGAAAATACTGAGAAAGATATTATTCGTCCTGATGCTGGCACTACCTATGGCAGCTGCCGGAATCTACCTATTCAAGACCCTCGACGCTCGCAACGGATTAACAATCAGTCAGATTAACTGCATCCTTAAAGACTCGCGAGGCTATGTCTGGTTGGGAACACCTGCAGGACTATACCGCTACGACGGCTATACATTCCACAATTTCCAGTGTAACTCACAGGACGGCTCGTCACTGCCCGACAGCTATATCATCAGTATTCAAGAGACGCTAGAAGGAACACTGTGGATTGAGACCGCAGCAGGCTACTGCGTATACCACCCACAAGGTGAGAACTTTGAGCGCGACATGAAGCAGGTATATGGACGTATGGGTATCGAGGGAACGCCCAACGTAGTATATATCGACAGTCATAAGAACTTCTGGGCAGCTATTCCCAACAAGGGAGTGGTAGCCTATAACATGCAACAGCAGCTGCTCTATGAGTTTGGCTATACAGACGATGCCCACGGTGTACCACAAGGTGTCATCACCTCTATCGGTGAATGTCGCGATGGTGCACTGATTGTCTATGAAGACGGACGTATTGTCTGCTGCGACGTGATGCACCAGCAGCATACCGTTTGGAAGAACGATTATATCGCTCAACAGCATCTGCGCAAGTCTTCTACGCTGAAGGCTTTTGCAGACCAGATGGATAATATCTGGCTCTACGGACAAGGAACTCTCATGCTCTACAATAAGAACACCAACACATGGAATACTACCATTGGAGACCAGTTGGGCATGACAGGAGCCAGCACAGACCATAGCGTCAATGGCATTGCAGGCGACCGCAAAGGAAATATATGGATAGGTACTGACCGTAGTGGACTCATCCGTACTGATGTGAAGACACTGGAGATGGAGCCTGTACGTCCGAAGGGTGTCAACAGATTCCAGATTGCAGAGAACGTGATAGCCATCCAGAGTGTTTATATTGACGATACCGACCTCTTATGGGTAGGAACAGAGAAGTCAGGACTGGCCTTCTACGGTGACAACATCTATAAGTTTGAGTCACAGATCAATGGCGATATCACTGCCATTGCAGAAGATAATAATGGTAAGATCTGGTATGGAACAGGCGACAAAGGCATCATCGACTATGAAGGTCCGTTGGCCAGCCATAAGGTAACCTGTATGACTACCACTTCTGATGGTAGCCTGTGGGTAGGTTCCAAGCAGAATGGTCTTACCCGCATCAAGGATGGTGTCAGCACGTTCTACTCTGCTGCTCGCGACAGCATGAAGACGCTCATCGACGACCATATCAACGCGCTGAGCAGTGATAAGAGCGGTAACCTGTGGATTGCCACTAATGGCGGTTTGCAGGTATACAGCACCAAGATGAACACCTTCTCCTCATACACCAACGAGAATGGCATGCTGAACACCAACAACATCACATCGCTATTCTATGGTACCAACAACAACTTGCTGATAGGTACTGCTGAGGGTTTGGTGATTCTCAACTTGTCAACACGCGAGAAGACCGTACTGACAGGTAACACTTCAAACATGAAGTCGTTTACTAACAACTATATCACACAGGTTTACGAAGACTCCAGAGGTTTGTTATGGATAGGTACGCGTGAAGGTATCAATATCCTGAATCCTGTCAACGACGAGCTCAGCCGACTCACTGAGAAAGACGGTCTGTGCAACAACTCTATCTGCGGTATTGCTGAGGATAAGAACCATAGCATCTGGATTAGTACCAGCAATGGTGTCAGCCGTATCGTCGTACAGCGTAACCACGAAGACGAGACATTTAATTATGGCCTCTACAACTATACCGTTGCTGATGGTCTGCAAAGCAATGAGTTCAATATGGGCGCCATTCTCACCAAGAAGAATGGAGATGTATTGTTTGGTGGTCTCTATGGTGTCAACTGGGTACGTCATAGCAACAAAGACGAACAGGCATCACTGCCTCGCGTCATGCTGACACAATTGTTCGTTGGTGAGCAGGAAATCCTGACGGGCGTCAGCTATGATGGCAATATCATTCTGCCACAGGCCCTCAACGAGAGTAACAAGATAGAACTGCTCAATAGCCAGAATACTATCACGATAAAGTTTGCCGCTGGTAACTACAACCAAGGTGAGCGCCTGCAGTTCATGTATTGGATGGAGGGTCGCGACAACGACTGGCACAATGGCGATGCCCTACTCCACGGCGTAAGATTCAATAATCTGCCCAGTGGCAACTACAGACTCCACGTGAAGGCTATCAGTGCCGATGGTGCTGTCAGCAATCAGGAGCGTATCCTCGAAATCCACGTTGATCGTCCATGGTGGCTGTCATGGTGGATGCTTACCTTCTATGTTATCATCCTTATTATCATCGTCATCATCTGGCGCTTTGGTATCAAGAAATACAAGAAAGCATGGAAGAAGCGCAACACCGTTATCGAGGAGTTGAAGCGCCAGCGCGAGGAAATCAAGCTGGCCAGTGACGAGTTGCGCCAACCTATGGCTCGTATGACGACTATCATAGGTGATATGTCTATGAAGGAGCAGACATTGGAAGGTCGTGAGCAGCTGAACTCACTACACTTCCAGTTGCTACAAGTTATCACGCGCATCTCAGAGATGCAGAGCACACTGGAGAATCCTGAGAAGAAAGCAGAGTCTACTGCCAAGGATCGTCTGGAGCTGAATGAACAGGGTGAGATTGAGCTGGCTGTTGAAACTGGTCAGCAATTGTCACTCGACATCAAGCCACTGCACATCGAAGGACAGACACAGAAATTCATCGTGGTATTCATCGACAACAACCGCGAGTTCCTGCATTTCATGCGTGCCCATCTGTGCGAGATTTACGACTTCCATATCTACGACAATATCAAGGATGCTCTTCCCGATATCGATACGCTGAAGGCCGACCTCGTCGTCTGCAAGCACAATATGGGCGACAGCATCACGGGTAGTGAGTTGTGCAACCAGTTCAAGTCAAGCCACACCAGAAGCAAGACCAAGTTTGTGCTGATGACTGACACCGTGCTGACTCCAGAGTCTATGAACGACCTGAATATCACTCTGGCTGCTGATGACTATTTGGCTAAGCCATTCAATGTGCAGGAGGCCGTTATGCGCTTTAATAAAGTAATGGGTCTGGCACCTGTTGAAATTAACCAGAACGTCATCGAGGGTAAGGAGACACGTATGCTGGAAGGTCAGAATGCAAGTATGACTACTGCTACCATGAGTTTCGAGGAGTTCACTAATGTCAACCTCTCTGACGAGCAGGAAGCTGCTGAGCAGCCTGAAACCCAGGAAACTATTGATGAGCAGGAGGTTGCTGCAAGAGCAGAACAGCCTAACATACTGTCTAAATACTATAATGACAATACCATTGGTGACTACTCGATGAACAACATGATGGATCAGCAGCTGATGCGTAATGTTGAGCAGTTCGTCTTGCAGAATATGAGTCGTGGACAGATTAGTCTGGAGGACATGGCTGCTGCAATGGGTATGGGACGCGTACCGTTCTTCCATAAGATACGTGCCATCACCACCAAGACACCTGCCGAGGTAGTTCGTGAGATACGTCTGAAACATGCCTGCACACTGCTCGTCAACACCAACATCAACCTCAGCGAGTTGGCTATCAATGTGGGCTTCATGACAGCAGAGAACTTCATCAATATCTTCAGGGATAAGTACGGCATGACGCCATTGGAGTATCGTCTCAAAAACAAGAAGTAAGACATGCTGAGACGTTTTGCACTCATTTTCATAACACTGATCAGCTTGTCTGCCACAGCGCAGACAAGCGACTCACTGATTGTGCAAACCCTGCGCGAGAGCGGTGTGCGCTTCACCCATAACAACAGTGTGACACTCCTACTCTCTGGTCAGGAGAAGTTCGACGATATGTTCCATGCCATCCTTCAGGCCAAGAGCAGCATCCACCTGGAGTACTTCAATTTCCGCAACGACTCTATCGCCATGCTACTCTTTGAGATACTTCGTCAGAAGAGCAAGGAGGGCGTTGAGGTTCGTGCTATGTTTGATGGCTTTGGTAACGACTCCAACAATCAGCCACTGAAGAAGCGCCATCTCAAACCACTCCGTGAAGACGGCATACAGATTGTAGAGTATAGCCCTATCCGCTTTCCTTGGGTAAACCATATCTATGGTCGTGACCATCGCAAGATAGTGATTATCGATGGTAAGATAGCTTATACTGGTGGTATGAATGTGGCCGACTATTATATAAAAGGTACAGAACAGGTGGGCGAATGGCGCGATATGCACTGTCGTATTGAAGGCGATGCCGTCAATGAGTTGCAGAGCATCTTCTTACGCATCTGGTATCGTACCACAGGCGAGAATGTCTATGGTGCAAAATACTTTAATGGTGGTACACTAACGCAGTTCAATGGTCTAAAGCCCGACACCACCAGCACACGAGAGCATAAGATGGTAGGCATCATCAATCGCGAGCCAGGCATCACACCTAAGATTATGCGTACCTTTTATATTAATGCCATCAATCAGGCTAAAGACTCGATACACATTATCAATCCCTACTTTACACTAATCCCCACCCTCACAAGAGCACTCACACGTGCCATCAAGCGTGGCGTAAAGGTAGAGATTATGCTGTCATCGAAGAGCGATATTCCTCTGACACCTGACTGCGCACTCTATCAGGCTCATAAGTTGATGAAACGTGGTGCTATCGTATGGCTTTATAAGCCTGGCTTCCACCATTCTAAGATTATGATGGTGGATGGCAAATATTGTACGGTAGGCAGCACCAATCTGGATGCTCGCAGTCTGAAATGCGACTTTGAGGAAAACGCAGTGATTATAGACTCCAAGACCACTCGCGAGTTAGATGACATGTTCTGGCGTGACAAGCAGAAGAGCTTCCAACTAACCCCGCAGACATGGGATGAGTTCCGCACCAACTGGCAGAAGTTCCGTGGCTGGTTTGCTCATCTGCTACAGCCGTTCCTTTGATAGTTGATAGTTGATAGTTGACAGTTGATAGTTCTTTGACTAGGAGGTCAAAGTGTGGCTTCGCAATGACAATTATAGGAGTGACAGCATCATATTGATTTCCACAGCGGTGATGCCACGCTTCTTTAACCAATCTACATCAAAGAAGTCAGCCATTCCCACTGCTGCCTGCTCGTGACGCTGGCAATACTGGCGGAACAACCCACTGGCGCGCGCCACCTCTCCTTGCAACCACAGGCAATAACCATAATTCTTCAGGTCGTCATCGTCACGCTGCTCATGCTCCATCAGCTGTTCATAGATTTTAGCAGCCTGCTCCAACTTACCCTGACAAGTCTGTGTCCATGCCAACACACGGCTGACACTGGCATTTTCCGGTTGTTCATAGTTTAGCTTAAAGAGCAGTTTCAGCGCTTCCTCGTAACGCTCCATCTGTACCTGACAGATGGCGACATACAACTGATTATTGGTCTTCTCCGGATGAGCAGCCATCAGCTTTTCAAACCACTGCAACGCCTCATCATACTTCCCCATATCATACAGTTGACGGCCCTTTCCCAGCAAGGCGCGCTCATGTTCTGGATTGAGCTGTAAAACATGGTCATAGTCTTGCATCCACAGGTAGTACTGAATATCACGACATGGCTCTGCAATCGTCTGCAACAGGCGCTGAGCAGCACGCTGCATCTTATGTCTCTTCAGCTGTCTCACTACTTGCGACTTATACTTTTCAATAGCTGTATCTGCCAGCAGTGTCGATGATAAGAAGTCACATTGGCCCATCTCGTCAGTAACCGTATCAAAAGGACTCTTCAACTCTGAGCGATGCGGGAACAGGCGGAAGAAGCGGTAGATATCCATCAGGTAGAGGCGACGTTCCAAGGCTGCTGACGGCTCAACAGCAGACGCCATTTCCTCTGCATTATACTCGCCATGCACTATCATGTCACGCACCTGCTGAGGCAAGCGGTCTATCACCTCCTGCATGGCAATGACAAACGAGTACTTGTCACTGTTACAGAATGTATTCGTGGCAAATACCTTCTCCAGATAATGGTATTGTCCTTGTTTGGCAATAAACTGCGCGATGTCAGGATGGTGTTGGTAGAATGGTACCAGCCAGTTGCTGACATCATAGAAAAAAGGATAGCGCTTAATCTGAGAGAAGCCGTGGAAGAACACATCGACACCCTCCTTCTGCATATCCATCATTCTACGCATCGACGACTCCAGTCGTTCCATGCGTTCTTCTGATACTTCCGGATGGAGCACTTCTTCCAGACGTTCCTCCTCTGAGTTCTCCATATCCTGCGCCATCATCTTCGACGAGTTCTTCAGCAGGTCGGGCATAATCTCTTTTTGGATAGTCTGGCTGTCTTTCTCCTCATTAAGACAGTAGATAAGCTGTATCTGTAGCTCTGTCAGTTCCTGACACACCTCTTCTGACTCCAGCAATGCCTCGATCAGCTCACGCT
Organism: Prevotella sp.; assembly: GCA_024692385.1. Taxonomy (GTDB): domain Bacteria; phylum Bacteroidota; class Bacteroidia; order Bacteroidales; family Bacteroidaceae; genus Prevotella. The sequence goes on along the minus strand of JAILMS010000122.1, from coordinate 4,321 downwards.
GTTCAGGATACACCTGGCGATAGGTATCAGATACTGATAATGTCCAGCCCACTAAGGCACGCTGGCGCACAGCCTCATCCTGAGACAGGCGATACACCTCTGTCAGCATGCGGAACTTAGCCATATCAAACTGGTTCAGCAGCGACAGCGTGACAGCAGCAATCAGCAGCTGCTGGTCAACTGTGTCGATGGTTGGCGATGTCAGCATCTCCGTAAACTGACTACCCACACTGTCAGACCACTGACGCGACGTCAGCACATATTCAAACAGCTGGTTCATCTGCTGCTGGTGGTCTTTATAGAGCGACTCGCTCATTGCTGCCCGCTTGTTATCAGGCTCCAGCTGAAGCATGGCGACATTACTGACAAAGCCCTGCATCTCCTGACGGATAGCTGCCAGCGACCAATCGTGTTGTCCTTGGCGCACACGAGTGTAGAGACTATTCTGGTAGGGCGATGCCTTCATGCGGTGATAGTGCATCACGTTAGCATACAGCACATACACCCTCTGCAATAGCCGTTGATAAAGGGCCTCGCGCTGTGGATCATCACCGCCCTGTTGCCAATAAGCTTCCATGCGGTCATAGTCCTCACGCACCTGTGCCAGTTTCTCAGCAGTTTGCTGCTCAGGCCATGCCGCCAGATAGTTCTCCATCTGACGTATAGCTCTGCCGGCATTACCCGTCTGCAAGGCGTCACTGACCAGTTTCAGGCTCTCGTTTGTCACCATTATCCAGCAGTTATTGTTTCTTGTTTACTGACTGTTGTGCTCCCAACCACTGCTCTACAAGAGCGATATCCTCCTGACGAGGACCTACGGCATGTTGGTAGCGCAGGTTATTCGGCAACGAGTCAATGACGTTGCGCTTCATCTTGAAATGCTCTCTCAGAATATCACGGTAATAGATGACGCCATGCTTATTGATAGAGTCACACGCCTGGTTATAAGCCTTTATCAGCAGCGACAACTGCTTGGCGCGCTCCTTGCGCTGCATCTCCTTATCACGGAAGGCCATTACACCCAGCTGCAGCTTCACATCGCGCGAGTCCATTACTACAGGATTCTTCATAATACGAGCCATCGTGGCTTGCGGTTCTGTAAACCACAAGGCGTCAATCTCATTGTTCAGCAGCATCTGCATGCGAACATTGAGGTCGTTAATCTGTACCTTGTAGACACGCTCTGCAGGCAGCTTCACTGTATCGCGAGCCATGTCTGTCAGCATATCCGTTGCTGAGAAGCGCGTCATCGCCACCATCTTGTCGTCCAACTGCTTCAGCTGTATGATGCGGGCATTACGATTGGTTACCAGTTGCCAGTAGGCATTCGTGGCAGCCACATAGCGCATCTTCACTCCTTGATGGTCTATGCGCATAGCTCTCACCAAGTCTGTTACGAAGCCCTCTACCCTGCCTCGCTGGATAGCAGTATCACAATCCATCTGAGCATGGTATAACTTCAGGCGCACACCACCATTCAGCGTATCAAAGAGCTCATAGTGATGTGCAACATACAGTGGCAGACAGTCCAGCGTTGGCAACACGGCAATTTTCAGTGCTGCCGAGTCCTTTCTCATAGCCTCCCTACGCTGTTCTCTTGATAGGCGTTTCGACTCTTCGTAGCTCTGTCCACAGGATGCTATCAACAATACGGCAACGATGATGGATATCAGTTTTTTCATATTTAGTATCTACTACAGGTACAAATTAGCAGAAACGTATGTCGGTAATCACCTGACTACCGACATACTGGTTTAATCGAGTTATCAGCTCCTGGCGCTGCATAGACAGTTCGGAACGCATAGCCGGACTGGACAGTCGCACAAAGAGCGTCTGATTATAAATATAGGTATTCAGTGTATAGCGCTGCACCAGCGGTCCGCCTATTTCAGGCCACGCCTCTACCAGCCTTTTCTGCAGTAGAGGCATTTCTAACCCTTGCTCACGCAGATTGCGGAGTATCAGGTCCTTAACCGATTGTACGTCGCGCTTAAACATTGTCCCTCTTATTTCTTCATGTCGAAGCCGAGGCGTACGCCATCGTAGTTCTTCGAGAGCTCACCAATCTTCTGAGCGGTATCGTTACCACTCATAGATGCCAATACCTGCAACACGTTGAGCAGCTTCTTTGACTCGAAGAGCAGCGAGATGCCACCATATTCGCGCTTAGCATAGCAGTTGATGCTGAGCAGCAGCGTCTTCATCGTTACTTTAGCGGTAGCCTCGTCGAGTGTCCATGTGCCGCTGAACTTCTTGCCAGCGATAGCAGCAGTAAACGTTCCGTCCTCATTGAAGGTAGTATAGGTATTCTGAGCGGTCAGGCCTGCCTTCTGGAAGTAGGGAGCCATCTCCTGCTCAATCTTCGTAGCGGCTACCTCACCACCAGCCTTAGCCAACAAGTTCTCACTGGTGAAGGCACATCCTGGGCTGTCGTAATGCCATGAGCCAACCATTCCCTGCTTGGTCACCTTGTCAAGACCGATTACGCTACTAAAAGCGTTAGCCAGCGTGCCACCACTTGCCACAGTCTGCAGCAAAGTACCTGCACCACACGATGTTACTACCACTCCTGCTGTTACCATCAGCACGAGAGCTGTCACTGTTGTTACGATTTTCTTCATGATTACCTTAATTTATAATTAATGTTTCAATTTCTCATTTTCTCAACTGTCAACTTTCCCATCCTTCACATGGAAAATGCGGTAGTCGAGCGCCGTAGTGCTCAGTATTTGGTCGAGGTGGTCGCGATTGGTATCGGTGATGAATATCTGTCCGAAGTTGTCGCTGGATACCAGACGCACTATCTGCTCTACACGCTGTGCATCGAGCTTGTCGAAGATGTCGTCGAGCAGCAATAGGGGCGTCGTCTTCGAGCCCGTACGCTTCAGGAAGTCAAACTGCGCCAGCTTCAGTGCAATGACGAATGTCTTGTTCTGTCCCTGCGAGCCCTCACGCTTCATCAGGTGGCCGTCGAGTGTAAACTCCAAATCGTCACGATGCACGCCATGTAGCGAATAGCCCACCGCCAAGTCCTTGTGGCGATCACGCTGGATGACCTCCAACAAGGGGCCACGCTGACAGTGAGAAACATAGGTCAGCCCTACTCGCTCCTGTCCGCCAGAGATATGCTGGTAGTACTCTTGGAATAGCGGTATCAGCTCATCCACAAAGCTGCGACGCTTCTCATACAGTGTCTCGCCAGCCTCCGCCATCTGCTCCTCCCATAGTTGTAACACCAGCGGGTCAGGTGCGGGGTCCTCCATCTTCAGCAGGATGTTACGCTGCTGCAAGGCGTTGTTATAGCGGCTCAGCGCATCAATATACGAGCGGTCATACTGCGCTATCACCATATCCATCAACTTACGGCGCTCCTCGCTGCCCCCTTCTATGAGCAGTGAGTCAGCAGGCGACACCACTACGAGCGGTATCAGTCCGATGTGCTCCGACAGTCGCTTATACTCCTTCTTGTTACGCTTGAAGTGCTTCTTCTGTCCACGCTTCATGCCCACAGATACTACATCCTCGTCATACTCTCCTTCTATCATGCAGAAGGGCTGGTCGTGACGAATCACCTGCGAGTCGATAGGATTCGATGCTGACTTACAGAACGACAGATAATACACGGCATCCAGCACATTCGTCTTGCCCATGCCATTGCTACCAATGAAACAGTTCATCTTGGGCGACAGCTCCAACTGAGCCTCACCAATATTCTTATAGTTCAGTATCGACAGTTTCTTCAGTATCATAAAGTCTGACAAGGTCGCGATTAAGCGAGCGCAGAGCCAAGCTTGCTTGAGCTATGCCGAGCGTGAGCGAGCTCGCTGACGACGGAAGTCGTCTGCAAAGGTACTACTTTTATCTTTAAACATTTTCAAAAATCGGAAGAAATATTTGCATCTTTAGAAAAATCTTGCTATCTTTGCCATTGAATATGTTAGACAGACAGGAATGAATACCTTGAGGAGCTCTTAGGCTGTGATGGAGAATTCAGCGTTTAGGGTACCTGGGGAGGTCTTTTCGCATTTTCTCCTAAAAAAGTTTTTCGCAAAAACTATTAACCTATTAACATGACTGGTCGAAAACGCCGATATACAGGGCATTTGAGCCATGTTAATAGTTTGCAAACATCTAACCTACTATTAACCAACATCGCAATTTTTCAAAATTTTGTCCATTTTTGTGTCTTACGCTGGAAAAAGTTGACACAAAGTCAACTTAAAAATGAAAAAGAAACGTAAGTATTTAAATTCAGAAGACAAGAAAGAAATATTGCGTTTGCATTATCTGGAGGGTGTAATCCAGAGCGATCTTGCAAGAA
>JAILMS010000112.1 GCA_024692385.1 Prevotella sp. | reverse complement strand
GTTTCTATCAAGATAATTCATTGTGTGTTATTTTGTTTCAGCTTGCAAAGGTACGAATAAGTGAGCACAATACAAAACAAATAAAGATTTTTTTGTTTTTATTGTCGAGCGAAAGTACTTTCGACAAAGTCAAAGGTACGAATAAGCGAGCAAAGAACAAAATAATTCGCGATTTATTTTGCTCTTTCGAGCGTGAGTACTATCGAGACAACGTCTCAAAGATGCGATTGCAACGCCACACTTTGTACCTTTAGGTCAAAGAATAAGCGAGCAAAGAACGAAATTATAACACTAAAAACAAAAAAGACAGCTTTTTGAGCTGTCTTTGTCGGGATGAGGCGACTCGAACGCCCGACCCCTACGTCCCGAACGTAGTGCGCTACCAACTGCGCTACATCCCGAATCTCTGACCGATGGTGCAGAGTGTGTTACGAATTTCGTAAGCGGCTGCAAAATTACAAAATAATTTTTATATCTCAAAATTTTTTCTTGTTTTTGCAACCAAACGAATGGTTGAAGCGCCTATAGCAGACGCCTCAATTCTTCCAGTTCCTCAGGTGTCGTTGCCCAGCTGGTAACAAAGCGGCAGACCGTATGATGGATGTCGGCCTTACCCCAGTGGGTAAACTCTATGTGGCCATCAAGTCGCTCAACGGTCTCGTTGGGCAGGATGACAAACTGCTGGTTGGTGGGCGAGTCGATAAAGAACTCGCAGCCTTTCTCCTGGAATATCTGCTTCATCTGCATAGCCATGTCGATGGCGTGGCGTGAGAGCTTGAAGTAGAGGTCGTCAGTAAACAGCGCCTCAAACTGCAAGCCGATGAGTGCGCCCTTGGCGATGACTGCTCCGTGCTGCTTCTGAATGGAGAAGAAGTGCTTGTGGGCCTGACGGTTAGTGAAGACGACAGCCTCACCGCAGAGCGCTCCTATCTTCGTGCCACCAATATAGAACACGTCGCAGTGGCGTGCCAAGTAGGGCAGGGTGATGTCGCAGCCTTCAGCCATCAGTCCGTAGCCCAGACGGGCGCCGTCGATATACAGTGGGATATTGTAGTGCTGACATACCTGATAGATGTCGTCGAGCTCCTGCGCACTGTATAAGGTACCTAACTCCGTGGGGAAGGTGATATACACCAGTCCGGGGAATACAGCATGAGCATTGTTGCCGTCGTGCATGAAGTCGTCGAGATACTTGTCGAGCGTCTTAGCACTCATCTTGCCCAGCTCGCCAGGCAGCGTGATAATCTTATGCTCTGTGAACTCTACGGCACCAGCCTCGTGCACATTGATATGTCCTGTATCGACACATATCACGCCCTCATACTGGTAGAGCATAGAGTCGATGGTGGTGGCATTCGTCTGTGTGCCACCCGTCAAGAAGAATATCTGTGCGTCAGGCATGCCTATAGCCTCGCGGATGCGCTGCTTGGCACGCTCAGAAAACTCATCAAAGCCGTAAGGCGTAGGCTTGGCATCATTATACCTCACCAGATTCTCGAGCACTTTGGGGTGTGCCCCATTGTTATAGTCACATTCAAATGATATCATGGTATTATTATAATGTTTCAATTTCTCAATTTCTCATTTTCTCAATTTCTCAATTTCTCAATCTCTCAATTTCTCCAGCATTCTCTTGATAACTACCGAGCAGCTAATCTCACGGTTGGCAGCCTCTGGTATCACGATGCTGTTAGGACTCTCGATGACGTCGTCTGTCACGATGAGGTTACGACGTACGGGCAGACAGTGCATGAACTTAGCATTATTCGTCCACGACATATGCTCGGTATCTACCGTCCATGAGCGGTCCTCACAGGTAATCTTACCATAGTCGGCAAGGTTGGTGACACCCGGATTCGACCAGTTCTTGGCGTAGATGAAGTCAGCGCCCTCAAAGGCCTTCTTCTGGTCATACTCCACGCGAGCATTACCCACGAATTTGGGGTCCAGCTCATAGCCCTTGGGGTGAGTGATGACGAAATCTACATCGGCAGCATTCATCCACTGTGCAAACGAGTTAGGCACAGCCTGAGGCAATGCACGGCAGTGGGGAGCCCAGGTCAATACGACCTTTGGTCGTTTAAGGTAAGAGTGAATAGGTAAAAGTGAAGAATTTGCTTCCGCACTTCTTTGTCCGGTAGGAAATTTTTCACTATTCACTTTTCCTTTTTCACTTTCCATCCACGATTCGTGGATGGTGATGAGGTCGGCAAAAGCCTGCAGCGGGTGTACGGTGGCTGTCTCCATCGCGAAGACAGGACGGCCAGAGTATTTGATAAACTGCTGCAATACCGTCTCGGCATAGTCGTATTCGCGGTCGCTAAGCCCAGCAAACGAGCGTACGCCGATGAGGTCACAGTAGCAACCCATTACGGGGATAGCCTCGAGCAGGTGCTCCGACTTGTCGCCATCCATGATGACGCCACGCTCTGTCTCCAACTTCCAAGCGCCAGCATTGACGTCGAGCACGATGACATTCATGCCCAGATTCATTGCCGCCTTCTGTGTCGACAGACGAGTGCGCAGACTATTGTTGAAGAATATCATCATCAGTGTCTTGTTCTTACCCAGATGCTGATACTTATAACGGTCGTTCTTTATCTCAAAGGCCTCTGCCATCGCTTTCTCCAGCGGGCCAATATCTTGTACATTTATAAATGATTTCATAATTTAAGGTAAGAGTGAATAGTGAAAAGTGAAAAATTTGCTTCCGCACTTCTTACCATTCATCTGTTCTTTTATTGTTAATACTCTTGTTTTTTGTTGTTTGTCGTTTGTTTTCGCCTTAGGGTCAGCGGTAGCAAATTAATCACTATTCACTTTTCACTATACCCTCACTTGTCCCTCGCCTTCGATAATCCACTTGTAGGTGGTAATCTCCTCCAGTGCCATAGGACCGCGCGGACCAAGCTTCTGCGTAGAGATACCTATCTCCGCACCCAGTCCGAACTGCGCACCATCGGTAAATGAGGTCGGCGCATTCCAATAGACGCAGGCAGCATCAACAGCCTGCTGGAAGCGGCGTGCCGTCTCCTCGTTCTTTGTGATGATGGCCTCGCTGTGTCCTGAGCCGAAGCGGTCTATATGTGCAATGGCCTCTTCCAGTGATGATACCGTACGAATGGCCATCTTATAGTCCATAAATTCTGTGCCGTAGCTCTCTTCCGTGACAGGCTGTAGCAAGATGGCAGGATAATGTCCTTCCAGCAACTGATAGGCTGACCCGTCAACATAGAGCGTCACCTTATGGTCTAATAGCGGCTTCACCAGTTCGGCCAAGTCGCCCAGACGACGCTCGTGTACGAGCAGACAGTCTAACGCGTTGCAGACGCTGACGCGACGGGTCTTGGCGTTATTGATGATAGCCTTACCCATTTCCAGGTCGCCGTCTTTATCAAAATAGGTGTTCACCACTCCGGCACCCGTCTCGATGACAGGAATACGAGCTGTGTCGCGCACAAAGTCGATGAGGCGTCGGCCACCACGAGGGATGCACAGGTCGATATAGCCTACTGCATTCAGCATCTCGCCAGTAGCTTCGTGGGTGGCAGGCAACAGGGTGACCACGTCGGGGTTCACGCCAAACTGCTGCAGTACCTGATGAATCAGTGCTACCGATGCCTGGTTGGAGAGGTCGGCATCTGAGCCACCTTTCAGTACGCAGGCGTTACCGCTCTTGAAGCACAGCGAGAAAACATCGAAGGTGACGTTGGGGCGTGCTTCATAGATCATGCCGATAACACCAAAGGGTACGCTCACGCGATGCAGGCGCAGACCGTTGGGCAGCGTCTTCTCCTTAGTGATATGGCCCAGTGGAGACGGCAGGCTGGCCACGTTGCGCATGTCGCTGGCGATATCGGCCAGACGCTTCTCAGTCAGCTGCAGACGGTCGTAGAGCGGATTCTTAGGGTCCATCTTTGCCAAATCCTTCTCGTTGGCTGTCAGGATGCGCCCCTGATAGTCGATGATGGCATCGGCCACTGCCTTGAGTATCTCGTTGCGCTCGTCGTCAGAGAGCAGCGCCAGCGTCTTGCTGGCTGTCTTGACGCGCTGGAAGGTGTTAGTGAGCTCCATAGGGGATAAATTCTGTATGTGGTACGTTTTGACGGTCTTGTATCAGGTCGACGAGGATGTTGTCGCGCTCGCCATTGGCGATGATGACGCGGATGCCTGTCTGCTGCACCTTGGTGGCTGTCGTGTACTTTGAGTGCATGCCGCCGCGTCCGAAGGCGCTCTTCTCTGGTTGGATATACTCCGAGAGGTCTCTGCCCGGCTGCACCTCTGGTATCAGTTCTGCCGTGGGGTCGTTGGGATTCTTGGTGAATACGCCGTCGATGTTAGAGAGCAGAATCAGTGTCTCCGCCTGCATCATCTGGGCTATCAGTCCTGACAACTCGTCGTTATCAGTAAACATCAGTCCTGTGATACTGACCGTATCGTTCTCGTTGACGATAGGCAATACGCCATTGTCCAGCATCACGTTCATACACTGTCGCTGGTTGGCATATTCATCACCCGGCTCAAAGTTCTTCTTCATGGTGAGCACCTGTCCGATGTGGATGTCGTACTCACGGAAGAGGTCGTAGTAGAGCCCTATGAGCTTCACCTGTCCCAGGGCAGAGAAGAGCTGGCGCTGTTCTACGCTGTCGAGTTCGCGACCTGTGCGCAGCTCGTCGCGTCCTGCTGATACGGCACCACTGGATACCAGAATGACGTCATAGTCCTGACGACGCAGCCAGGCTATCTGGTCTACGATTGCCGACATGCGTGTAACGTCCAGTTTCCCTTCAGGGCGCGTCAGAACGTTGGAACCAACCTTGATGACAATACGATGTTTCATAGCGGAAGCAAATTTTTCACTTTTCACTTTTCATTTTTCACTTTCCAGCGTCTTTTTGTCTGATTTCTACGCGGCGAATCTTACCGCTGATGGTCTTGGGCAGCTCGTCGACGAACTCAACGATACGAGGATACTTATAGGGTGCCGTCTCTTTCTTGACGTGCTGCTGCAGTTCCTTCACCAGGTCCTCACCCGCCTTGTCTTTCCACTCCTTGCCGAGTACGACGGTAGCCTTCACCACCATACCGCGGATGTCGTCAGGCACACCAGTGATGGCACACTCTACTACTGCGGGGTGAGTCATCAGTGCGCTCTCCACCTCGAACGGGCCAATACGATAACCTGAAGACTTGATGACGTCGTCGATGCGGCCCTCAAACCAGTAGTAGCCGTCTTCGTCGCGCCACGCCATATCGCCCGTGTGGTAGATGCCGTCGTGCCAAGCCTCGCGCGTCTTCTCCTCGTCGCGATAGTAGCCCTTGAAAAGACCTACAGGCTTCTTGTCGCCCACTCTTACTACTATCTCGCCCTTCTCACCGTCCTCACAGCTGGTGCCGTCGGCGCGCAGCAGGTCGATGTCATACTGCGCATTGGGGATACCCATAGAACCGGGCTTTGGCTTCATCCAGGGGAAGGTGCCCAGCGTCATGGTGGTCTCCGTCTGTCCGAAGCCCTCCATCATCTGGATGCCCGTCTTCTCCTTGAACTTATCGAATACGGCGGGGTTCAGCGCCTCACCGGCAGTCGTGCAATATTGCAGGCTGGAGAGGTCATACTTCGACAGGTCCTCGCGAATCATGAAGCGATAGATGGTGGGAGGCGCACAGAAGCTCGTCACCTTATATTTCTCTATCTGACGCAACAGGGTGTCAGCATTGAATTTCTCGTGGTCGAAGACGAATACCGTAGCACCAGCAAACCACTGGCCATAGAACTTACCCCATACGGCCTTGCCCCAACCCGTGTCAGCCACCGTCAGGTGCAGCGAGCCCTCGTGCAGGTTGTGCCAGAAGCATCCCGTTGTCAGGTGGCCCATAGCGTAGAGGTAGTCGTGAGCCACCATCTTTGGCTCACCGCTCGTTCCGCTGGTGAAGTACATAATCATGGTGTCTTCGTTGTTGTTGACGAAGGCCGGCTTCTGGAACTTAGGAGCCTGCTTCCATTCTGCCTGCCAGTCGCGGAAGCCCTCAGGGATGGGTTTGCCGTGGTCGGTAATGGTGATATACTGCTTCACCGTAGGACTCTCAGGCATCGCCAGCTTGATCTGCTCCGTCACGTAGGCATCGTCAACACAGATGATAGCCTTGATGCTGGCTCGTGTGTTGCGATATACGATGTCGTGCTTGGTCAGCATGTGGGTGGCAGGAATCACTACCGCACCAATCTTACACAGTGCCAGCATCACGATCCACCACTCGTAGCGACGCTTCAGAATCAGCATCACGGGGTCGCCCTTTCCAATACCTAATGACTGTATATAAGAAGCAGCCTGGTCGCTCTGCTCTTTCAGCTGAGCATAGGTGGCACGAATCTCTTCGCCCTGGTCGTTAGTCCAGAGCAGTGCCAGTTTCTCAGGTGCCTCTTCTGCCCACGCGTCCATCACGTCGTAGGCAAAGTTGAAGTTCTCAGGGATGATGAACTCCAGGTTCTTATTGTAATCCTCAACAGATTCGAAATGTGTCTGTTTTAAAAATCTTTCTATCATAATAATAAGACATAAGTGAATAGTGAAAAGTGAATAATTTGCTTCCGCTCTCCCTTCTTCACTTCTTTTCAATGTTTTGTTTAGTTGTTTTTATTGATGAAATTAAGAGAGCAAGTAGCTCTTCACAATCCTTGTCTATACTCTCGAATTCCTGTTCATTCAAATACTCTGTATCTTTTAGGATATTGAGCCAATAGAGAGTTTCATTGCATTCTTTTAATGTAACAGAGAGTTTATTGATGAAATCTGCTGCACTTTGTGCGTATGTCGACTCACTCACCAATGCACCAATGGCTGTGCCAGAACGAAATACCTGATTAATCATCCCGTATTCCTTTGGGCTGCATTTGATGAATTTTACCATCTTGACAATTCTTACTCCGAAAAGATAGCTTTTTTTCGTTAATGGAGAACTGTTATACTGAAGGTATGACATAGGGCGGTAGCAAATTATTCACTTTTCACTATTCACTTTTCCCTAAAATTACTCGACTGTAAAGGCGAGGAATTTAACGGGTTTATCTCCTACGGCCAGCATGCCATGAGGCTTGGTGGCGTCGAAGTAGATGCTGTCGCCCTCCTCCAGGATGATGGTCTTGCCAGCAATGTAGAGCTCCATCTTTCCTTCCAGCACCATGTTAAACTCCTGACCGGCGTGTGTGTTCTTATAGACGGTGTGAGCCTGTGGCTTAGGCTCGACGGTAACGATGAATACGTCGGCCTTATGGTTGACGAAACCGCCCACCAGCGACTGATACTTATACGCCTTGGTGCGCTCGATAGACATGCCCTGTCCTTTGCGAGTCACGTAGTACGACTTCATGTGAGGTGCCTCGGCAAAGATCAGCTCCTCAGTAGATACCCCATACTTCTTGGCTATCTTCATCAGGTTAGAGATGGTAATATCCAGCTCTCCCTGTTCTATTCTCTCATACTTCTCAGTGCTGATGCCGATGGTCTCAGCCATCTC
>JAILMS010000111.1 GCA_024692385.1 Prevotella sp. | reverse complement strand
TCACCAGGCTGCGCATAGCGTGGTGCCTGGTTTGTTGCCGTGCGGAACTGGAAATTACCCAGTCCGCCACGACCTCCCTTGAGGAGTACTATCTCTTGTCCATCGTAAGTGACATCGCAGACATATTTTCCCGTTTCAGCATTATATACCACAGTACCACAAGGAACATCAATATAGATGTCCTTGCCGTCGGTGCCATGACACTTGTCACGACCGCCATTGCCTCCATGTTCGGCAAAGATGTGGCGCTCATATTTCAGGTGTAGCAGTGTCCAGTAGTTGTGGTTGCCACGCAAAATGATGCTGCCACCCTTACCACCGTCGCCGCCGTCAGGACCGCCGTTGGGATTATACTTCACGTGACGAAGGTGCATAGAGCCTTTACCGCCCTTGCCCGATCGGCACATGATTTTTACATAGTCTACGAAGTTACTTTCCATTTACAAATTGTCTATTACTTTCTGAATGTCGCTGAAGATGCGCTCCAACGTACCACTACCGTTGATGTGGTGGTGCAGGCCTTCCTGCTTGTACCACTCAATCAGAGGCAGAGTCTGAGAATGATAGACGACGAGACGCTTCTTGATGGTCTCCTCGTTGTCGTCAGCTCGACCGCTGTCCTTACCACGCTTGATGAGTCGTGTCATCAACTCGTCCTCGGGAACGTCAAGCTCAATCATGGCAGCTACCTTGTCACCGCGCTCGTCGAGCATCTTTTTCAAGGCCTCTGCCTGTGGAATTGTGCGGGGGAATCCGTCGAAGATAACACCCTTGTGACCACGACCGAATTCATCGTATTTCTTGGCCAGTATAGATACCATCAAGTCGTCGGGAATCAACTGGCCGTTATCAATAAATCCTTTAGCGGTCTTACCCAGTTCTGTACCGTTCTTAATCTCATTGCGGAGCACGTCACCTGTTGAGATATGTCCCAGTCCATAGTGCTCAATCATCAAATCGCTTTGTGTTCCCTTTCCTGAACCGGGAGCACCAAAAATAACAATATTTTTCATCCTGATTTTTATGTTTTGTTGGTCTTGCTTGATTTGTGTTTCCTTTCCTTTATACCACACATCTGCTATGAGGTCCTTGTTTCGGGCCTCTACGTCACTGGGCAGATGGGGCAAATGCACTTCTCTCATAGTTTATTCTACTAAAGTGTATATCTCGTTGAGATTACGTCCCTGCTGGTCGTAGTCCAGTCCGTAGCCGACGATGAAGTCGTTGGGAATAGAGAATGCGGCATATTCAATATCAAGGGGCTCTTCCAGTTTCTCTGGCTTGACAAACAGCGTACAGATGTGGATCTCCTTGGGATGACGAACCGTCAACGAGTTGAGCATCTTACGCATGGTGCGGCCCGTGTCGACAATATCCTCTACGATGACTACTGTACGGCCGGTGATGTCGTCGTTCAGTCCTATCACCTCCTTGATTTTACCAGTAGAGAGCACGCCGTCGTAAGACGCCAGCTTAACGAAAGATACCTCGCAGGGTATTGTAACCTGACGCAGTAAGTCGGCAGTAAACATAAAGGAGCCGTTCAACACGCTGAGAAAGAGTGGATTCTTACCTGCCATATCCTCATTGATACGCGCTGCCAGCGACTTAATTCTCTGCTGAATCTCTTCTTGAGTAATGGACGTTTTAAACGTTTTGTCCTTGATTTTAACTATGCTCATTTTCAAAAAAACATGAATTTTGGTACAAAATTACAATTTTTTTTCCAAATTATAGGTATTGTATAACATTTTTTCGTATTTTTGCATACTGAATGAAGATCTTCACAAGTGCTCAGATTAAAGAGCTTGACAAATTCACCATTGAGAGCGAACCTATTACTAGCCTCAATTTGATGGAACGCGCCGCCCAAACGATGACGCGGTCTATTACTGAGTTGTGGGGAACTGCCACACCCATTGTAGTGTTTGCAGGTCCTGGCAATAATGGTGGTGATGCGCTGGCTATAGCACGCATGATGGCTGAGCAGGGCTATAAGGTTACCGCCTATCTGTTCAATATCAGTGGCCATTTGTCTGCCGACTGTGCAGCCAACAAGAAGCAGTTGGAGACCAACAAATACATTCATCAGTTTATTGAAGTCACTCAGGAGTTTGATCCTCCCGTACTTGACGAGCAGACACTGGTGATTGACGGTCTTTTCGGTTCCGGACTAAACAAGCCCTTGGCTGGTGGCTTTTCCTCTCTGGTAAAATACATCAACGCTTCACCATCGAAGATTGTCAGCATTGATATGCCGTCAGGACTCATGGCTGAAGACAATACCTATAATGTCCGAGCCAATATCATCCGTGCTCACCTGACGCTGACACTGCAACAGCCTAAGCTGTCCTTCTTCTTTGCTGAGAATCAGCAATTCATCGGCCAGTTGCGTGTCCTTGACATTCGTCTCAGTCAAGAAGGTATTCAGAAGATAGACGCCTCTTATACGGTGGTTGAAGAGAGCGACATACGTCGTTGTCTTCTCAATCGTAACCTCTTTGCCCACAAGGGTCAGATGGGGCATGCATTGCTTATTGCCGGTAGTTACTGCATGGCTGGAGCCGCCATCCTGGCAGCTAAAGCCTGCTTGCGCTCTGGTGTTGGCAAGCTCACTGTCAACTCGCCCAAGCGCAATATTCCTATCCTCCAGCAGGCCGTTCCTGAGGCGATTATCCAGAAAGGCTCTGAGGAGACGCTCTTTGCTGAGGCTGTAGATACAGAAGACTATAATGCACTGGGTGTTGGTCCAGGCATGGGACAGAGCGAGCAGACTGCTATTGCGCTCATTGCTCAGCTGCGTCGCACACAATGTCCAATCGTTGCTGATGCTGATGCACTCAATATTCTTGCTAACCACCGTGCATGGCTACAGCAGCTGCCCAAAGGAATTATCCTGACGCCACATCCAAAGGAGTTCGACCGCTTAGAAGGTCACTCTACCGATAGCTACGAACGACTAACCAAAGCCTGCAATCTGGCTGAGCGCCTGCAAGGCATAGTTATTCTTAAAGGACACTACACTGCCATCTGCATGGCTGATGGTCATGTGATGTTTAACCCTACAGGTAATGCTGGTATGGCTACTGCTGGCAGTGGTGATGTACTGACAGGTATCATCACTGGCTTGTTGGCACGTGGCTATCAGCCCCGAGAGGCCTGCATGGTGGGTGTTTACCTACATGGACTGGCCGGCGATCTCGCCGCAGCTGACTTAGGCGAGGAGAGTCTGCTTGCCAGTGACATCATTAATTACTTGCCGCGCGCATTCAAGAGACTGAAAGACTAAAAACGATAGATACATGAAAAAATTACTTTTTGCAGCCATGCTCTTATGTAGCATTGTAACAATGGCACAACAACAGACAACCCCGATGAAGCCTGGAAAAACGGCTGATGGCATCGTCTATTACCTGCCCAAGACTGCCATTGAGTTCAACCTGCTCATCGAGAAGAAGACGTACACTCCGGGTATCTTTGCCAAATATGGAGAGAAATATCTGCGTCTGCGCGGCATCAAACAAGAGGAGGAAATTACCTATAGCATTGCCAACTACGGACTGACACAGATTGGTGTCATCGATAGTACGAAGTGCTTTTTCGTGAAGACCAAGGGTGGTAAGTGTGAGACTGCTGAGTTCCACCTTACTGATGATGGCGTACTACAGTCTATCAATGCAGACCCTTCAGTAGTAAAGCCCCGCGTACCTTTTAAGCCAGCTCCTCCTGTCAAGGAGCCAGACCCCAAGCAGTATCTCAATGCTGAGGTGCTGTCGGCTGGTAGCACGGCTAAGATGGCTGAGCTCACTGTTGAACAGATTATCGAACTGCAGGAGCGCCGTCAGCAGTTGATTACTGGTGAGGCTGAAGACATACCTCAGGATGAGCAGCAGCTGCAGCTGATGATTGACGAGATTGACAAGCAGCGCGAGATTCTGCTTACCCTCTTTACGGGAACTACCAGACGAGACACCATTGAGCAGATGCTGGTAGTATGTCCTGAGAAGGAAGTGGAGCGTGAGGTAATCTTCCGCCTGTCAAAGAAGATCGGCCTTGTTGATAAGGATGACCTCTCGGGCGTACCTTATTATATGACTATCGAGGATATGCACCGTACTACTTTCCAGAAGTATGATGTCGACGAGAAGAAGAAGGAGGGTGGTTTCTATGTTAACGTGCCTGGACGTATCAAGATGACGCTGCATCGTGACAACCATTTCCTTGGCTCTTTCGACCTCTACGCTGCCCAGTTTGGCTTTGTAGAGTTGCGTAGTGGTTCGCTCTTCAAGCGCTACGTCACCCACATGATGCTGAATCCTACAACTGGTTCTGTGGACAAGATCCACGCCGATATGGCTAAGTAAGAATATCGGCTACTTGAGATATCGAATAGCTGTTCTGTCAGAATAGCAAGAAACAATAAAGGCTTCCTTCATCGGGAAGCCTTTATTATATAATAGGTGTAACTGATTACTCAGCGAGCTTACCGTCAGAACCGAGCACATTCACAATCTTGTGGATGTACATCTTCTTCATGTTCTCACGAGCGGGCTTCAGATACTGACGAGGATCGAAGTGGTCAGGATGCTCAGCGAGATACTGACGGATGGCAGCGGTCATGGCAAGACGAGAGTCAGAGTCGATG
>JAILMS010000095.1 GCA_024692385.1 Prevotella sp. | reverse complement strand
GCCATCAGCAACAACTATGCCGCCTTCTCCACCTATGCCTACGACCTCGGCAATGGTGCCTACGACCTCGGTGGCACAAACACCAGCGTAGTAAGTGGTATCAAAGTGGCCACAACGGGTAACCCAGAGCTGAAGTGGGAGACCACCACACAGACCAACCTCGGTATCGATGCCAACCTGCTGAATGGCCGTCTGTCGCTATCGTTCGACTATTTCTGGAAGAACACCAAGGACATGCTGACCATTCCTCCCACACTGTCAGTAGAGGGTGAGGGTGCAGCCATGTGGATGAATACCGGTGAGATGAAAAATAAGGGTTGGGAACTGACCATGACCTACCGCTCACCACAGTATGGCGACTTCTCATGGAACGGTACGCTGAACATGTCGCAGTATAAGAACGAGTTGGTAAAGTTCAACGACGTGGTGACTTCGCAGGGTGGTGACTACCGCCTGATGGTTGGCCAGCCTATGGCCGTCTACTATGGCTATGTCTACGACGGCATCTTCCAGAACGAAGAGCAGGTTAGCAACCACGCTCAGCAGCAGGGCAAGGGTGTAGGTCGTATGATTTTCCGCGACATCAATGGTGACGGTGTTGTCAACGATGACGACCGTTGTGTTATTGGCGACCCCAATCCCGACTTGGCACTGGGTCTGAACCTCGACCTGAAGTGGAAAGACCTGACGCTGTCTGCCTTCTTCTCTGGTGAGTTCGGCTTCGACATCTATAATACTACCCGTCGCCAGTTGGAGTTCATGCACTATGGCGGTGGCTCTTCTACCAACCACGGTGTAGAGGTGCTCAACGCCTGGAGTCCTACGAACACGGGTTCGTCGATACCTGCACTGACCATGGTCGACAATAACAATGAGACACGCATGTCGACCTACTTCGTCGAAGACGGTTCGTATCTGAAACTGAAATACCTGAAGCTGGGCTATCAGCTGCCTAAGAACCTCTGCCAGAAGATTTTCGCGTCTAGCATCAATGTCTTCGCACAGGTGGAGAATGTCTTCACCATCACGAACTACAAAGGTCTCGATCCAGAAGTGATGTTGGGAGAGTGGGGCGCTCGTATTGACAGTGGCCTCTATCCAAGAGCACGTACCTATACTGTTGGTGTGAACTTGACGTTCTAAGATGAATCATGAAAGAAGAAAAATAAATTGAAAGTTATGAAAACGACATATATAAAATACATCTGTGCAATCTGCGCAATCTGTGGCTTGGCCGCCTGCAACGACAAGTTGGATTTAGCTCCACAGGGACAGTTTACTGCCGACCAGCTGACGGACGAGAGCATCCAAGGTCTGATGTCGTCAGCTTACCAGGGCCTGGAGGCTCACTTCTTCGACAACAACAATGCGGCTTTTGCCGGTCCTATCACTAACTGGGTGTTCGACGTACGCAGTGACGATGCTTACAAAGGAGGCGAGGGCGTCAGCATGGAGGCAAACATCCATCAGCTCGAAATCTCCAATATCACCAGTGAGAATCCCACCTGTCTGAATAAGTGGGAGAACAATTACCTGGGTATTGCCCGTGTCCACAAGGCCATGCAGGCCATTCAGGACGCCACCGTTAGTGGCAAGGATGGTCTGATGGGTGAACTGAAGACGCTCCGTGCGTGGTTCTACTTTGACCTGAACCGCCTGTTCAAGAGCATTCCTTACTTCACAGAGAACGACGACCCTAAGACTGTTCCCAATGGCAATCTGTCAAAGGACGAGATCTATAGCCGCATCAAACAGGACCTGCAGGAGGCCTATGCCGCCATGCCTGAGACGCAGAGCGAGCCTGGCCGCTTCTCAAAGTATGTGGCTGCAGCCCTTCTGGCCAAGGTGTGTGCCCAGACCAGTGACTGGAGTGGGGTGAAGCAGTGGGCTGACGTTGTTATTAATAGTGGCAAGTACGGACTCTACAGCAATTTCGGTGACTTGTCGAAGCTGGAGTTCAACAACCAGAAGGAGTCGATCATGGCCATTCAGTTCTCGACGGCCAATGATAATATCCATATCAACTTCTGCAACCTGCTGAACACGACCCGTTCTGAAGGCAACCTCTACGGCAATGGCGACGACTTCTTCCTGGGTTCACAGAACCTCGTCAATGCCTTCCGTACCGATGCCAATGGTCTGCCCTTCCTCGACGGTACGTTCAACAATGTCAAGGTGACCAGCGACTATGCAGGCACTGTAGACCCCCGTTTGGACTACACCGTCGGCCGTATTGGTCTGCCCTTCCGTGGCCATACCTATACCAAGGGATGGTGCCGCGACTACGACACCTATGGTGAGTATTCTGGCAAGAAGGGTCTGCTCCATCCTGAACACCCCGACATGGTACAGGGCTTCCCCTGGGGTGCCAGCGGTCTGAACTTTATGCTTATTCGCTATGCCGACATCTTACTGCTCAAGGCCGAGGCACTCATCGAAGAGGCTGCTGGCAGCAATGCAGCTACCGATGCCGACCTGCGTGCCGCTCGTGACCTCATCAATCAGGTGCGCCAGCGTGCTATCGACACCATGAACGATGCTGCTTATACGCCTGTTGACCTCGATCCGTTTACGGCTAATTACAATGTAGCACTCTATCCTACTACGGGCGATGCCGGCAACTTACAGTGGACCAAGGACTATGCCCGTCGTGCCCTGCGCATGGAGCGCCGTTTGGAGTTGGCCATGGAAGGTAATCGTTGGTTCGACCTCGTACGCTGGGGTGCTGTCGTTGAGACGGTGAACAAGTTCATGCAGGAAGAGGCAGCCCTGCGCCCCTACTATGCTGGTGCCAGCATCTCACAGGACGAAGTCTATCTGCCCATTCCTATCTCACAGGTAGAGAATTCTAATGGACTGTATCACAATTAACACATCATTTATCATTCTAAAATAGAACAACTATGAAAAAGATATATGTAGGCCTTCTGGCTATAATGACCCTTTTAGCAGCATGCTCTGACGTCGATATCCCTGCGTCTGCATCTGACTCAAAAGGTGTCGTCAGTAACATCACTGCTGACATTCCACAGGGCAGTCGTCAGGTGACTCTCCGCTGGACAAATCCTGCAGGTGACATCGTGGCTATCCAGATCATTAGGGACAATACCGACATCATTGAATTGGAAGGTGCTCCCACCAGCTATCTCATCAAGAAGGCTCCCACAAATGTGGACGTTGTCTATACCATCAAGGCGCGCTTTGCCGATGGTACCTTGTCTAAAGGACAAACCATCCGTCTCTTTATCCCCTATGAGCCTGGCAAGGGCGGCTTGCTGGCCATGCTCGTTCCCGACGACTATGCAACAGCATCGGCTGACGAGAAAGATGCTGTGGCCTGGTTCCAGAAGAACTATGTTGCCAAAGAGGCTGGTGCACTGATAACGCCTGCTACTATTGACGAGTTGGACATTGAGAAATATGCCGCCTGCTGGGTCATGTGCGACCGTGTGGGATTGGCCAAGGGTTGGCAGAATCTGCCAGGTTTGTCTACTCCAGAAGTTATCAATGCGCTGAAGGCTTTCTGCAACGATGGTGGTAACCTGTTGCTCACCAACCATGCCACTCAGCTGACCGTTGGCTTGGGCCGTATCGATGAGGCTTACGCTCCTGGCATCTATGGCGATGGTGAAGGTGGCAACAATCCCGACATCTGGGGTGTACATCCTATCATCGGTAATGTCGAAGGACAAGTCTACGACCACTCCGGTCACGACATCTATCGCGGCATGACTTACCATTCTGACCTCTATGCAGGTATCTATAGCTTCATTGGCGCAGGTGTGAAGGGCGACCACAATTGCATGTGGGACCTCAACGCCTATGGCTTGACTCCTAACCCCAACGTGGTAAAGACGTGGGAGGAGACTACCAACTCTACTGTGCTGGGCACCTGGAACCACGTCGTTGACTACTGCTGTGCAGGCATTGTCGACTTCGAACCCACTACCACCTTTGCAGGTCGCATCCTGGCCGTTGGCTTGGCAGCCTACGAGTGGAACCTTGGTGGTCCTAATGCTGAACAGGCTCAGTTAGAACTGTTTACTGCCAACTGTCTGGCCTATGTCGGTACTCCTGCAGAGTCGAAGGTGGCTATGCTCGTACCAGAAGACTATGCCACAGGCTCTGCTGACGAGAAGGACGCCGTAGCATGGTTCCAGAAGACCTATGTGGATACTGGCAAGGGCATTCTCCTGACACCAGCTACCATCGACCAGCTCGACATAGAACAGAACCCGATGTGTTGGGTCATGTGCGACCGTGTGGGATTGGCCAAGGGTTGGCAGAATCTGCCAGGTCTGGCTTCTCCAGAGGTTATCAATGCGCTGAAGGCTTTCTGCAACGATGGTGGTAACCTGTTGCTCACCAACCATGCCACTCAGCTGACCGTAGGCCTGGGCCGTATCGATGAGGCTTACGCTCCTGGCATCTATGGCGATGGTGAAGGAGGCAACAATCCCGATGTATGGGGCTCACATCCCATCATCGGTAATGTGGAGGGACAGATATACGACCACCAGAACCATCCTATCTATTGGAAGATGACTTATCATCCTGACCTCTATGCTGGTATCTATGCCTTCATTGGCGCAGGTGTCAAGGGCGACCACAATTGCATGTGGGACCTCAATGCCTACGGTCTGACTCCTAACCCCAACGTGGTAAAGACGTGGGAGGAGACTACCAACTCTACCGTGCTGGGCACCTGGAACCACGTCGTTGACTACTGCTGTGCAGGTATTGTCGACTTCGAACCCACTACCACCTTTGCAGGTCGCATCCTGGCCGTCGGTTTGGCAGCCTACGAGTGGAACCTGGGTGGTCCTAATGCCGAACAAGACCAGCTGGAGCAGTTTACGAGCAACTGTATAGGATATCTAAAATAAAAACAATAAACGATGAAGCTGAAAACGAACTTACTTATTGTGATTGGACTGCTGACCCACTCTTTGGGGTCGGCAGCCCAAACAGCGGCAGCCCACTTTGATATGTCGCTACAGGAAAACGGTAGCATCAAGGAACTCTCTTCCGGCACTGCCTACCCAGTGATGTCTCAATTACCCGCCTGTACGGTCAACGGACCTGATGGCGAAGCATTGCGCTTCGATGGCTATAGCAACTATGTCAAAGCAGGCTTGCCTGTAAGTTCGTTCAGCAAGGAGTCTCTGACTGTCAGCATCGTGCTGGCAGCAGAGACTTATCCTATGATGCAGATGGACGCTGCTGAGACAACGCCTACGTATGCCACCATTTGTGGCAGTTTGGACGAGACTGCCAAGCAGGGCTTTGCCTTCGAACTGTCATCACAGGGCGATCTGCGCTTCAGGGCTGGTGTCAGCTATGGTGCCGGTGCCATTGTCACTGTTCTGGGTAATCAGAAATTGCCTCGTGGCCAGTGGAATCTGCTGACGGCTGTCTTCAATAAGGCTGGCAATAGTGTCAAGCTCTACCTGAATGGTACGGAGATAGGTACTAAGAATGCGGCCAACAGCGAGTTGAATCTGTCTGCCGCTGATTTCTACATCGGCAAGGATGCTACAGAGAAGAAGGCTGGCCCGTTCCTGCTCAACACCTTCTGTGGCGCCATTGACGATATTGCCATCTACAACTCGGCAGATGTGCCGACAGCCTATACCCCGCAGACTGCTGTCTTCAACTATCCCGCATCCCGTTATGCCGAGAATATCTGGCGTCCTCAGTACCACGGCATGCCCGCTGGCTCATGGACCAATGAGACGCATGGTATGACCTATAGCAATGGCAGATATCACGTGTTCTTCCAGAAGAATGCCAATGGTCCTTATATGTCACGTCTGCATTGGGGACACATCTCCAGCGAGAATCTCTGCGATTGGACAGAAGAGCCTATCGCCATCTACCCTGGCGAGTCGTTTGATATCAAAGGTTGCTGGAGTGGTTGTGTCTATGAAGAGGGTGGTATACCTTATATATTATATACGGCTGTCGATAATGCGAAGGCACGCATTGTCCAGGCCAAAGCTGACGATGCAACACTTGTAGGGTGGGGTGATAAGAAAGTCATTATCGATGGTGCTCCCAGCGGACTCTCTGCTGATTTCCGTGACCCCTATTATTTCGAGGCTAATGGCAACAAGTATATCATCGTCGGCACCAGTAAGAACGGTCTTGGTGCCTGTACGCTGCATAAGTGGGATGGTACTGGCTGGAGCAACGACGGCGCTATCTTCTTCCAAGGCACCCATGCTGCTTCGCATGGCACCTTTTGGGAAATGCCTAACGTGACGCCCATGGGCAACGGCAAGTTCCTCTTCACCTGCACCCCATTGGGCATGAGTCAGGGTGTGCGCACGCTCTGCTGGGTTGGTACCATTGCTGCCGACGGCAAGTTCGTACCTGATGGTGATGGCGTACAATATCTGGAGATGGCTGGTATCAGCCGTGATGGCTATGGCCTTCTTTCGCCCACCATTTATCAGAAGGATGGCAAGACTTTGCTGTTGGGCATTGTTCCTGACAAGTTGGCCGATACGGAGAACTACAAGATGGGGTGGGCTCATAACTACTCCTTGCCTCGCGAGTTGTCGGTTGACGCCAATGGACAGCTGGTACAGAAACCTTATAGCGGACTCACCTCCATGCGTTCTGACGAGACGGTCAGCATAGACGAGACACTGTTGGGCACGAAAGCACTGGTAAGCGGTCGGCAGATAGAACTGTTGGGCGAGTTTACTCCAACCTCTGGCACGTGTGGCTTCCGCTTCCTGGACAACGCCTCACTGACCTACGATGTCGCCAGCAAGAGTCTTACGCTCGACGTGAGCAACCTGCAGCGTGTCGCCAATGACAATGGCAGCTATAACGGTGTCTATACTACCACCGTCCCTGAGACGTTGAGAACACTACACGTTTTCCTTGACGGCAGCATCCTCGACATCTTCGTCAACGACCGCTGGGCCTATAGTGTGCGCGTGTTCCCTAGAGATGCTGCTGCCACTGCTACTGAAGTCTTCAGCACGGGCTCTACAGCCGTTAAGGTGCAGTCCTGGAAGCTCGATGCAGGCAAGACCACCGCTATCCATGAGAATGTAATAGGGAAAAACAGACAAACCACTATCGGTCCTGTTTACGACTTTCAAGGCCGCTGCCTGAATGGTAGACCTTCATACGGACTCTATATCCAAAACGGAAAGAAATATGTTGCTCGCTGACTCCCTCGTAGTCGTTGGTATGGCCACCGTTAGTCTAGGCACTATTCAAGAGTCCGATGGCGTCAAGGAACATTCCTTTTGGTTGTGTAATGTTGGCCAGGAGAGTGTAGCCCTGCATCAGGGCTACACCTCTTGTGGCTGTACGACCATCCATTTTGACAAGGCACGTCAGTTGGCTCCTGGTGACAGTGCCCAGGTTACGCTGCGCTTCAA
>JAILMS010000045.1 GCA_024692385.1 Prevotella sp. | reverse complement strand
GAGGCCGATTTACAGCTACAGGCCGCCAAGCACGGACTGCTTGGAGAGCGCTACGCTACTGTGCATGAAGCATATACGCAGTGTATGAAGAATGCCCTGCGCGACGATTTCGTCTTCATCGGCGGAAGTTCCTATGTAGTGGGCGATTTCCTTAAATCATTCAAATAGTCACGTTTTTAACGTTTTTTTTCGCACTTCCTTCGTCATTGTCATTTATTTTTAGTTACTTTGCAAGTAGAATTTCGTAACTAAAACCAGTTAGATTATGACAAACATTACAGAAAATGCGAATTTGAGCGGTCTGAAGAGAGAAAACTTCCAGACCACCATCAACGGAAAGAAGACCGATTTGTACATTCTCCGTAACCGTAAGGGCTATGAGGTAGCAATCTCTAACTACGGTGGTGCCATCATGGCTATCATGGTCCCCGACAAGGACGGCAATGTAGCAAACGTCATCCAAGGTCACGATAGTATTCAGCAACTGACAAGCGGCAAGGAACCTTACCTCTCTACCCTCATCGGTCGTTGGGGTAACCGTATCTGCAAGGGTCATTTCACGCTGAACGGCAAGGAATACCAGCTGGCTCTCAACGATGGTCCTAACCACCTGCACGGCGGTAACAAGGGTTTCAATGCCAAGGTATGGGAAGCCCGTCAGATGGGTCCCCGCTCACTGGCCCTGCATCGTATCTCTTCTTACGGTGAGGAAGGCTACACTGGCGAGCTCGATGTTACCGTAGAGTACACCTTTACCGACCAGAACGAACTCGTCATCGAGTATCTGGCAACTACTAACAAGAAGACCATCGTCAACCTGACACACCATGCCTTCTTCTGCTTGGCAGGTGCTGCAGATCCTACTCCCACTATCGAGGACCAGCTCTGCGAGATCAACGCTGACTTCTATCTGCCTACCGACGAGACCGCCATTCCTACCGGTGAGATTCTGAAGGTTGCTGGCACTCCATTCGACTTCCGCACTCCCAAGAGCTTCGGTAAGGAGATTGAGGCAGACAACGAGCAGATTAAGTTCGGCCACGGCTACGACCACAACTACGTGCTCAACAAGCAGGAAGAGGGCGAGCTCTCATTCGCAGCCCGCATTACCGATCCTAAGAGCGGCCGCACACTGGAGTGCTACACTACAGAGCCAGGCTTGCAGCTCTATACTGCCAACTTCGCTACGGGCTACAAGGGCGCCAACGGCTGCACCTTCCCACGTCGTTCAGCAGTATGTCTGGAAGCACAGCACTTCCCCGACTCTCCTAACCGCCCCTACTTCCCCTCAGTAGTGCTGAATCCTGGAGAGCAGTACAAGCAGAAGACCATTTATCGTTTTGGTGTAACTAAATAAGCAAAGCCCATTAATAATATATGATGGACATCGATTTTGTGAGAAGTCGCTTCATTAAGCACTTCGACGGCAAGACCGGCCACGTTTATGCATCTCCCGGACGCATCAACCTCATCGGCGAACATACCGACTATAATGGAGGCTTCGTGTTTCCTGGAGCTGTAGACAAGGGCGTCATGGCCGAGATTCGTCCCAACGGTACGGAAGATACCGTGATGGCTTATGCCATCGATCTGAAGGACCGTGTAGACTTCAAGCTCTCCGACCCCAATGGCCCCAAGGCTTCGTGGGCGCGCTATATCTATGGTGTAGCCTTAGAGATGCGCAAGCGTGGAGCCGACGTCAAGGGTTTCAACATTGCCTTTGCCGGTGATGTACCCCTCGGTGCTGGTATGTCGTCGAGTGCCGCTATGGAGAGCTGTTTTGCCTACGGTCTTAACGACCTCTTTGGAGACAACAAGGTTAGCCAGTGGGATATGGTCCTTGCCGGACAGGCTACCGAGCACAACTACTGTGGCGTCAACTGTGGCATCATGGACCAGTTTGCCAGCGTCTTTGGAAAGTCTGGTTGCCTGATGCGCCTCGACTGTCGCAGCCGCGAGTTCGAGTATTTCCCCTTCAAGCCCGACGGCTATCGCCTCGTGCTCCTCGACAGTGTTGTCAAGCACCAGTTGGCCGGTTCTCCCTATAATGATCGCCGCAACTCCTGTGAGAATGTTGTCAAGCACATCGCTGCCAAGCATCCCGACGCTAAGTTCGAGACCTTGCGTGATTGCACGTGGGAACAGCTTGAGGAGGTAAAGAGCGAGATTAGCGAAGAGGACTATCGTCGCGCCAAGTTCGTGCTCGGTGAGAAAGACCGTGTGCTGGCAGTCTGCGACGCCCTCAACCAAGGCGACTACGAACGTGTGGGCGAGTTGATGTACCAGACTCACGAAGGCCTGTCAAAAGACTATGAGGTATCCTGCGAAGAGCTCGACTTCCTCAACGAGATAGCCCGCGAGAATGGCGTTACCGGCTCACGCATCATGGGTGGCGGTTTCGGTGGTTGCACCATCAATCTGGTACGCAACGACCTCTATCGTCAGTTTGTCGATGATGCCATCAATCGCTTCTTCGAGAAGTATGGGCATAAGCCTAAGGTCTACGACGTAGTCATTGGCGACGGCTCTCGTAAGCTCTGCTAATGACGCTCCGTCAGTATACAGACCAATAATAACGCTCAATAAAGGGACGGCGTGGAGAACCATCCACCCCGTCCTTTTTTCTTAACAGATGATGAAGACCGACGAGATACATAGCTGTCCTGAGCTGATGGACTATATTCAGGAAGTAGGCTTCCTGCCCCTACTCGATAGTGGCATACCCGGCTACTCGGCAGAAGACGCCGTAGATGAAGACCAACGCTATGTCGTGTTCGACGATGGCGGCTGGGACTGGCCCCTATGGAAGTGGAAAGGCCCCATCGTCACCGAAGGGCGCTGCGTCTATGGCAAGTTCTTCAATGGCAAGGCCGGCTTCATCAGCCGCCAGTGGTGGCCTCATCTGTGCAACTATCGTCGCAACTCGCGCCCAGCCCCCGCTGAGGGAAGCATCGAAGAAGCCATCCTGCTCACGCTCGCCGAACATGGCAGCCTGATTACCCGCGAGCTGCGCGCCGCCTGTGGCTTCGACGGTCCCAAGATGCGCAGCAAGTTCGATGCCTATGTCACCCGCCTACAGATGGCCTGTCGCATCGTCACCGAAGACTTTGTCTATCCGCGCGACAAGCACAACCGCGAATACGGCTGGGGCTGGTCGTTACTCACCACCCCCGAACAACTACTGGGCCGCAATGCCTGCCAATGCACACACACGCCCCAGCAGTCCTTCGACCTGATGTTTGCCCATCTCAAGTCCCTCCTACCCGACGCCACCGACAAGCAGATCATCAAGCTCATCAAGTAATACTAAACGTAGGAAAACTACCCCTCAATCAGCCTAATCTTTCTTCGATTGCCCTCTGGTCGTACCGCAAAGTGCAGCCAGTAGGTGCCCTTGCTGTTACGTTCTATCAGCAGCTCGTCAAAGTCCTCTTGGCTCTCGTCGCTGATATCCAGCAGAATCACGGCATAGCGAAGCAGCTGCTCCATACCTAATACTCGGATATCTACTGCACATCCCGTCAGGTGATTCGAGGTCGTAACACCACCCACCGCTTTATTCACTGCAGGGCTTCTATACCCGCTGTTGATGATGATGGGCACTTCTCCTCCCCTCGGGGAGGTCGGGAGGGGGTTGACTCTCGCTCTCAGCTTTTCCAGCCACCCACACAGCCGTTTCATATTCTCTATTGCTACATGGCTGGGTATATTCACATACTTTGTCTTCACGCTCGTCTTACAGAGCTCAGCGAGCTTGAAATGCTCGCTGAGTTTTACTTGTTTATTGATTTCTACGTTCATACATTGTGTTTTGATTTGTATTTATCGCTCTTCTGAAAACTGTATTCTGTATACTGTACGACATAGCCACGATTTGTCCAAGTGCGAATCATATTCTTGGTAGGGTTCACATCGTTGCCAAGTCCCTGCTGCAGTCTTACTCTGCGTGCATCATCCAGCGTAAATTCATCTGGCAGAAGTTCCAGCAAGTTTTGAGGTCCGCGTGTCCCAATGCGAGAGTCGTCACCATTCTCGGCGCGTTCAATGTCTGCTCCAAAGAACTGCATCTTACACCAGAGGTCGTATTGCAACGACCATCGGATGAAGTCTTCTATCGACTTCTCCCACTTCTGCCCATTGGCAACATACAGCACACAAGCCTTCAGCCACGCTATGACGTTGGCACGAAATGAGAGATTCCAATAGGTTTCCGACTGTGACAGTTGGGCAAACTCGCCACATTCCTTCTGCAATTTCTTGGCCAGCTTATACGCCTGCGGACAGTCAATCATTCCACGTGCTCCCACAAGGTTGTCGATATATGGTTTCAAGGTTTCGTCAAACTCCGCATCATACACACCGTAGATGGGCTGCTCGCTGCCTATTTCCTGTTTCGGGATAGTGCAGAAGTTGATACGTGAGATAGGCCCGTCGGTCAGCACCTTGCTGAAATAGCGGCGTCCTTTGACGATGGTCGTACAGGCATTCCAGTTGAAGCGACACTGTGGACGTGCCGTAACGCTTTGTGTACCTATACGTGTCTGGCCGTAGTCTGATTCCGGGTCGAAGGCCAAGCACATCAGCTGGAAGTGCTGTCTGCCCGTCTGCCCTTTCAGCTGGTCAAACAAGTCCAGCTCGTTCAGCTTCACATAGACGAAGTGACCTTCGGCTTCATCCATACGTGTCACTAAGGCAGGCTTCGTCATGTCAGCGTCAATCATCTGGATAACCAGTCCTTCGGGACGCAACGGCTTATCCTTGTTGGCACCTTTTATCTGACATTCATTCTTCCATTCCGATTCGCGGCGCTCGTTCTCTTTATCCCTACGCTTGATGTCGGCCATGATGCGACGGATAGGTTCATCGATACACCCCTTACCGGCACCCGTACCAGCCATCAGACAGTTCATCAGCGTAGCCTCATGAATCTTGTTGTCGGTGTACGTAAAGCGAACATTACACAGATGCGTACCCAATGGTGGGAACACCGCATGCGCTACAGCCGCCTTGTAGATATCTGGTGTCTTCGATACCAGCAACTGCATCAGTTTGGGCAGTTTCTTCGGCATCTCAGGCGGAGTACAAAAAAGGGTCGGTTCTTTGTGTGTACTTTTCTCTTGCACCTGAGCGTTGATGGAGCGCAGATTGGCATTCATAAATCCTTTGCCGGCATCGTACTTCTCGTAGAAATAGTCGATGAGCTTCTGGCAGTCTTCCGTTTGCGAATAGTTAGGCAATCGCTCTGCTATCACCGCCTGCAGTTGCTGCCTACTCATTAGCTTACCCACACCCACCGACATCACCGCCATCAGGTTCGAGTGCCAGTTGTGCTCGCCCCATACATCCATTGAGGTGGGGTTTAGCCCTGCCTGTTCTGCACAGAGGTCGAAGGCTGCTAATGTTTTGGGGTCTGCTGAGCCTTGTAATGGAGAAGCTTCTTTGTTCATGTGGTGCTCTGCGTTCTCAGGCTCCTTCTCCTTCAGGAGAGGGCTTTGGGAGAGGCTAAATATCTCATCATCCAGATAGTATAAGTCGCTCTCCGTTGTGGTGAAGAATACGCGCGTAATGTCCTTTGCTCCCTCGTCAAACTCCACCTTCAGCAGCTTGCTCGCCCAGCGCAGATTCTCCTCTTGCGAGAGTTCTGGCTTGCGCTTAAAGACAAGATGATAGCCCTGTGCACGGGCGCTCAGCTCCAGCATCAGCAGTCCCAGCTCGTCCTTCTTGCTGAGTATGCGCTCACGTACCACTTGTAAGTCGGTGGGCTTAATGTGGTCTATGTCCATACCCACCGTCGTCGATATCCGTTTCGAACCCTTCAGTGAGCCGTCGTCGTTCGGCAGGCACGAGTAGTTCATCTGAACCAGTCGCGACTTTCTTGTCTGGTCGCCACTACGCACCGCCGCCACCGTCATCTTCTGCTCGCCACCGTTACGCAGTGCCAAATATTCCTCTCTTGTCAGGACGGGACGGAGATACTTCGTCTTCTTCCCATCCTTAAAATATATCATGTGTACGCTCATAGTCGTTATTGGCAGATTAGTTCACGAATAATCTTCTGTGCTATTACACTTGCCTGCCTTACCAATTGCTCTGGCAGCTCGTCAATGCAATCATCGTCCAGCGAGAAGTAGAAGTAGTATCTGCCATCCTTCCCGTGCGAGAACGAACAGTTATCGTCACGGAATATTGGCTTGTTCTTCGTGCGCTTGGGCAGCTCCGTCACATAGATGTTGCCATCCCTCATGCCCTGCACCTTACACTTGGTGATGAACTGCTCCATCTCCACGTCCTCACAACACTCAAAGTCCAGTGCGCGCAGACCTGTTTCCAACATGCCGAAGGTCATCATACCTTCCAGCGTTACCGCTCTCTTAATATTTTTCTTATTCTTTTTCATAATCTTGTCGTTGTTAATGAGCTTCGGAAAGCGAAGTTTTAGTTGAGCTCATTCGTACGTACACATTTCCTCGCTCATCCTCCGACTCGATTAATTTTTATAAATCCATGTAGATACTACCGTGTTCCAGTTCAAACTCCCGACGCACCGCCTCGATGCTCTTCGCCTTTATTTTCAGTCCCAGCATTCTGGCTTGGTGCTCCTCTTCGCGTGTGGCCACAAGGAACATCAGGTACTCCTTCCGTTTCACTCTGCCCCATCCGCTCCGTCCAGGTTTGATTCTCCATTTCTTCTTTTTTTTCATAGTTCAACTATGTCAGTAACTACAATGTCCTGATAGTAGGCGCCGTTTGCCTCGTGTGTTGTAAAACGCATGCTGGCAGCCACCACTTTACCTACGGCATACTTACAAAGAGCATTGTTACCTAGCAGCGTACACTGATACTCGTCTTCGTAGTCACCACCCAACTCGCGCAGTCGGAGATAACACTTGGCCAGCTGACCATTCTCTGATTTCTTACTCGTGACGTAGACAGCTTCTGTCTGACTGATCACCTTACATATTTTTGTTTGCATAATATTGTTATCGTCAAGCCGCTACCCGAAGCCTCACCGTGAGCACCTCTTTGTCGGATTGACGATGCAAAAGTAAAAAGAAAACGCTACTCCCTGGGTGGGTGTAGCGTTTTGTAAACGATTTGTAAATGATTTGTGAACGAAGCCTCTATTCTTGAGCTTTATTCAGTGCAATTTCCAATGCCATAGCAGTATCCCGACACTTAACGAAAAGCGTTCGTTCTTGGTCGTTAATCTTCATATTTGGCCACTGCTCATAGCCAGCCTTTACGAAATTCCAGTTAGAAAACATACGGATATTATCAAATTTCACTTCTCGATACAGTGCATTTCTATATGGTAACTGCTTCAGCTTTTCGCAACATATCTTCAAATCCAACGGATAGCCACAGCGAGCACTGGCATAGCAGCACACGCCCAGCCAACTCTGGTAATCATTAAGCTCCTTTCCTTCTCCACAAATACTACTGATGGCATCGGCTAACTGTTGGTCGGTGGGATAGTTCATGCTGGGTGGAGGTGGCAGCAGAGCCCTTGTCTTCTCACGAAGCAGGAAGTCTTTAAGTTCCGTCACATTCTCATTCCATTGGTCGCAATCCTTGAAGACATAGTCCATCTGTTCGAAAAAGCTGTACGCTTCTGAGGGACTACCATATCGCGCCTTCTTCTTG
>JAILMS010000159.1 GCA_024692385.1 Prevotella sp. | reverse complement strand
GCACCGAGGTCGTTAGTGAAACTTGCTTCGGGCTTAACCTCTGCTTCATCAACACCGAGTTTGTCTACGATAATAGCCTTTACTTTGCTTTCAATTTCTGACATAATTGTTCTGATTAAAATGTTAATAATTGATATCTTTTTTACCTTTTTCGCAACCAAAGAGTCGCTTAGCGGGTGCAAAGTAACACATTTTTATTGACTTACGCAAATTTTAAGAGCAAAAATACACATTCTATTGCACAATTCCCCCATAGTTGTGCAGTTTTTTAGTCTATTTTCTCTCTTCTTAGGGGATAATTGTTGCGAAGTTGTTCAAAATCGGAATACACAGCTTTTAATTTATGGCTGTCATTCATGGGGTTATACAATTCTAACGGATTACCTGTATAGTGGAAGTCGTCAGATAGTGCTGGAGGCACAATTTCCCCAGGATGAGAAAGACCAAAATACTGGCAAATGGCATCAATCACCATATTGTCGGCATTGACCTTGCCATCAGCAGAATATCCGGCGATATGAGGAGTGCCGATAAATACCGTTTCTAACAATGCCGCATCAAGATTGGGCTCATTTTCCCACACATCGATGACGGCATCACGCACACGCCCCTCCTCCAATGCCCGAAGGAGTGCCTTGTTGTCGACAACCTCACCACGACTGGTATTTATTATATAAGGTACGCGCGCTACGCGACGAAAGAAGTCCTCGTCAGCCAGATGCCAGGTGGCATAAGGGCCATCACTGCACAGTGGTACGTGGAAAGTAATGACATCGGCCTCACGCTCAATGACGTCCATGGGAACGAATTCCGGATTGCCTAATGGCGGGTCACAGACGAGGACACGCATACCTAATCGTTCTGCTACCGCCTTCACCTTAGAGCCCACATGTCCACAACCCACAATGCCGATAGTTGACTGGCGGAGTGACAGTCCTTTCTGCTGTTCAAGCAGCAACAAGGCACACTCCAGATACTGTGCCACAGAGCCAGAGTTGCAGCCTGGGCAGTTGGTCCAGCGAATACCTGCTTCTTCAAGCCATTGGGTATCTATATGGTCGTAACCAATGGTGGCTGTCACCACCAACTTTACCTTGCTACCCTCCAACAGTTGTCGATTACAACGGGTTCGTGTCCTCACCACCAGCACGTCAGCATCTCTGACATCATCGGCTGTGATGGCGGCACCACTGAGAAAGACGACCTCGTCAGCAAGCTGACAGATCGTCTCTCGGATATAAGGTATCTTGTCGTCGACAACTATCTTCATCATATCTGTTTACATGAGACCCAGACTACGCAGGATATCATTGAGATTGGCAACAACCAATAGGAGTAGCACAATGCCAAAGCCTACATACTCAGCACGAATCATAAACTCCTCTGAGGGCTTGCGACGTGTTATCATCTCATAGAGCAAGAACAGGACATGGCCACCATCCAAGGCCGGAATAGGCAGGATGTTCATGAAGGCAAGGATGATGCTGAGGAATGCTGTCATACGCCAGAACACATACCAGTCCCAATCTGCTGGGAAGAGGTTACCAATGGTACCAAAGCCACCGAGCGACTTAGCGCCCTCAGCGGTGAAGACGTATTTCAGGTCATCGATATAAGTTCCCAATACATGGAAGCCATACTTCACACCAGCAGGGAAGCTCTCGAAGAAGCCATACTCCTGGGTGACGGGCTTATACATATTGGCTAACTGCTGTGGCATAAAGCCTATCTTCAGCGTGGAGTTCAGCACCACCTTGGCAGTATACTGCTTGCTGTCGCTCGCAAAAGAGACTGTTACCGTGCGGGCCTTGAGGCTATCAGCTGAAGTCTTAGCAGTAGCCAGCATATCCGTATGACGAGCCATCAGGTCGGTAATATCGTTGTATGAAGCAACAGCCTTTCCGTCGATACCCGTAATGCGATGTCCTTTCTTCAATCCCATCTTGTAGGCTGTAGTGCCAGGAATGACACTGTCTACCAGATTAGGAACCAGGGGCTGTACGAATGCGGGCTGTGCCTTGATCATGTTCAGCATGTTCAGCTCTCCGGGCAGCTGGATGCTCATCTCCTTGCCATTACGGATAAGGTCAACACGCTGTGCCTCAGAGATGTCACGATAGAGATCGGCAGAGAAATTCTTGAAAGTGCGCTTATCGGTTCCTATCAAGATATCACCATCCTGGAAACCATAGCTCTTCGCCTCCTCGTTGAACTTCATACCCATCGTCATGTCCTTGACGGGTACATAGGTATCGCCCCAATAGAACAGAATCATGGAGTAGATAAACAGTGCCAGCAGGAAGTTGACGAGCACACCACCAATCATGATGAGCAGTCGCTGCCAAGCGGGCTTGGTACGAAACTCCCAAGGCTGAGCAGGACGCTTCATCTGCTCCGTGTCGAAGCTCTCGTCAATCATACCCGATATCTTGCAGTATCCACCAAGGGGAATCCATCCTAAACCATATTCGGTATCACTGTTCTTGGGTTTATACTTGAACAAACTGAATTTCCAGTCAAAGAACATGTAGAACTTTTCTACTCTGACGCCAAAGAGTTTGGCGAAGAAGAAGTGGCCACCCTCATGCAGCAGAATCAAAATGGATAATGCCAGAATGAGCTGTGCCAGTTTAATCAAAAATACTTCCATTATTATAAACTTGTTTTCTTATTTCTTAATGAGTTCTGTTGCGATGCGTCGTGCCTCTGCATCAGTTTCTATGTAAATATCGTAGTTAGGGTTAGTGCTGAATGTGCAACGCTGCATGGTCTCGGCAATAACGTCGCTCATCTGCAGGAAGCCACAACGGTCTTCCAAGAAGGCACGGTTCACTATCTCGTTGGCAGCATTGACGATACACGGCATGTTGCCACCCTTCTTGATAGCTTCGAAGGCCAGTGCCAGACAGCGGAACTTCTTCAAGTCGGGCTCAAAGAACTCCAGCGGATGGGCAAACAGGTCGAGGCGCTCACCACTCAGCGGCAGACGCTGGGGGAACGAGAAGGCATACTGGATAGGCAGACGCATGTCAGGAACACCCAGCTGAGCCTTTACGGCACCATCGTGGAACTGTACGGCACTATGGACGATAGACTGCGGATGTACCAATACCTGTATCTGGCTGGCGTCAACGCCAAAGAGCCATTTGGCTTCGATAACCTCAAAGCCTTTGTTCATCATCGTTGCTGAGTCGATGGTAATCTTCGCACCCATATCCCATGTGGGATGACGCAGTGCATCGGCCTTGGTAACTGTTGCCAACTGCTCCATAGTAAAGTTACGGAACGGGCCGCCACTGGCGGTAAGCAGTATCTTCTCAATGGGGTTATCATCCTCACCTACCAGACTCTGGAAGATAGCTGAATGTTCGCTATCCACAGGCAGAATAGGTGTATGGAACTGCTGTGCCAACTGCAGAATCAGCTCACCAGCCACTACCAGCGTCTCCTTATTAGCCAATGCAATGGCTTTATGCGCCTTGATGGCGTGGATGGTAGGTGACAAACCTGCAAAGCCCACCATAGCGGTGAGTACGATATCAATAGGCTGCGACTCTACTATCTCGTCCAAGGCTTGCTTGCCGGCATACACCTTCACGTCGGGCATATCGCTCATCAGACTTTTCAGCTCGTCGTAGCGCTGCTCGTTGGCAATAACGATAGCAGCAGGCTTAAACTGATGGGCCTGCTGAGCCAACAGCTCAATCTTGTTATTGGCTGTCAGGCAATATACTTCATATAAGTCACTATGCTCTGCGATGACCTCCAAGGCCTGTGTGCCTATCGATCCTGTAGAGCCTAAGATGGCTATTTGTTTCTTCCTAGTTTTCATTTTTCACTATTCACTAATCACTAGCGTAGCGCCAGTAATCCTTGTGGGATTTCCATTTTTATTTGTTGCTGATCAGCATCAATCATTTCTATGAGATCGTCATTGGCAGGAATCAGCGTACCATCTTCCAGTTCAAAGAGGATGTTGGCGGTGCTGTCGTCGATGGCAGCAATCTTCCCGATGGCAGAACCATCGGGCACACTGATAATTTCAAAGCCCACCAGCATAGACAGCGAGGGCATCTCGTCGCCTTCCTCTGCCAGAGAGCGTGGGAAGAACACATCACAACCCGTCAACTCCTGAGCGCGCTGCTGTGTATCGATGTTCTTAAACTTCACAAGACAAATGGTATCGCTACGGAAGCGGTATTCCTCCATAAAGAATGGTACCAAGATGCCGTCGATGTCAAGTACCAGATAGTCGGCATCAACACGGTCAAAGATGTCGTCGTCAAACTGAAACGACACCTCGCCCTTGACACCGTGGGACTTACCCAGTCGGCCTATCTTGTAAACCTCTTCCTGCTTTATCATATTCTTTCTATCTTTGCACCAAGGGCTTTGAGTCGATGCTCAATATCCTCATAGCCTCTGTCTATCTGTTCGATATTGCTGATAAGACTGGTGCCTTCAGCACTCATCGCAGCTATCAGCAGAGCGATACCAGCACGAATATCAGGACTCGACATTCTGCTGCCTCGCAACTGGCGCTGACGGTCGTGACCAACAACAACAGCACGGTGCGGGTCGCAGAGAATAATCTGGGCACCCATATCTATCAGGCGGTCTACGAAGAACAGGCGGCTCTCAAACATCTTCTGGTGGAACAGCACAGAGCCACGAGCCTGTGTAGCTACCACGATGAGCACGCTGAGCAAGTCGGGCGTCAGTCCTGGCCAAGGAGCATCGGCCAGTGTCATGATGGTACCATCCATAAACGAGTCTACCACATAGTGTTTCTGACGGGGGATATAGAGGTCGTCGCCCTCTTCATCTACCTTGACGCCCAGTCTGCGGAAAGCATCAGGAATAATGCCAAGGTCTTTCAGCGAACAGTCTTTGATGCGCACGCCATCGCCACACATTGCTGCCATACCGATAAACGAGCCCACCTCAATCATATCAGGCAACAGCTTGTGTTCAGCACCATGCAGCACCTTCACGCCCTCAATAGTCAACAGATTAGAACCGATGCCGTTGATCTTACAACCCATCTGGCACAGCATGTGACATAGCTGCTGGATGTAAGGCTCACAGGCGGCATTGTATATAGTAGTCGTTCCTTCTGCCATCGTTGCGGCCATCACGATATTGGCTGTACCCGTCACAGAGGCTTCGTCGAGCAACATATAGGTACCCTTTAGCTGCTTGGCACCAATCTCATAGACGTTGCGATTCTCTATCTGGCGGAACTTGGCACCCAATTTCTGGAAGCCCAGAAAGTGAGTATCCAGACGACGGCGTCCAATCTTGTCGCCACCGGGCTTGGCGATAACGGCCTTGCCCATGCGAGCCAACAGCGGACCAATCATCATCACTGAACCACGCAACTGGGCACATTTCTCCACAAACTCGTCGCTCTGCAGGAAGGCCATATTCAGGGTGTCAGCCTGGAAAGTATAGCTATTGCCGTCTTTCGTCACCTTCACACCGATGTCTTTCAGCAACTGGATGAGGTTGTTGACGTCGCGGATGTTGGGGATGTTGTGTATGGTCACTGCCTCACTGGTCAGCAGTGTGGCACAGATAACCTGCAGCGCCTCGTTCTTGGCGCCCTGTGGTCTGATTTCGCCACTAAGCAGGTGGCCACCCTCTATCTTGAATGATGCCATATAATGATGGTTTATTACTTTTTCTTCTTACGTTTGCCATTACCGCTATCGGCT
Source organism: Prevotella sp. (assembly GCA_024692385.1). Classification (GTDB taxonomy): domain Bacteria; phylum Bacteroidota; class Bacteroidia; order Bacteroidales; family Bacteroidaceae; genus Prevotella. The sequence continues at coordinate 15,280 of JAILMS010000159.1, read as the reverse complement.
ACTGCGGCATTGATATGGTCGAAGCGGAACGAAGAGAGGTCCAACTGGATCTTGCCGTCAGTAAAGCGGGCCAGGTCGTCAGCCACCTTTTCATCGTCCATCGAGCCATGTCCCCACATCATCAGGTCACGCTTCATCTGGTTAGCCGTCAGGCGCACCAGCTCGTCACGTTCCACGCCCTCAGGCATCGTCTTCAGCTGTTCAAATACCTTGGTGAGCAAGTGGCCATAGTGGCGCATGCGCGACTGGTTCTCGCTCTTAGGATGAGGCATCGGTGCTGGCTTCGACAGGATATTCTCTGCGGCACTCATGTCGTAAGGCCAGTCGATGTCGAGCTGCTTATGACTCATCAGATAGAGGTGATCCCAGAGTGTCTGCTGATAGTCTTCACTCTCACGAACCTGTGGGTTCTTCATCTCCATCTGGTGGATGATGGTACGTGCACACTGCATGCGCTCCTCCTTGGTAGGCAGTGCAATGGCGATATCTACCATTCTCTGTATCTCGCGTCCATACTCCGTCATGACGAGCTTCTCGCGAGCAGTATTATAGTCTAATCCTTTTATATCCATTCGTTTCTCAATTTCTCATTATCTCAATTTCCCAATTTCAAAGCAGTGGCTTTGACTTGATGGCTACGAAGTCCTTCAGATAGAACGGCACAAAGTATGCCACATCTTCGAACTTCTCGTTCAGGAAGCGCTTCTCAGCCAGTGGCATCATCCACTTAGCCAATGGCTCGATACCCTCAATCAGGTGAGCGTTAGGATGGTTAATCACCTCCATGCACTTCTGGGCACCATTGCCAAAGAAGTAGACGGGGCGCTCATCGAGCCACTGCTTGTAAGTCTCTTCAGTCACCACGTCGGCCTTTACCTCGCGCACCTCTTTCAGACTGCGGTCATAGAGTGCTGAATAGACCTCCATTCGGCGGGCGTCAATCATCGGGCACAGCAGCGCATTATCCTCGGCTACCGTCTCTCTCAGCAGTACGGGTACACACATCAGCTCCAGCGTAGGTACAGCAATCAGCTTCAGATCACGACCATAGCAGATGCCCTTGGCCATCGACACACCAATGCGCAGTCCTGTATATGAGCCAGGACCACGACTTACACTTACTGCATCAAACGGGATTGCGTGGCTGTCAGTAAACGAAAGGGCCTCATCGACCATGCGCCCCAACTGTTCAGCACCAGCGCCACGCTCTCCGTGCTGTGTTTCTTCATAGATACACTGTCCGTTCTCCGAAACGGCTACCGAACAGGCATTTGTACTTGTCTCTATATGTAATATGCAAGCCATTCTTATTTTTCTCTTATATTATAAGGTGCAAAGGTACGAATAAGCGAGCAAAATACAAAATAAATAAAGGTTTTTTGTTTTTATTTTCGAGTGAATAAACCTCTATGGGGCATCATAGAAGTGTTTTTCGCCAAAGTATTAGGCTGATACGCATCTGTATCAGCCCATCCTGCGCACAGGACAGCCTATCCCAGAACTGGCTTAGCTGTTCTTTTAAGCGCCTATCTAAAAGAAGCGCTGGAATTCGCTTTCGAAATTGGGAGTTAGAACACCTTTTCCGATAGCCTCACGAATCTCCTCCATAGACCAGAAACGGCCCCCATCAAGTTCATCCTGCGAGGGCTGGATGGCGCCATTATAAATCGTGCGATGAACATAGACCAACTCCTTTTCTCGCTGACTCTCAAACACATACTTACCCATGAAGACGGGGGTAAAATCAGTGATGCCCAGTTCCTCGCGCACCTCACGATGCAAGGCTTCCTCACGCGTCTCTCCATAGTCGATGTGGCCACCTACTGCCGTGTCCCATTTTCCTGGCTGGATATCCTTCCATTCCGGACGCTTCTGCAGATATATACGGCCTTGAGTATCAAACACATGCAGATGTACCACGGGGTGTAGCAGTTTCGTACCACTATGACACTCGCCACGCGTAGCCTGACCTATCACCGTTCCTTCCTCATCAACTATTGGAAAGCGCTCTTGCTGATTATCTTTCATCATTGTCTGTTGTTTCTTTTCCATTCCGTTTGCAAAATTACTACATTTTCTATAATTGTTGTCAACAATCGCTGAAAAGTTATAAATCTATTGATTAATAAGATAATAAAAGGGCGGTCTGATACGTTATGAATAACGTATGAAAAAGATTATGTTGATAGGATGCCTGATAGCATGTCAGATGCTGCAGGCACAAACCACAGAGATGCGTCAGTTTGTTGACAAGTTGATGAGCAAGATGACGCTGGAAGAGAAATTAGGACAGCTCAATCTGGTACCTGCCAGCGACGAGATTGTCACTGGTGGAGCAGTAGATACGCAGGTTGGCCAGCGCATTGCCAACGGACAGCTGGGCGGTATCTTCAACCTGAAGGGTGTTGACAAGATTCGTGCCCTGCAGGATATAGCCGTTAAGAAGTCGCGACTGGGCATCCCCCTCATCGTAGGTATGGACGTCATCCACGGCTACGAGACCATCTTCCCTATCCCATTGGCGCTTTCCTGCTCATGGGACATCCCTGCCATTGAGAATATGGCGCGCATCTCAGCACAGGAGGCCACTGCCGACGGTATCAACTGGGTATATTCGCCCATGGTCGACATCTGTGTCGATGCCCGTTGGGGCCGTATTGCCGAAGGTGGTGGTGAAGACCCTTATCTGGGTAGTGAGATAGCCCGTGCCTATGTTTGTGGCTATCAGGGCAAGAAAAGGGAAAGTGGACAGTTGAAAGTGGAAAACGTGATGGCTTGCGTCAAGCACTATGCGCTGTATGGTGCCGTAGAGGCTGGCCGCGACTATAACACAGTAGATATGAGTCGTCTGCGCATGTACAATCAGTATCTGCCACCCTATAAGGCTGCTGCCGAGGCTGGTGCAGGCTCCTTCATGTCGTCGTTCAACATCGTCGACGGACAGCATGCCACTGCCAACCACTGGCTGTTGACCGACGTGCTGCGCGACCAGTGGAAATTCGATGGCTTCGTAGTTACCGACTACGGTTCTATCAACGAGATGTCGATATGGGGCTATGGCGACCTGAAGAGCAACTCTGCCAAAGCACTGAAGGCCGGCACTGATATGGATATGTGTGCCAATGGCTTTGTAGGTACGCTGGCTGCCTCACTGCAGGACGGCACTATCACCATGGCCGACATCGACCAGGCCTGTCGCCGTGTGCTGGAAGCCAAATGGAAGTTGGGACTCTTCGACAATCCCTATCGCTATCTTGACGCCAAGCGTCGTGCCAAGGATATCTACACAAAAGAGAATCGTGCTGCCTCACGCCAGCTGGCTACCGAGACCTTTGTGCTGTTGAAAAATAGCCTCACCCCCAACCCTTCTCCTAAAGGAAAGGGGGATAAGCCACTCTTGCCACTCAACGCCAATAAGACCATCGCTTTAATCGGTCCGCTGGCTAACGACCGTGCCAATATTGCAGGTACTTGGTGTGTGGCTTATACGCCAGAGCGCTATGCTACCATCAAGGAGGCATTGGAGAGCCGCCTTCCTAAAGGCAAACTGCTCTATGCACAGGGTTGTAACCTGACACACGATGCCAACCTGCAGCAAGCTGCTGAGTTTGGCAAGAATATTCCTCGTGTGGATGCTGCTAAAGCGAAAGCCGAGGCACTGGCTATTGCCAAGAAGGCCGACGTCATCGTCTGTGCAATGGGCGAGTGTGCCGACTTCTCTGGTGAGTCGTCAAGTCGTGCTACTCTGGAGATGCCCGATGCTCAGCGCGAGCTGTTGGAAGAACTTGTAAAGATTGGCAAGCCCATCGTACTGCTGAACTTCTCAGGTCGTCCTACTGTACTCACTTGGGAACAGGAGCATGTGGATGCCATCATGAACGTATGGTTTGCCGGTTCTGAGGCTGGTGATGCCATTGCCGACGTACTCTTAGGCGATGCTGCGCCCAGCGGACGCCTCACCGTTACCATGCCACAGGCGCTTGGTCAGGTACCTCTCTACTATAACCACCTGAATACAGGTCGCCCTGTTGAAAAGGGGGCCGACAAATACCGCAAATATGCCAGCAACTACCTGGAGGTGCGCAACGACCCACTCTACCCCTTCGGCTACGGACTGACCTATACCACCTTCAGCTATTCTGACCTGTCGCTGAGCAGTGACAAGATGGCTGCCGACGGCTCTGTAGAGGCCAGCATTGTGGTCAGCAATAATGGTCAGCGCGATGGTGATGAGATTGTACAGCTCTACATCCACCAGCAAGCTGCCTCTATTGCCCGCCCAGTAAAGGAATTGCGCGGTTTCCAGCGCATCCATCTGAAGGCTGGCGAACAGCGTCGTGTTACCTTCTGTATCGACCGCGAGCATCTGCAATACCTGAATGGACAGGGCGAGCCCGTACTTGAATCTGGACGCTTCGACATCATGATTGGTGGCAATAGTGATGACACCCTGTCGAAGACACTTAGCGTACAATAATAAAGAATGCCATCATCGGAAAAATACAAATAAATTTGGCATTTCTACCAATTTTTCGTAACTTTGCCGTCATGAAACAGCTTGTTTTCGTGGCGGCATTGTTTTTCAGTACTTTATGTCACGCCCAGCATCAGCCACCTATGCGTCTGTGGTATGACCGTCCGGCGCATTATTTCGAGGAGTCGTTGCCCATTGGTAACGGCAGACTCGGCGCTTTGGTGTATGGCGGTGCTGACAGCTGTCTCATCTACCTGAACGACATCACGTTATGGACAGGAAAACCCGTAGATCATAACGAGGGTGAGGGCGCTGCCCAGTGGATACCACAAATCAGAGAGGCACTGTTCAATGAGCAGTATGCGCGTGCCGACCATTTACAGCTACAAGTAGAGGGTCATAACTCAGCGAATTTCCAACCGCTGGGCACACTGCTGATAACAGACTTAGATAAAGAGAAGGGTAAGATTAGCAAGTACAAGCGCGTGCTGAGCCTTGACTCGGCAGTGGTAAACGACCAATATATTCGTGATGGGAGAACCATCACACGAGAATATTTCGCCTCAGCACCCGACAGCCTCATCGCCATTCGCTTGACGGGAAAGGTAAACATCCGCTTGTCGCTGACAGCACAGGTACCCCACAAAGTGAAAGCCAAGGGTAACCAACTGACACAGACAGGACACGTCGTAGGCGACCCCATGGAGAGCGTACACTTCTGCACCATCCTACAAGCCAACAATAAGGGAGGAAGCATTGAGGCCAACGACAGTTCGCTGACCATCCGCGACGCAGAGGAAGTGGTGGTGTATATTGTCAACCGCACCAGCTACAATGGTTTTGACCACCATCCTGTCAGTGAGGGAGCACCCTATCTGGAGAAGGCACTCGATGACATCTGGCATACGAAGAATTACAGCTATCAGGACTTCCTACAGCGACATATCAACGACTATCGTCAGTACTACGACCGCCTCCAGCTTCGATTAGGTACGGCAACACAGAATGACAATGCCCTGAACATTCCTACTAATCTCCTGCTACACAGAAAACAGGAGAGTAGCTATTTAGAGACGCTGTATTTCCAATATGGTCGCTACCTACTGATTAGCTCATCGCGCACCAAGGGCGTTCCTGCCAATCTGCAGGGCCTGTGGACTCCGCATCTATGGTCACCTTGGCGTGGCAACTACACCATGAATATCAATCTGGAGGAGAACTACTGGCCTGCCTTTGTAGCCAACCTAGCAGAGATGGCTGAACCATTAGACGGCTTCATCCATTCACTGGCAGAGAACGGCCGCTATACCGCCAAGAATTTCTACGGTGTAGACAAGGGCTGGTGCGCCAGCCACAACAGCGACCTGTGGGCAATGACCAACCCTGTGGGAGAAAAACGCGAGAGTCCCATGTGGAGCTGTTGGAATATGGGTGGCGCATGGCTCGTAGAAACACTGTGGGAACGCTACCTGTTTACGCAAGACGAGAATTATTTAAAGAATACCGCATATCCGTTGATGAAGGGCGCTGCAGACTTCTGTTTGCGCTGGCTTATTGATAACCCCAACCATCCTGGTGAGCTCATCACAGCACCCTCCACATCACCTGAGAATGTATATGTCACAGACAAAGGCTATCGCGGGGTGACGTGTTATGGCGGTACAGCAGACCTCGCCATCATCCGCGAACTATTGCTCAGTGTAGTGGCAGCAGGAGTTCTTTGCGGCGACAATGTCGCCGCCTACAAGACTGCCTTGGATAAGCTGCATCCTTATACTATAGGTAAGAACGGTGACCTGAACGAGTGGTACTATGACTGGGAAGACCCAGACCCTACACATCGTCACCAGAGCCATCTCATAGGACTATATCCTGGCCATCATGTCACTGCGCCAGAGTTGCAGAAAGCCTGTGAACAGACACTCATACAGAAAGGTGACGAGACGACTGGCTGGTCAACAGGCTGGCGCATCAATCTATGGGCACGACTGCACAATGCCGAGAAAGCTTACCAGATATACGGCAAGCTGCTGACTCCCGTAGCACCAGAGCGTGGTGGAGCACCAAACTATTCAAGTGGTGGCGGAACCTATCCTAATCTGATGGATGCTCACCCACCCTTCCAGATTGACGGTAACTTCGGAGGAACTGCTGGTGTCTGCGAAATGCTGATGCAGTCGACATATGACAAGGGTAACGCAACGATAGAGCTGTTGCCTGCCTGTCCGAAGCAGTGGAGCGAGGGAGAAGTCAGCGGACTCTGCGCCCGTGGTGGTTGTGAGGTCAGCTTCGAATGGAAAGGAGGCTCTGTACGTTCGGCTACACTGAAAGCAAGAAAGAAATGCAAGGTTACCTTACTATATAATAACCAAAGTAAAACATTGAAACTAAAAGCTGGGCAGACATTGCCCGTCAAGACATGGTAAACAAAAACATTATAGACACAACTCTGGAGCAAGCCCGCAAGTGGGGCAATGCCCTGTATTTGACAGACGGTTTGGTACTGGCAGACCAGTTTGATCATGCATCTGTCTCTAAAGAGCCTGAGCGCATGAACTTCATCCTGATGGCACTATGCCGCAAAGGACAAGTAACGTATAACATTGACACTCGCCAACAGACAGTTCGCCCTGGCGACCTGTACTTCATCTCAGAGCGTCATATCGTTGACAACTTCACGGCATCAGACGACTTCGAGTGTCTGTGCATCATGCTGAGCACACAGTTCTATCATGGTTTTGTACAGAACGTGAAGAATGTGTCATCGCTCTTGCTGTTCTCTATGAACAATCCTGTGGTATCTCTTACTCCTCAAGAGATACAGACTTACGAAAACTATTACCAGACAATCCGCAAGAAGATTGGTGACGAGAGCCATCACTATCGCACAGAGGTGGTGCAGGCCTTACTGCTGGCTATGTTCTATGATATGTCGGACGTGATTTACCGCATAGAACAGAGTTCTGCCAAGAAGCAGAGCCGCAGTGATGTTATCTTTGCCCGCTTTATTTCCATGCTACAGGAGAACTTCCGCAAGGAGCGCCGCGTTAGCTGGTATGCCAAGCAGTTGGATATCACCGCCAAATACCTCTCTGAAGTTGTAAAGCATGTGAGCATGCGCACACCTAACGAATGGATTGACAGCTATGTAGTACTGGAAATACGCGTACTGCTGAAGAACTCACCCAAGAGCATCAAGGAGATTACAGAAGAGCTGAATTTCCCCAATCAGTCGTTCTTAGGCAAGTATTTCAAGGAGCATGTAGGCGTTAGTCCTTCTGAGTATCGAAAAGGTTAGCCACCTCGCAGAGCTCCTCATACCACGCCTCACCAAAGCGACGTATGAGCGGTTCCTTTAGAAACTTATATACGGGAAGGCCCAGTGTCTTCCCTTTTTCTACGGCATCCTTACAGACATCCCAACGGTTGTAGTTCAATCCAATGAGTCCGTTGCCGAAGTTCTTCTCTCGGATAGGATACAATGAACAGCTAATAGGCTTGCAGAAATGCGTCTTACCATTGCGGTAGGCTCTTTCCAAAGCACACAGACAGTTATCGCCATCATAACAAGTAAATACGCAGTCTTTACCACGTACGATACTTGTCACCAATTCGCCATCCTTATCGGTATAGGCTACACCCTGCTTGTCGATGACACTCTGTGCCGAGGCCGACAAGTCAGACCACACGGTATCGAGTGCTTCTTCAATACCTGCAATCTCGTCCATCGTAACAGGAGCACCGGCATCGCCTTCTACACAGCAGATACCTTTACATTTCTCGTAGTCGCAACAGAAACACTCTGTGATAATTTCTGATGATATAAGCACACCGCTGACGTCTAATATAGGAGGAATCTTCATGAAAGTTGAGAGTTGAAAGTTGAGATTACCAGACAATGGGTGACATACCATTCTCTTGCAGATAGGCATTGCAGCGGGAGAACTGATGCTGGCCAAACCAGCCACCACGATTAGCACTAAGAGGAGAGGGATGGACTGACTCTAACACCAGATTCTTCTGCTTGTCAATCATATAAGCCTTAGAACGGGCATAGCCACCCCATAACATATATACCAGATGCTCACGATGAGCAGCCAACGCACGGATAGCAGCATCCGTAAACTGCTGCCAACCCAACGAGGCATGACTATTAGCTTGATGAGCACGAACAGTCAGTGTAGCATTAAGCAGTAAGACACCCTGTTCTGCCCAACGTGTCAGATTGCCACTGGTCGGAATGGCAATACCCAAGTCCTGCTGTATCTCTTTAAAGATATTCTGCAAGGATGGTGGAAAGGCAATGCCATCCTGTACTGAGAAGCTAAGACCATGCGCCTGACCAGGCTCGTGATAAGGATCTTGGCCAATGATAACTACCTTTACCTGATTGAAAGGACAAAGATTGAAGGCATTAAAAATGAGCTTTCCCGGCGGATAGCAGGTACCTGCCTGATATTCCTGACGAACGGATCCCGTCAGCTGCTGGAAATACGGCTTCTCAAACTCCTCGTTCAGGTGTTCTTTCCATGTGGGTTCAATCTGTACACTCATAGCATTATTGAATAAGGTGATAGGTGCCGCCTGCCAAAGGCTTGATAATGCCCTTCATCTCTAAAGAGAAGAGCAGGGCGCTCAACTGTCCGACAGGTATCTCGGCACGTACACTGATAATATTTAATTGTAAGTCGTTGGTTTGCTGCAACAGCTGAACAATACGCTGTTCATCGGCAGTCAGTTCAGGGAATAGTTGGCGCTCCACAGCCGCAGGCTTCTCACACTGTTGCTTCCATCCCATAGCCTCAACAAAGTCTTCAGCTGAAGTGATAAGAGCGGCAGTATTGTTGCGAATCATATTGTTACAACCCTCACTATAAGGCATGTTCACCGCACCAGGGAAAGCGTAAACATCACGATTATAGCTACGGGCAATATCACAGGTAATAAGACCACCACCTTTGGCAGCACTCTCCACCAAGATAGTAGCATCACTCATGCCTGCCACAATACGGTTTCGACGTACAAAGTTGGGCTTGTCGGCATTGGTCTGCGACATAAACTCCGTCAGCAGGCCCCCCTGCTTCAGCATCTCTATAGCCGTTGCACGATGAGCGTATGGATAAATCTGGTCTAAGCCGTGTGCCAATACACCTACCGTATCATATCCCTGTTTAAGCGCATGACGATGGGCACAAATATCTATGCCATAGGCCAGTCCGCTCACTATCAACATATTTGGAAATAACTGACGGAGATCGCTGACGAAGCGGGCAATAATATCCTGACCATAGGTAGTACAGCGGCGCGTTCCAACAATATCAATAACATATTGCTGGTTGAGATTGGCATTACCTTTATAATATAAGACAAGGGGAGCATCAGCACACTCACGCAAACGCTGTGGATAGTCAGGATCATTCATGCAGAGGGGCTTGATGCCACTCTTCTGCATAAACTCCATCTCAGCAGCAGCACGCTTGAGAGCGTCGTCCCAGTGCTTCATGGATTCCCTCAGTCGCGGAGTACTGTCAGGCAATACGTCACCAATCTCATTACGATGCTCATAGACGGCCTGTCCACTTCCCAAAGTTTGATAGAGCAACAATGCCGTCTGGAAGTTAAAGCCAGTCATGCGCGTCAACGCCACCGTATAGTATATCTCTTCTTGCTCCATCATATCAGGGTGAGTAGTTCTTCAGGGTGACTGATAAAGGTAGTAGCACCATGCTCTAACAGAAACTGGCGATTACGGAAGCCCCACAACACGCTGATACAGGGCATACCGCTGGCTTTTGCCGTGGCTATATCAACATCGCTATCGCCTACATAAACAGCATGCTCACGACTCACGCCCAACTGTCGCAAAGCCTCGTTGACGGTATCTGGTGCTGGCTTCTTTCTGATGCCTTCTGCCTCATGTTCACCAATAGCTACCTCAATACTGTCAGCAAAGAAATGACGGCACAACTCCTGCGTGGCTGCATAAAACTTATTACTGACAACTGCCGTACGATAACCACGACAACGCAGAGCGGACAACATCTCTAGAATGCCGTCATAGGGACGCGTAGTATCCAGTGAATGCTCCATATAGTGCTGACGGAAGGTTGCAAAAGTCTCTTCAAACTGTGGATTGGCAGCCCCATCAGGAACGGCACGCTCCATTAACAGTCGCACACCATTACCAACAAAGCGACGAACATCGTCAATAGTATGTGTAGGCATCTGATGAACCTGCAAGGCATAATTGACGGATGCAGCCAAATCGCCCAAGGTATCTAGCAATGTACCATCCAGATCGAAGATAATGGTCTCAAATATCTTATTGACTATTTCTTGTTCTTTCATATTATAAATAGGCAGCAAAGGCACGGTCGTAGTCCTCACTGCCTGACAGGCGACCATTTACCAAACATACAAGGGTGATATCTCCACGGAAACAAAGCGCTTCATCAGAAGCACGGAAGATATCCTGATGGAAGACATATTTGATGCCCTGCTTCTCCATCCACAGGCGAGAGATAAACTCATCGTCGCAGCGCAATGGTGTCTTGTATTGTAGGTTCATACGTGCCACAACGGCATCGACACCTTTTTCGTGCATCTCGGCAAAGCTCAGGCCACAGTGTTTCAGGAAGAGGTGGCGCGTATGCTCCGTATAGTGGAGGTAATTGGCGTTGTTGACAATACCTTCAATGTCGCACTCATAGTCACGCACTTCCATGCGCGTTTCAAAAATGTATTTACTCATGATCGTTTTAAATATTCATAACCTATGCGACAACGCAGACAGTCTTTCTTGTCGCAGTATTCTTTCTTTAGTTGGATTAAAGCCTGTGAGTCACCAGCACTCTTGACATCAAGTCCACATTCCTTCCACATACGGATGATGTGGTTGTTCTCGGCCTTCAGCTGCTCAAGAATATCGAAAGCACGGTCGCAGAGTTCTTCTTTCATACTGTGGCGACCATAGGCAAAGAGCATGGGCACACAGGTGTTTATCATCAGCAGGTTGATGGAGAACGGTGACAAGTGCTTGGCATTGCTCAAGCTCTCAGAACCAAACGTGTAGTGGGTTTCCCAATAAGAAGTCACCTGGGTACGCAATATATCAGCCATCGCTACTGTATCCTGACAGTCAATGAGTACTGAGAGGTCAGCTTTACGCTGATAGTATAAGTTAGCCAACTGCGCAATACGGATATGCGGGAAGTTCTGTGGACGCAATCGTAGGAAGCGCCAAAGACTGGCATCCATCGGCTTCAATGAGAACTTGTGAGCCAGATACTGATATTCATTGCGCAGTTTGGTGAAGTATCCCTCATTAAGTGCTTGCTGCTGATAGCGCTCTGGAATAGTTGACAGTTCCAGCAGTCCCGCCTGTCCCATGAAGATAGCCTCTATCTGGAATAGGTCATCACGATGCTTGCCAACAGCCTGCAAAGGGATATGTCGCGCCCACTCCTCAAAAGCATCTCCATTGATACCGAAACCATAGTTGCGAGCCATCGTTTGGAAATAGGCATCTTCCCATGAGCCTCCGGCATCCTTGACACGCTGCTGAATAGCAACCGTCTTCTGTTCCAAACGTTCTGTCTGCAGAGCAGCCATCCACGAATGAATGGTAAGACGTGTCAGTGTAGGAATGATACGATAGCAGGGAGGGTAAGCATCCGTACCCAGTAGCTCTGCATAGTTATCATGAACGGAAGAAGGAATAGGCAATACCATCTGCGGCACGAAATCACCAGCCAGCGTTTCTACCTCCCGGTCGGCTATGCCCACCACATGCAACACTACATTATTATAATGCTCATCATGCTGATGACCATGCAAATACCAGTCGCTGGACTTGTCGTGAATCTCCACATTGCCCACCCACAGTGTGCCATTGATCTTCACCTTGGCATTGAAGAAGTCGGGACCGCTGTTACGATTATGCAGTCCTGGGTCTATCACGACGACCTCTCGCCCATCGGTGGTTTGTAATCCCTCCAATGGCCACATCTTGTGCTTCCAGCAGTAGTGCAGCAGTTGTTCCATCGATTCAGAGAACTAACGGGTAAGCTTGTATTCAAAAGGCATAGCGGGGAGACCAGTCTTGTTGCAGATACTGGCACGCGGAGCGTCTTTCCAGGCATAGCGTACATAAACGGGCTGTGATATAGGCGACTGGAAGCGCACCTCGGCACCTTTGACGGTAGCCTCCACATTCACGAAACGCTTGTCATCACCCGCTACCTCAACCTCATAAGCCACTCCCTCACGCATTGGCTGGTCGAAGATAACGGCTACAGTCTGATCCTTAACAGAATGACCTACTGGCTGAGGAGACAGCGCTACCGTCTTACCATAAACCAAACGGTCCATACAAAGGGCCACACGCTCAGCAGCCTCTTTCTTGCGCAAAGGATGGATATCAACTGTCTCACCAAGATCGATGATACAAGCTGTCTCGGCAAACTCGTCACCTATCGTTGCCTGACGCTGAGCCTCACGCAACTGTGCCCAACCACTATTCGTAGGATTTACTTGAGGAGTGATAGGACGAGGATAGGCTGTTTGTTGTCTGCCATCATAGTTAGCTAACTGTACGATGCAGAAAGGCAGAGAAGCATCCTGCCACAGCGCACGCCAGCTGCCCATCAACTTGCGGAGATAATCGCCATAGGGAGCAGGATTACCTGTGTTCGACTCACCCTGATACCACACGATACCACTCAGCGCATAAGGTGCCAAGGGATAGAGCACGGCATTATACAGCGTGGTGGGCATGTTCTGCAAAGACACATCACCACTGGGGCATGAAGGCATCTCAGCACCTGCATGATGCAGCCATTTGTTGCCCAGTGCGATAACATCCTTTGGCATCGGATTCTGACTGAAGCGGTCAGCACCAAAACACAACATATAAGGCTTCTCAGGAATGAAGTGTGCCATACCATATTTATTAATAAAGCGGATGGTAATGACGTTATCACCTTCGCGGAGCAAGCCCTCAGGGATGTCGTAGCGGCGAGGAGGATACTGGTAGTAAGTACGTCCTACCTGCTGACCATTAACGTAGGTAATGTCGGCATCGAATAGAGTGCCCAACAACAAACGGGCAGGCTGGCCGGCATGTGCCTTGTCTATCTGGATATGCTGGCGCAGCCATGTGCTGCCTGTACCACGCCAACTCCAACTGTTCTGATCGATGGTTGCCCAAGAGGCATCGTCGTAGTTAAGTGCTGTAAAGTGGTTGGATATACCCTCATCCTGCTGATCAAGCATCTCGTTCCAGCGACGATCAGCGAAGTTATTAGCCCTCATCTGAGCAGCCACATATTCCTTATTATCATATAGACGAGTCTTCTGCAACAGTTGTGGATAGTCTTTTGCCAAACTGTCCGCGGGTAGCCATGCTTCAATAGGTGTACCACCCCAGCTATTAACAATAATACCCTGAGGAACTCCCGTCTTCTCCTGCATACGCTTACCTAAGAACGAACCTAATGCTGAGAAAAGCCATGCATTCTGCTTGGTCAAAGGCTTCCAATTAATCGTTGTTGGACGGATATCGTCCTGCACACCATGAGCGTTTGTCTCGTTCTGAACACGGAACAAACGGACGGAAGAATTATCAAAATGGTCGATTTCATCGACATATTGAGGATATACACGCTCAATGGTCACGTCGATATTTGACTGTCCGGAACAAAGCCACACGTCACCGACCAATACGTCTTTCAACTCAATATCTCCCACTGTCAGCGTATATGGTCCACCGGCTTTGGTCTTTGGTAAATCAATGCGCCAACGGCCCTGGGCATTAGCAACAGTAGAATATTGTTTATTCTGCCAACGGATAACAACCTGTTCCTGAGCATCTGCCTTACCCCAAATAGGAATGGGCTTGCCACGCTGAAGAACCATACCTGACTGAAACAATTGTGGTAATACTACCTTGGCATTGGCTACAGAAAAACCTGCCAGAACCAATAGAAGAAGAAATGATTTTCTCATGAGTGTGTTATGATTAATTGCGACGACAAAGGTACGAATTAGTGAGCGAAATGCAAAAGGAAAACGAGTTTTTTCCATATTTGCTACAAATAATGTAGTTTTTGTAACATGCAGAAACGTCCATTTCATCAGAAAAGAGTAACTTTGCACAAAAATTATATACATAACTCAAAAAACAATGACACCTAACGAAACTCAAGGAGCCAAAGGATTTTACAAACTATCTTGGCTACAGCGTATTGGCTTTGGTTCTGGCGACTTGGCACAGAACCTGATTTATCAAACTATCAGCATGTATTTGCTGTTCTTCTACACCAACATCTACGGACTCGATCCCGCTGATGCTGCCACCATGTTCTTGGTAGTCCGCCTGGTCGATGTACTGTGGGATCCCTTGGTGGGAACCTATGTTGACAAACACAACCCCAAACTGGGTAAGTATCGTTCTTACCTCGTTCTTGGCGGTATCCCCTTGACGGGCTTCGCCATTCTGTGTTTCTGGAACAACTTTGCACCATCATTGATTTATGCCTATATCACCTATGTAGGTATGTCAATGCTTTACACATTGATCAACGTACCTTATGGCGCTCTGAACTCATCACTGACACGTGATACTGACGAGATTACCACTCTAACCAGTGTTCGTATGTTCCTGGCCAATGTCGGTGGACTCTGCGTAGCATCAGGTATCCCCCTCGTTGTTGCCTTCTTCGCACCAAAGACTGCTGACGGAGAAGCTATCATCAACACTCCAGAGGCAAGTGGCGCATGGTTTATGACAATGGCCATCTACGCTAT
>JAILMS010000121.1 GCA_024692385.1 Prevotella sp. | reverse complement strand
GTTGTAGAATAATGAGATACATTAATATTAAACCTTTAATAATAAAATAATCAATGACAAACAATTACACTTTGAAAGGCGAGGCACTGGCTGCTTCGCAAATGATGACTCTGGAGACAGAGCAGTTTTTGAACGACAATTACCTGTTGCGTCGCAATGTGCTGAGCGGAAAGGTAGAGTTTGCAAGCCTTCCTGCAGAAGAGCCCCAATACAGGGTGCTCACTCAGGAGGCGCTGAACAGTATCGTGATTCGCGCCAGACGTGAGAACATCTGCGAAAAGGGCAATCCCAAGACGGAGATCATGGAGCTGATTCACTCTGAAGAGGTATCGGAACATAATCCTATTAAGGAGTACCTCGACAGTCTGCCCAAATGGGACGGACAGAACCATGTGGCTAAGCTCTTCTCCCGACTGCCTGGCATCACCACCGAACAGCATGCCTTCTTTGCCATCTGGCTGCGCTCGGCTGTGGCCCACTGGTTGCAGATGGATACATTGCATGGCAACGAATGTGTACCCACGCTCATTGGAGCACAGGGTTGTGGAAAGACTACCTTTGTAAAGCGCCTGCTGCCTGCTCACTTGAGGGAGTATTTCCTTGACCATCTGAACCTCTCGAATAAGTTCGACAAGGAGATGGCGCTGACCAATAACTTGCTGGTAAACCTTGACGAGTTGGAGGCCATCCGTCCCAGTCAGCATGCAGCCCTAAAGCAAACACTGTCAAAGAGCAAGGTGAATGGTCGCCCCATCTATGGCGCCTCACAGGAAGACAAACCCCGTTATGCCTCATTCGTCGCTACCACCAACAATCCTCATCCGCTGACGGATGCCACAGGTAGTCGTAGATATATCTGCCTGACCATCCCTAAGGGACAGCAGATTGACAACACGGGCGAGATAGACTATGAGCAGTTGTATGCTCAGGTGCTCTATGAGGTGAAGGAGCAGAAAGCGCCTTACTGGTTTAACAATATGGAGGTGAAACGCATACAGGAGCTGAACCTGAACTATGTGGAGCAGAAGGATATTGCTGAGATTATCAGCGTTTGCTTCAGAAAGCCTAAGGAGGGTGAGAAGGTAAAGACGCTGAATAGTGCGCAGATACTGAAGCTCATCCAAATGGAATATCCCAGCATCAAGAGTGATAGAAGCACGAAAATTCACATCGGATTTGCCATGAAAGAGCTGGGAATAGAGCATCTGCAGTATGGCAATAGACCTCATTACAAAGTTGTGCCCCTTAAAAGTGCATAAATATAGTATAAGTATGGTATATGATGAATGAACATATACCATATCTCAAACGCCCTGTACATCGGTATTTGAGAGGTGCTATGGTATATGGTTACATGTTTTTGCGCATAAACTATTTAGAAAAAGAATCGGGAGGGCCAAACGGCTCTCCCGATAGTATAAGTATGTAATATCTTAAAGAGATTACTTAGCGATGTACTTCTTACCGTCCTTAACAACGAGACCCTTGAAGTCCTTGTTTACACGCTGACCAGCCATGTTGAAGAACTGACCATTGCTTACGTTAGCCTTCATAGTAGTGTTGTTGATGCCAGTGAGTGCACCAGCTGCCTGGTAAACAGGAATCTCAACCTTCTTACCATAAACGTCAAGAACAACCTTACCCTCACGGCTGTCAACACCAGTAGGCAGAGCCTCTGCATTCAGAGTAACAACCATGATACCATACTGCTCAATATATTGGTCATCGAGCTCGTAAGTTACCCACTCTGGGCACTCATCCTCACTCCACTTGTCTTTAGCTGTCAGGCTTGAAATCATAACGTAGCCAGCAAACTTCTGCTCTTCTTCATCATACATACCTGCGCCCAGACCACCTTCAGCCTCGAAGAGAACCTTAGCCATATTGTCACTGCCATAGTGTGCTACAGGGAATGCAGCGCGGAAACCGATGAAGAGGCTAACCTGTGGTGTTGAGGGGTTGTTAGTATAACCAATGGTGCTGATAGTACCATCTTCCAACAGTGCGTAACCATAACCATTCCATCCATCGCAGCCAGCAAATGGAGCAGTGAATGTACCTGCAATCTGGTCGAAACCTTCAAGGATTACGATAAAGTCTTCTTCTGGCAGTGTGATAGGTGACTCAACTTCACCCAATACAGGATCTTGTTCAATGAACTTGAAGTCGATATGATAAAGACCATTAGCTCCAACAGCTACAGCGTCGCTCTCCTTGGCAATAGCAGTAGCATAGGGTACCATACCATCATTGGTGAATGTATAGATAGTAGCAGTAAGCTGCTTGCCATCAAATGGGTGTCCTTCTGTTAGATTCGATGTCCAGAACCAAGAGGTGATACCTTCGGTATAGACTGTGCTAACAGGCTTTACGAAATATTCTGCAAAACCAGTAAGTTTCTTACCTGTATCAGTCCACTGCTTAGTTGTCTGATAATCATCCAAGTTGTAGAATGTCTGGTTAGAGGTGAAACCCTTACCTTCACCAAAACCGCTATAGAAACCAAGCTGGACGATTGCATTGTAAACGCCACCAGTCTGCTCTCCACTTGAGAAATCGTAACTTGCGATATCGGCAGTACCAGCCTCCCAGAAAGCAGATACAGGAGCTGCAGTCTCGTCATCTTCGTCGATGGTCTCGAAAACATAGCTGTCGCTTCCGTATGTAAGAGTTGGGAAAGGCATGAAACCATAAGCCTGGGCAATCAGATTACCCTTATCGTCAACCTCTTGTGCACTAGGAGTAGCTTCATCACCATCGTTGTAGAACCAGTTCCATGTTACATCGCTGATAGGATTTCTAGAGGCATCTCTAGTATAGTTCTCGAAGGTTGCATTGTCATAAGCACCTGTTACCATTCTTGCACTTATGAAGTTAGAACCCTCGTCAGAAAGTCCATAGTAGAATGCACCATCAGGGTTGCAGTACATAGGAGTTACTGCGCCTTCTGCTCTGCGAGTAGCAGCCTTGTTCTTGTCAAACTGGTGAGCAAAAGCGTTTGCAATCTTCTTGTTGGCAGTCTGATTCACCATAGCCTTCTGGGCTGTTGTAGCCTTACTGAGCTTGTGAGCTTTTACATTTTGTGCCTGACCAGCGAGAATACCGAAGGTCAAGGCTGAAAAAATGAGTAAACCTTTTTTCATAATTCTAAGTTATTTAATTAATAATATGTGTTGGATTAGTTTGCATATTGAATGTCAAACCAATGATTAGTGTCGTTTGTAGAAGTCAGTTTCAGCTCGCGAAGGCTATAACTGTTCTGAATACCGGCAGCGGTATAGGTGCCGTTCAGACTTTCCAAGAATGTGCCGACTGATGCGAATGTAGACAGGAAACTCTCTGCGGCAGGATTACGTGCGCCTAAGTAGGTCAGCGTAATCTGTCCATCGCTCTTCTCCATCTTATAGGCATAAATCAACTCAGAAGTTGCATTCTTGTTGTTGCGACGGAATTTAACTGTAATACTGAACTGTAGTTCATCTTCTGACTTGCGGAAGGTCAAAGTCTTGTTCTTGTCGCCATTTCCGTTCAACCCATATTTTACACTACCACTTGCCATCTCTGAGAGCATAGCGTCCAATGCAGCTTTGATGTCGTCTGACTTATCCAAAGCCATTGTCATCTGCCAGCGGTGTGTATCATTCAGCGCATCTGTGAAGAAGGTGTGAGCTGGAGTGCATGAAATAACATTCTCAGGATTCTCTACACCATAGAACTTCTCATCAGCATCGTTGAGAACGAACTCCTGTTCCATCTTCTCACCATTCTTTTCAATTGCTTCCTTGAAGCGCAGGTGATACTTTCCATCATACTTTGTGATGAGGTATGGACTCAACCAACCATAAGCCACAGAGTCCTTGTCGGCAGGATATACGCGTGGGCTACCATCGTACATACGGTTAATTTTGTACTTAACGCCATTGTTAACCATATCCAGCTCCCAAAGGTCTGTCTTGTTGAAGTGGCTCTCATTGAATGAATTCAAATCGTTGAGGTAGGTCTCGAAGTCTGTTCCTTCAGGTACACGAGTCAAGCGCTGGTAGAGACCACGCTTCTTGCCTTTGAGCATGATATGGTCTCCATTCTCTGGAACGTCAACCATGACAAACTCATAATCGCCCTGGAATCCTTTACCTGCTTCGTCTTCACTTCGGTCTGTGGTCAGGTCTATATCTATTGGGTCAGTGAAACGACCAAGACACTTGTTCCAAGTATTATATGAGAGTACTGGACCCATGTCGGTGATAACTTCCCATGAAGATGTGTCTTCCCATTTCTCATTGTGAGAAGCCTTGTTCTTCATCATGGTGTAAACAGAACCATCGCTATTGAAGCGGTTCATGATGAGATAACCCACACCTGTAATGAGATTTTCGTTGTCAGTGTATGGGTAATACTCCATTACCCAACCACCCTTGCTATCGGTAAGACGGGCAGAGTATTCGCCACTAATCATGTTGAGGCGCTCAGCTGCTGAATGATCGAAGATGTCGTCTTCCTCACTTGGTGAGCATGCGGCAAAGCCTAAAGCCAATGCCGTAGCCATCATGTATGATAATATCTTGTTGTTCATATTGTGTCGTTATTATAGATTACTTATTCTGCAGCTCTTTGTATTTGTTTAGCTCATCAAGCAGGGTATCAAGAACGGTCTTTCCACCTTCAGAATATACGATGGCATTGACCATCTTCTTATCCATACGCTTGGTGGTAGGATTGTAGAATTCTTCTGTGAGGAACTCACCGTCATCGCCCTTACGGAACTGCTTTGCCTGAATGAGGTCGCGCAGCTTATCAAGGTCAATACCAAACTGCTCCTTCATATACTTGCGAACATAATCAATTTTCTGCTCGATGAGCTGCTTAGCACCCAATGTGTTCTTTACCCACTTAGGCTGTCCATTCTCGTCCTTGACTACGTTGCCGTTCTGGTCACGTTCGCAAACACGACGATAAACCTTGTGCTCACCATTGCCGGATTCATCAATCTTGAGATATCCGATGGTGTCAATGTCTACAGTGCCTTTAGTCATATATGAATAGTCAGACAAATCCTTGTCACCATCACCATTCTTATCTTCAAGGTCAATAATCTCCCATTCGTATTCGGCAGTACCATACATTTTCTCCATTGCGAGAGAGTCGCGAGTGATGTAGCGACCAAGTGTTTCTACCCAGTCCTCTGTGTAAGAAGCAGAAGAATAGGGGCTAACGAATCCCAAGCTATGAGCTACAGAGTCGGGTGTCTCGCTCCAACCAGCAGCATTGTAGTGACCATTGCTGAGTAGGTTGAACGTGGTGGGGTGCAACTTGTTGTTGTCCAAGATGTGTCCGAACTCGTGGTGCATGGTTTCGAAGAAATATTCGTTCATATCGTCAATGTCCGAAGGGTTAAGATAGTTTACACGGTTCAGTGTAACTTTGGTACCACCCTCTGTAACACCCAAGGTCTCTGTACCAGATGAAGTATTCAAGCTCTTAGAACCAATGACATGGATGATGCGTGGGCTATAGAGTTTCAAGAATGTATTTCCATTCTCTGCAACATCTTTGTAAGCATCATACCACAAATATTTGGTCAGTACAGCCAGCTTACAGCTATTTTCATAGCTGGCAGGTGTGAGGTTCTTATCCTTATCAGATGATATGTACTGCATACGATATAAGAACTTCATATTGTATGGCTCCAAGAAGTTTACCTTTACAAAGGTATCAAGTGGGAATGTGTAAAGGTTGCGATCAAGGGGATACTCTTTGGTGTCAAAGATAGATGGTCCCAAGTCGTCCTTAGTACACGAAGCCATATTGATAGTTGCCAATGCTACGGCAGCTAAGATAAGTATATTCAGTTTGTTCTTCATATTTGTGTGCCTCCTTCTTTATTCTTTGATTCTAAGATCTTTCTCGGCAGGACGACGCAGCTCTTGCTGAGCTTTGTTGTTCGTCTCTTTGTTATATACTGGACGTGATGAACCTGCACCATTAGCCAAAGCCTCCCAAGGTGCCTCAAGTGCACGGCGGGTGTCAATACCTTTCATTACGTATGGAATCTTGTCCAAGTCATAGTAGTGAGTCCACTCCATACCCCAACGCTTCAGGTCGAAGAAACGAATACCTTCGAAGCTATTCTCGAAGCGACGGAAGTCGTTCAGACAGTTCATGTAAGGAACTGCATCAGCACTGACCTTGACGCTTGAAGAGATGTTCTCTGACAAGAAGTCCCAGTTGTCAAAGCAGTTAGGCTTCTTAGAAGAAGCTGTGTTGCTGAAGTTAGTCTTCAAGATGTCGTCTGTGAGCTTCTTGATGTATTTAGGATAATAACTCTCCTTGTCCTTATCTGAGAAGGTCTCAATAGAGTTGTTCCAATATGCCTGCAGGTCGTGGCTAGCATTTGTGAGGTCTTTTTTCATGATGTAAGCCTCTGCTCGATCCAGCAGCAAGTCCATACTTGTGAAGGCACGAATAATCTGGTGAACATAACCTGTACGTGCAATCTTATCTGTCATTTGGAACTGCTCTTGAATCTTACAAGAGAAGTAACCATAGTCGTGGCTTGAAGAGCTGAAGAGCATACCGCTTACAACAGCGATAGGTGTTACAATATAACCGCTCCACAACTGGCTGTTGGTACGTACCATCATTGCCAAACTAGCTGCTTCACCAGCAAGACTATAACGATAGCCAAAGATGATTCGAGCATATGAGCTGTATGTGTCAAGCAACATCAAGTTGTTGTTCAGTGAAGGATTTTGCCATGCATTAGCATAATCGTCAGCAGAAGCACAATTTGTAAATACAGAATAGTCCATGCTCATGCGCAGCAGATTAGCATCGTCGGTTCCTAATACTGCATTGGCATGCTCGATAACCTTATCCCAATTGTGGTGATACAGATAAACGCGAGCAGCGAAAGCATGAGCAGCCTGCGTATTGAAGTGATATTTTGGAGCTTCATAGTAGCTGTCACTTACATATTTCAGACCTTCTTCCATGTCGGCGATGATGTGGTCATACATCTCCTTAACAGACAAACGCTTGTAGTCTTTTACCAGCTGAGTCTCAGGCTCAGTAACGTAAGGAAGACTGATTTCGTTGGCACTAGTCTCCTCATCCTTATATGCCTGTCCGAAGATATTTGCCAAAATGAAATGGTCGTAAGCACGTAGTAGCAGACCTTCACCATAGGCAGCACGCAACTTAGCTGAAAGCTTGCCATAGTCCTTCTTATCTGTAATACCCTGCTTGGCTGCAATCTTGTCGATGGCCTCTAGCGCAGCATTAACGCTTGCGATAGAGTTGAACCAACCTTCCCAAACTCGACCAGGAGACTCTTGGTCTGAGTAAGTTGCTGATGCTGCATTTTCAAAACGGAAAATCTCATCATTCCAACGCGCGCTAGAAGGATAGTTGTAATGGTTCTCTACCTGCTTGTCGTTAGGACTTGAGGGCAGGTGAGGAGCATTATTGTCGATAAGGTTGTCGCTTGACAACTCGCAGAGATATTGATAGTTGGTGTA
>JAILMS010000117.1 GCA_024692385.1 Prevotella sp. | reverse complement strand
GACTACTTCGACGCTAACAACAAGATGCTCGGTCTGCTGATGGAGAAGGAGGTTCAGGCTGTTGACGCCGTACTTTCTAACATCAAGCGTCCTTTCGTTGCTATCATGGGTGGTTCTAAGGTATCTTCTAAGATTGGTATCATCGAGAACCTGCTCGGTAAGGTTGATAAGCTCATCCTCTGCGGTGGTATGACCTACACCTTCTCTAAGGCTCATGGCGGTGAGATTGGTGAGTCTATCGTTGAGCTCGACAAGCTGGATGTTGCTCTGGGCGTTGAGGAGTTGGCTAAGAAGAACGGCGTTCAGCTCGTTCTCGGTTCAGACTGCACAGCTACCAACGGTCTCGACTTCGGTACAATGAGCGTAAAGGCTGGCGCTGAGATTATCACATGTCCTGCCAACAAGGTTCCCGCTGGTTTCGAGGGTGTTGACGCTGGTCCTGAGAGCCAGAAGGCATTCGCCGAGGCTATCAAGGGTGCTAAAACCATTCTGTGGAACGGTCCTGCAGGTGTATTCGAGTGCGACGCCTTCACCGCAGGTTCACGTGCCATTGGTGACGCTATCGCTGAGGCTACTAAGAACGGTGCCTTCTCTCTGATTGGTGGTGGTGACTCTGTAGCTTGTGTTAACAAGTTCGGTCTCGCTGATCAGGTATCTTACATTTCTACTGGTGGTGGTGCTCTGCTTGAGGCCATCGAGGGTAAGGTGCTTCCTGGTGTAGCAGCTATCAAGGGCGAGTAATTGAATGTTTAACGTAAAACGTTGAACGTTTAAAAGATGAAAAGTCTTTTTATGACCATAGCGATGGCCGCAGCGTTAACCGCTTGCGGCCATCGTGCTTCTACAGACAGCAGTTTGGATGCAGATTCACTCAGCATCGACAGCACCGTCATTGCCAATGAGAGAGCTCTACTAAAGACTGACAGCATCGGTGTTGAACTGAAAGACAGCATGGTAGAGGTACACGTCAGTGTAGACTGGCCTATGGCTGGCAACGACACGCTAGTGCAGGGTGTCCGCCAATACATTACGAAAGAGCTGGATATTAAGAATTACACAGATATCAAGGCGGCACTAAAAAAGATTGCTCAAAAGCAGTATAACGAGCTGGTGACCATGTGGAAGGAAGACCGTCAGTACCGGCAAGACGATGGTGGTATGCTCTATAGCAGCTATCAGCGCGTCTTTATCACGGAAGAGAGCAGCACCTACGTCACCTATTCTTATAATACGGAAGGCTACACAGGCGGTGCCCACGGTTATGCCACTTCCGCTGGTACTACTATCAGCAAGACCACTGGAAGAAAAATTGGCTACGAGACGGTGTATAACAAGAATACTGACACGTTCAGCATCAAGCACCAAAACCTCTTTCGCAACACGAAGAGTGCAGGTCTCTTCCAGCTTATCAAGGAGGGGGTAAAAGACTACTTCTCTGAGTTCCAAGATACGAGAATCACAGACGAGGAGTTAGCAAATATCCTACAAAATGTGCCGGATGTCAACCACATCCCAGTGCCACAGTTTGCTCCCACCTTCAGCAAGGAAGGTCTTCTATTCCTTTATCAGCAGTACGAAATTGGTCCTTATGCTGTCGGCATGCCCAACTTCTGTATATCTTACGAGGATGTGAAGCCCTATCTGACGGACGAAGCTGCAGAACTGCTAAAATAGTAGATTCACATATCTATTAAGCAAAAGAGGGCAACCCAATGTGGTTGCCCTCTTTCTCATATCTTCTTTACTTACCAGAGTCTATCATCCATTCTCCCTTCTCGTTCTTAATCAATTTCATGCTATCCTCCTTAATCTCGCCATCACCGTAGGTCAGCTTATAAGGAACAATGGCACTATTATCTTTGATGGTAGCAGTACCGATTTCATAATCAGTGATACCCTGCTTCTTCTCCATCTCCTTGTCCATTTTCTCCCTGACAAGAGCCGCCAGCTGTGCTTTATCCTCATCGCTTTTCTCTTTCTGGAAAAGCATCATGTTGATATAGCCTTCGTAGTCTTTGTCGATAATGCAATTGATAGCTTTAGTCGTCACGTCCTCAGGTGTCGTCTCAGAGCTACATGAGTATAGCGTCAGCACAAAGAGACAAACTGCTGCAAAAGATAATAGCTTTTTCATTTTTCTGTTGGTTTTAATGAGTTATTTTTAATGCTTAATGTTTAACGTTAAAACATGGTTACTTGCTGTAAATCCTTACAGTGCTGCAGGTCAGAAGGCAGAAAGCAGTTGCTCTCAAAACCCACCAGATGCAGGTGGTGGCTACGAATATTCGACAATGGATGTCTTGTCTTACCGTAAGCAAAGATAACCAGTTCCGTACAATACATCTTTGTTGTGTCGTCTGCATCATAGTCATGGTCAAATGCTATACCACGCTGATACACCCTCGCAGCTGCCTCAGCAGCCTGACGAGCTGTCTCGTTATCACGATGTCGATAGACAGCCCCTTTCTGTGCTTTCGATGGTGCAAAGAAGTCGTTGGGATGCTCCATCTTCACGCGGTCTTCCTCATCTTCATAAGGTACGGCATGAACCACCATGACCACTCCTGCCGAATCTACGGCAATGCCCACATGCGAATAGGTACCGCCCTTCTCTGCCATCAACACAGCCTGACTGGTTACACCAGAACCACGTCGAAACACTACATCGCCAGGCAACAGCTCCACATCCTGTGGGAAAATAGTGCCGCTCTGCACACTGACTCCGTCTGAACAGGCCAGTATACAGAGCGGTAGAAGGATTGCTAGCAGTCGCTGCATTAGTCTTCGTCCTTCATCTCTGCCTCATGCTGCTTGATGAGCTCCTGCTGGATGTCGTTAGGAACAAGCTCATAGCTGCTGAACGCTGTGGTGAACGATGCACGGCCACCCGTCAGCGACGACAGAGCGATAGAGTAGCTGGCAAGTTCCTTCAGAGGAATCTTGGCAGTCAACTTCTGATAACCATTCTCTGAGTCCATACCCATGATAATAGCTCGGCGACCCTGCAGGTCACTCATCACATCACCCATATAGTCGGCAGGAACGAGTACTTCCAAGTCGTAGATAGGCTCCAGCACCTTAGGACCGGCCTCCTTGAAGGCAGCACTGAAGGCATTGCGTGCAGCCAGCATGAACGACAACTCATTAGAGTCTACGGGGTGCATCTTACCGTCATAGACGATGACGCGCACATCACGAGCATAAGAACCCGTCAATGGGCCCTGCTCCATACGCTCCATAATACCCTTCAGGATGGCGGGCATAAAGCGCATATCGATGGCTCCACCAACAACCGAGTTAATGAAGACGAGCTTACCACCCCACTCCAGGTCTTTCTCCTCCTTCGACTTGATATTCATCTTGAACTCCTGACCGCCGATAGTAAACGAAGTTGGATCAGGCATACCGTCAGTATAGGGTTCCACAATCAGATGCACCTCACCAAACTGGCCGGCACCACCCGACTGTTTCTTATGACGATAGTCGGCACGAGCCATCTTCGTAATCGTCTCACGATATGGAATCTTAGGCTCCTGATATTCTATCTGAATCTTCTCGTTGTTCTCCATACGCCACTTCAAGGTACGCAGGTGGAACTCACCCTGACCATGAACAATAATCTGGCGCAACTCCTTAGACTGCTCTACAACCCATGTAGGATCCTCCTGGCGCATCTTCTGCAGGGCAGCCATCATCTTCTCTGTCTCAGCCTCGTTGACGGCCTTGATAGCACGAGAGAACTTAGAGTTAGGGTATTTAATAAAGTTGAATTTCTGCTCAAGGTCTTTGCCGTTCAGCGTATTACCAGTCTTCACATCCTTCAGCTTCACAGTACAGCCGATATCACCGGCACGCAACTCGTCAACGGGGATGCGGTTAGCACCAGCACAAGCATAGATAGTGCCCAGACGCTCCTTAGAGCCACGATCAGCATTCGTCAGGTCGTCGCCACTCTTCACAACACCACTCATTACCTTGAAATACTGCACCTCACCGATGTGTGGCTCCACACCCGTCTTAAAGAAGTAAAGTGATGTGGTAGCTGAAGCATCAGCAGGAACATCCTTGCCGGCAGCATTCTTGATGACAGGCATCTCACTAACGAAAGGCACCACATTGCCGAGGAACTCCATCAGACGGCGAACACCCATATCACGACCTGCACAAACGCAGAATACAGGGAAGATAGAGCGTGTTACGAGGCCCTTACGGATACCCTCACGCATCTCGTCCTCACTGAGGTCCTCACTCTCGAAGAACTTCTCCATCAGCGTATCGTCGCCGGCGGCAGCAGCCTCCACGAGCTTAGCCTTCCACTCCTTGGCCTTCTCCAACTGGTCGGCAGGCACGTCTTCAATGATAGGCGCGCCACCCTCGGGCTTCCATGAATATTTCTTCATCAGCAGCACGTCAATAACACTATTGAAGCCTGCACCCGTCTGGATAGGATACTGCACGGGAACACAGTTAGGACCATATACATCCTTCAGCTGAGCCAGAATCTGGTCGAAGTCGCAATTGTCGCGATCCAGCTGGTTCACGAGGAAGATAACGGGCTTCTTCAACTTCTCAGTATTGCGGAAGGCGTTCATCGTACCCACCTCAGGACCATACTGACCATTGATGAGCAGCACAGCCTGATCGGTGACGTTCAGCGCCGTGATAGCTCCACCCACAAAGTCGTCACTACCCGGGCAGTCGATGATGTTCAGCTTCTTGTTATTCCACTCTACATGAAAAACAGTAGAGAACACCGAATAGCCGTACTCCTGTTCTACTGGGAAGTAGTCGCTCATGGTGTTCTTTCCTTCTACGGTACCGCGACGCTTGATGATACCTGCTTCATAAACCATACTTTCGGCAAGAGTAGTCTTGCCGCTACCCGCACTGCCAAGCAGCGCAATGTTCTTAATCTCGTTAGTTTGATAAACTTTCATAAGGCTTATTGTTTTTAGGTTATTGCTTTTGTTTATTTTTGTTTCGGTTATCGGACGCTAAAGTTAGACATTTTCGAGCAAAAAACAATCGAAAACTTCTAAATATTAAACTTTATTAGTAATTTTGCAGTCTCATAGCATATACCATGGCAGGTTTATACATCCATATTCCGTTTTGTGTGAGTCGTTGCATCTACTGCAACTTCTACTCAACGACACATGCCGAACTGCAACAGCGGTATGTGGATTCGGTATGCAGAGAGATGGAAATGAGGGGGCTCCCCCCTGCCCCCTCATCAAAGAAGGAGGCAATAAACACCATATATCTGGGTGGTGGCACACCCAGCCAACTAACCCAGCCACAACTGCGGCAAATCTTCTTATATATAAATAAGGTATATAAGAACCAAGCGGAAGAAGTGACAATAGAGATGAATCCTGACGACGTGACTGTTGAGTATGCTGCTGAGCTTCGGCAGTTAGGTATCAATCGTGTGAGCATGGGGGCACAAACCTTCAACGACGAGCGTCTGCGATTTCTGCACCGTCGTCACACAGCCAGCCAGGTAGAACAGGCTGTCAAGATACTGAGAGATGCTGGCATTCATAACATCAGCATCGACCTGATGTATGGTTTTCCTAATGAGACCTTAGAGGACTGGGAACACGACATTGACGCTGCCCTGACGCTCAACGTAGAGCATATCTCTGCCTACTGCCTGTCCATAGAAGAAGGGACTCCACTGGCAAGAATCATGGAGACTGGTTGTTTGATTGGTAGCAGTCAAAAAACTTCCCCCCTGATTCCCTGCGACGAGGAGCTAGAGCGCCAGATGTATGAGTTGCTGCTGGATAAGCTGGAGGCGGCAGGCTACGAGCACTACGAAATCTCTAACTTTGCAAAAGTCTCCCCTATGGGGGAAGGTTGGAGGGGACTTCATAATAGCAGCTATTGGAAAGACATACCTTATATTGGAGTAGGTGCTGCTGCTCATAGCTACGATGGAAAGAAACGCTCATGGAATGTGAGTGATATTAAGCAATATATAGACAGTATTGAACATGGCGAAAGGCCTTGTGAATACGAAGAGATTGACAACGACACGCACTATAATGATTGTATCACTACTGCTCTGCGTACCAGCGACGGGCTGGATCTTACCACTATCTCAGAACGTCACAAGCACTACTGCATGAAAGAGGCACAAAAATATATCGATGATGGTTTGTTACACATCATCGACAATCATTTGGCACTGACTCGCAAAGGGCTGTTTGTCAGCGACTACATTATGAGCAGCCTCATCCTAGTGTAAATCTCCCTTTAGAAGGAAGAAAGAGCATCTACTCATCTTCGGTTTTTCTCTTGTTAACGTAAATGGCGATGCCAATAATGACGAGCAAAACAGTTGCTCCAATATTCATCCAATCCATAAGTCGTTAGTGTTTAGTGGTGGAGCTGGAGGGAGTCGAACCCTCGTCCAAACAGGGAAACCATACGCTTTCTACATGCTTATTTTGGCCTTCGTTTTCGAGCTGCAGCAAGACCCAAACCACCAACTGCAACCTTATCCTCTAAAGCTTCATCTCACTGTCGAGGCTCCCGTGA
>JAILMS010000022.1 GCA_024692385.1 Prevotella sp. | reverse complement strand
CTGGGAGATGGTAGCCACGACAGTGGCTGTGACGAGTGGTATGTTGCTGGCGTAAAGCTCGCTTTTAAAGACAGCGGCATGCAACTTGACACATAGGCTCTGAAAGAGCTACCATCTCATAGAAGCGGTTTTCTTGGTTTTTGTTAATTTTAATCTCCAGAGGGAGCCTGCTTCTGCACCACGTTCACGGGCAACTCCTCACATTTGGCGCCCTGCAAGAATTGCTTCACGCGGTTGCCTGCCTGGTCGTGGGTACGCTCAGGGGTGAATACCACATGCATGCCAGTGATGTTGTCGGCCACCTTGAAGGCCTCTGCAGAACGGGAACCCGTACACTCGATGCCGATCTTGAACGAACCGAAGCCATCCAGCTTGATGCGCTTGCCGTCCTGCATCTGGTCGCGCATGGTCTCTACCAACTCGTCCAATACTGCCAGGATATCCGACTTCTTCACCGTACAGTTACGCTGCATGATCTCTGCCAACTGACGGGTGTTCACCATGGCCATAGGTACTGCTCGGGCATACCACTTGCCGCTACGCTTTGTGTTCTGACTCTTGTCTTGATGCAATCGAAAAAATACACTCATAATGATTTTAAAATTTTTAGTTAAACATAGCTTAGTTCTGTCATTTATCAGGCTGATACAGTTCCGTATTAGGCTGCCCCGCGCGCGTATCAGGCTGTCCCAGATGCGGCTTAGCTGTTCTTTCTGATTGACAATTCAAGTGTGGCGCAAGGCGAACGCAGAGCGAGCTTGCTGAGATTTGCTGAGCCGCAGCCCACACTCGCAACACATCTTAAACGTGTTGCAAAGTTACGAAAAATGGAGATGCAAAACAAGCCATTTTCAAGTTCTTTTCTGATTTATTTTAAATGTTAATTTGTTAAGATATAAGAATTCCACGCTGTAACGCTTTTACACTATAACACTATTACTTTTACTCCCTGCGCTATAACTCCCCAACCTGCAAATATTATTTATATTATATTATATATTATAATATATAATATAATATAAAATAGAAATTCACACTCCTGTATTATCCACCAACACCAAATGTCATAGCGTTATAGCGTTATAGTGTTATACCCAGCACGACACCCATACTGAAATAGTTGACTTTCTCAACGGCTATAGTTGCCGCTTTTCCTGAAAAGGGTGACTTTATTACATCTTCAAACCATTTAGCAATAGCCAGGGAATTCCAGGCTTGTTTAACGCCTTCTATTGCACATTCTATTAAATAATGTGTAAATTTGTGCCAAATCGTTATTAATATCACAAATAATTGCTATCTTTGTAGGCTAATAAGGCGTGTGGGTTCGTAGAGCTGGATGATGCGCTGCTAATTTAAACGACATTGAAGTGAAAATTGAGATAAAGTCAAAGAGAGTACGGGCTGTCGTAGACGAGCTGAAAGACCAGTATATGGAGGCAGACAAAAATTGCCGTCCGTGGATTATTGGTTTCTCGGGCGGCAAAGACTCAACAGTACTCTTAATGCTCACTTGGATTGCAATGCAGGAACTGCGTGACGAAGGCACAGAGTTGCGCCGTCGCGTCTATGTTGTTTGCAATGATACGATGGTAGAGAATCCTGTCATCGAGGAATATGTTACTACGGTTTTGTTCAAAATCGGAAAGGCGGCTCAGGAGCAGCACCTTCCTGTGCAGGTGGTGACAACCACCCCACAACTGGAAGATACCTTCTGGAGTTGTGTTATTGGTAAGGGATATCCTGTACCCAATAATGCTTTCCGCTTCTGCACAGAGAAGATGAAGATAAAGCCCACCTCAAAGTTCATCACGGATCAGGTGGTGGCAGATGGCGAAGCCATTGTTTTGGTGGGTACACGTCTGACTGAGAGCCAACAGCGTGAACGCTCCATCAAACGACATGAAATTAAGGGCCATCGCCTTTCGAAGCACCCTCTGAACCCCAACACCTTTACTTATGCCCCTATTAAGGAGTTGATGCTTGAAGAGGTTTGGTGGGTTATCAATGCCATCCCTTCACCTTGGGGCTTCGACAACGAGATACTATACAAGATTTATCTGGATGCCTCTGCTGATGACTACGAATGTCCTACTGTTGTGACAGATGATAGCCATCGTTCCTGCGGACAAAGCCGCTTTGGTTGCTGGATTTGCACCGTGGTAAAGGAGGACAAATCTATGTCATCATTGATTCAGAATGGTGTTTCATGGATGCAGCCCCTCTTGGATTTCCGTAACAAACTGGTAGAGAATAGAAATGTTTCTGAACTTCGCTGTTCTACTCGCCGTAACGGACAAGCTGCCGTTGACAGTACAGGTCACAACTTGGGTAACTATACGATGGAGTATCGAATAGAAATGCTGAGAGACCTGTTGAAAGTTCAGAAGAAAGTACAGGAGGAACATTCAAGTGTTCGCCTTATTACAAGCCAGGAACTGATAGCTATTCAGGTTATCTGGTTCCGTGATGGCAACTTCTCGACAACAGTAAACGACATCTATAACGAGATATACGGCTACAGCATTCCCAATTTGGAGATAGGCTTGCAGGAAAGACTTATACTGGAGCGTTCTTGCAAAGACTCAAGCCACTTCCAATTGATACAGGAACTTTTGGCCCTGCAAAAGAGCAAGGTTCTGCTGATGAGAAAGTATGGCTTGCAGAATGATTTAGATGAGCAACTTGACCGCTATGTGAAGAAAGGAGGTGAAGCATGCTGATAAA
>JAILMS010000137.1 GCA_024692385.1 Prevotella sp. | reverse complement strand
CCCAAAGCAAAGAATATGAAACAGGCAATGATTCTTGCAGCAGGACTGGGAACCCGCTTGAAGCCCCTGACAGACACTATGCCCAAAGCGCTGGTGCCTGTAGGAGGAACCCCGCTGCTCGACCTGAACATCCGCAAGCTGCAGGCGCAGGGCTACGACCGTTTCATCGTCAATATCCATCATTTTTCTCAGCAGATTCGCGACCATGTAGCTCAGCAGGACTATGCCCCGCTGGTACACTTTAGTGATGAGAGTCAGGAACTGCTGGAAACGGGCGGCGGACTGAAGAAGGCGCAGGGCCTGTTTCGAGAGGAGGAGCCTATCCTGATACATAATGTGGATATCCTCGACAATGTAGACTATGAGTGGTTCAGCCATCAACATCAGGAGGACGAAGACGCTGTGCTGTTGGTGAGCAAGCGTCAGACAAAGCGCTATCTGCTCTTCGACAACGCTATGCGACTGATGGGCTGGAAGAATATAGAGACGGGCGAGGTAAAGAGTCCTTATGAGTATGTACGCCGCACAGGACTGTCGCAGCACGGTGAGGAACTGAATATGTTTGCTTTCTCAGGTATCCACTCGTTCTCGCCACGCCTGTTTGCACTGATGGATCGTTTCCCTGACCGTTTCCCCATCATCGACTTCTATCTCAGCATCTGTCACCGCTCACGCATCGTGGGACTGGTGAAGGACGACCTGCGGCTGATGGACGTAGGCAAGCTGGAGACACTGGACCAAGCTGAAGATTTCTTGAAAACGGTAGAACGTAAATAGTAAATTGTCCAATCGTAAATTATAAACATGCAAAAGATTATCATTCTGGATTTCGGGTCGCAAACCACACAGCTGATTGGCCGTCGTGTGCGCGAACTCGACACCTTCTGTGAAATCTTACCCTACAACAAGTTCCCCGTGGGCGACGACTCGGTTATCGGCGTCATCCTCAGCGGTTCGCCCTATTCGGTGCACGACCCTGAGGCCTTCAAGGTGGACCTGTCGCAGTTCGTAGGTAAGGTTCCTGTGCTGGGCATCTGCTACGGTGCACAGTTTATATCCCACACGCTGGGTGGTAAGGTTGAGAAGGCTGACTCACGAGAGTATGGACGTGCCCACCTGGAGACGGTAGATACTACCAATCCGCTGTTCAAGGGCTTCGACGAGCACTCACAGGTATGGATGTCGCACGGCGACACCATTACGGCCATCCCCAGCGACTTCAAGGTAATCGGTTCTACAGCCGACGTCACTAACGCTGCTTTCGCTTCTACCAAGCAACCCGTATGGGCTGTGCAGTTCCATCCAGAGGTGTACCACTCACTGCAGGGTACTCAGCTGCTGAAGAACTTCGTGGTAGATATCTGTGGATCGAAGCAGGAGTGGAGTGCCGCCTCATTCGTTGACACCACCGTGGCAGAGCTGAAAGAGCAGCTGGGCAATGACCGTGTCATCCTCGGACTCTCAGGAGGTGTAGACTCCAGCGTTGCTGCCGTATTGCTGAACAAGGCTATCGGTAACCGCCTGACCTGTATCTTCGTAGATCATGGTATGCTGCGCAAGAACGAGTTCCAGCAGGTAATGGACGACTATCGTGTGCTGGGATTGAACGTGATTGGTGTGGATGCCAGCGAGAAGTTCTTCAGCGACTTGGCCGGTGTTACTGATCCAGAACAGAAGCGTAAAATTATCGGTCGCGACTTCGTGGAGGTGTTCAATGCCGAGGCGAAGAAGATTACCGATGCCAAGTGGCTGGCACAGGGTACTATCTATCCTGACCGCATCGAGTCGCTGAATATTACCGGTAAGGTAATTAAGAGCCACCACAACGTAGGCGGTCTGCCTGAGGAGATGCACTTGCAGCTCTGTGAGCCTCTGAAGTGGCTGTTCAAGGATGAGGTGCGCCGAGTAGGTCGCCAGATGGGTATGCCTGAGCACCTGATTATCCGTCATCCTTTCCCTGGTCCTGGCTTGGCAGTGCGTATTCTGGGCGACATCACCCGTGAGCGTGTGCGTATTTTGCAGGATGCTGACGATATCTATATCCGTGGCCTGCGTGAATATGTGGATACCGATGGTGAGACACTATATAATAAGGTATGGCAGGCTGGCGCCATCCTGTTGGCTACCGTGCGTAGCGTAGGTGTGATGGGTGATGAGCGTACCTACGAGCATCCCGTTGCCCTGCGTGCCGTAACCTCTACCGATGCCATGACAGCTGACTGGGCTCATCTGCCCTACGACTTCTTGGCAAAGGTGTCTAACGAGATTATCAACAAGGTGCGTGGCGTTAACCGCGTCTGCTACGACATCTCGTCAAAGCCACCCGCAACCATCGAGTGGGAATAAGACTTTGCAGTCTTTTAGAAAATAAAAAGTAAAGCCTCAGCAGTGTTGCTGGGGCTTTATTGTTTCTTTTACTGGTTTATCTTTATTTCACCTTCCACACATTGAGGACGATGCCTTGGAAGGACTGTGAGAACTCAGGAGCACAGACGAAGAGGGAATTATTGAGCCAGCCGTATTTGCTATCGGCAGGAGCCTCGAACTGTGGCGCAGCACGGAAGTAGAAGCTGGGCTTGCCATCAGCATTCTGACCACTGGCAATGATACCACGATTGCGAACATGGATGTAGACACCATCGTCTGTCTTGATGCAGTAGATGGCCTCCAGCTCTGTGCGGCCTTGGGCATTGGCTAACTGATAGTCGGCACCGCCATTAATGATGGTACCCTTAATGCCAGGACCCTCGAATGTACCTCCAGTGATGGGAATCACTGTTCTGCGGCCGTGCTGGGTGTTCTCAATAGAGAAAGCCTGACCGAGCGTGACCTTCAGTTGCAGGGCGAATTCAAGCTGAGGAGCTTCTTTGGGTGGATAACTCTGTGCACTGACTTGAAGCATGCAGGCCGTCAGCAAAGCCAAAAGTAGTTTCCTTTTCATTTTTATTGATAGTTTATAGTCGTGACAAAGGTACGAATAAGCGAGGACAATGCAAAAGAAAATTCGACTTTTATTTTGAAATTGTCGAGCGAAAGTTATTTCGAGACGTCGTCTCAATGTCACGAATAAGCGAGGAAATCTTCAAATTTATAGGCAAAGTTTTGCTATGTTGATGTTCAAAATGTGTTAACAAGTGTTGTTTGCGCACACATATAATTGACGTAAATCAAGAATAAGTCGATTTTTCACACTAATTCAGCGAAAAGTGTTGCGGGGACAAGAAAAACATAGTACCTTTGCATCGTCAAACAAAGACATCCGGTTTTAATCCGGCTTTGACTGAGAGAAGTCAAAGACATTGGTTAATAGATTGTTTTAGGTTAGTAGTAATATTTATAGTTTTAGGTTTTTAGTTATTGGTAAAAAGAAAGTTTTAAATGTGTGAAAAACAGTGGTCGCTGTGAAGCGCTCATAACTTTCTTTTCTTTAGAAAAAGGTTAGTAATAATGATTATATTCCTGTCGAAAGACAGGCCTCCAGCCGAAAGGCTGGAAAATCAAAAGGAAAAGGATTTTTAGTTAAACATAGGCTTTTGGACGCTGCCGCTCGCTGATGAGTAGTAGCGTTTTTTAATTGTTATATCTAGGGTAAAGTTAAGGGAGTTAAAGACATATCCTTAACTCCCTTAACTTCTTTACCCCCCTTAATTGCCTTAGCTCCTCTCTATAAGCGCTACAGCATAGGCAGAGATGCCCTCCTGGCGACCAGTGAAGCCCAGCTTCTCAGTAGTGGTGGCCTTTATGCTGATTTGGTCAACGTCACAACCAATGACGTCGGCCATCGTCTGCTGCATCTGTGGAATGTGGGGATTCATCTTAGGACGCTCCGCACAGATGGTAGCATCGATATTTACCAGATGGTAGCCCTTGGTAGCAATAAGCTCGATGGTCTTCTTCAGGATAATCTTGCTGTCCATGCCCTCTGTCTCTGCAGAGGTGTCGGGCCAGTGGTAGCCGATGTCGCGCATATTGGCTGCGCCTAAGATGGCGTCGCAGATGGCATGAATCAGTACGTCGGCATCGCTGTGGCCTAATAATCCTAACTCATGCTCTAACTTGATACCGCCCATCCAGAGGTCGCGACCTTTTACAAGCTGGTGGACATCATATCCCATTCCTACTCTAATCATTTTCTAAACAGGTCTTTAATGCCGTCCATATCGAAGGCAAGGGTGAAACGAAGGGTTTGGTCGAGTGGGTTGCTCTTGGCAGTAGAGATGACATAACCCACATCCAGTGAGAAGACATTCATGCGGAATCCACCACCCACGGTGAAGTACTTACGATTACCTTTGTTCTCTGACTCGTGGTGATAACCGGCACGCAGTGAGAACTGGTCGTGATAGACGTATTCAGCACCAATGCTCCACTGAACCTCCTGCAGCTCCTCTTTGAAACCACCAGGGGCATCGTTGAAGCTCTTGAAAATACCGCTGATAGAGCTTACATCACTATATTCGTCAATCACGCGACGCTCATATTCTTCTGTGGTCTCGCCATCGTTCTGCTTGGGAACGGTGGGGACGAGCAGTTTGTTGGCATCGGCAGCAATCGTGAAGCGGTTGTATTCGTCGACGGGAATCATCAAGGAAGCACCCAGTCGCAGGTTGGCTGGCAGGAACTGTGAACGGTCGTCACCATAGAACTTAATCTTAGAACCCACGTTCTGGATATTGAAGCCCAGACCTAACTGGCACTCGCGCTGTCCCAAGTTGATGTAGTTGTTATAGTAGCCACAGAGGTCGGCAGCAAAGGCCGAAGCAGGAGAGGCATCCTCGGTATAATCGAAGCGCAGGTCGCTATAGATCCAGCGCAGGGCAACACCCAGTGCGAATTTCTCACTCAGCATCAGTGAGGCACCCACATCCATAGACATCTCGTAGGGTTTGACAGTCATGGCGTTGTCGTCCATCGACGTCTGCACCTCACCTAGTGAGAAGTAGCGCAGTGAACCACTGATGGAGGCATAGTCGCCAATGCGATAGTAGCCTGCCACGTAAGCCAGGTCGATGTCGCTGACCAACTGGCGCAACCACGGGGTGTAGTTGAGGGCGATACCCGC
The DNA here is from genome assembly GCA_024692385.1 of Prevotella sp. Classification (GTDB taxonomy): domain Bacteria; phylum Bacteroidota; class Bacteroidia; order Bacteroidales; family Bacteroidaceae; genus Prevotella. The sequence continues at coordinate 9,411 of JAILMS010000137.1, read as the reverse complement.
ACGACTGATACAGAATGGATACTTGGCTAAGTTCCAGTACTGGGAGTTGACATCAGGGTCAGTGGCAGCACCTACATCACCCATACCCGCTGAACGGGCATCAGGAGCGATGGTCTGTGAGATGACAGCGTGCTCCACGGGGTTGAACTGGCTCTTCGTGTCTTGTGCCGATGCTGTTGTTGCCATCAGCAGACACGTTGCCATCACGATTATCTTTGTTGTCTTCATATCCTTATATTATTTATTCAGTATAATGAGTTTCTGCGCTTTTGAAGTATAGTTGCTACCGTCAGAGCTGACGCTAACACGATAGAGATACAGACCCGTATTCAGACGGCGTCCGCCATCGGTGGTAAGATCCCAGTCGAGGGTGTAAACCTGGTCGGTAGAGACACCATTCTCGGTATAGGTCCACAGGTGGCGTCCAGAGGTATCGAATAGCTCAACCTTGATATTCATCTCACAGCCTACGCGGTCGTGGACAATACGGAAGGTGGTTCTTGTCTTGGCTGGATTGGGCGAACACTCTACGCTGACGAGTTCCGGCTCCAAGCCTTTCACTACGTTGAAGGTGAGTTCAGTCGTTGACGAATTGTTCAGCACGTCCCATGCACGGAACTGCAGCTTATGCTTGCCATACGCCAGTGTGGGGATGCTGAAACCAACCTGTCCCTTGGTATAGCTGCCAAAATCATAGCGGAAATAGTCGTTCAGATTGTAGGTACTACCCATCTGACCGTCGATGATTAGCTCAAGGTCGTGGCCGATACCGCTGCCAGAGGCATTGATGCCATCCTCATCGTTTAGCAGGGCGGTAAAGTAGGGTGTCTGATTGACGGCATCACCATTGGAGAAGGTCTCGCTATTCAGATAGCAATAGATACTGGGACCTGCCTCGTTACCGCTCTGGCTGGCTTGTCCGTTAAGTATCAGGCTACCTGAGCGTCCACTTGCCTCTACAGTCTTGTCGTTGTTGACGGCATAGACGTTGATGAGTGCGTTATCGTCAGAGTAGTTAATGTCTTTGGGTACGGCAAAGGTGAATGAGAAAAGACCTTCTTTCACCTGGTCGCTACCATTGAAGAGCGTATTGAGTCGGTCGTAGTAGACAAAAGGTGTCTCTGCACCGTCGCTCGTCGTATTGTTCAGTCGACAGGTAATCTTCTCCTTGACATCGCGTACTACAGCTGTCATCGTACCATTGAAAGAGGTATCTGTCTGGCTGTCGTTGCCGATGATGCGTCCTTTCACCTTGGCGGTGGAACCCGCTTTCAGCTTCACAGTAGCGCCGTCGGTCAGTGGCGTGTCGTTAATAGACTCAATCTTCAGCTGTTGCGTGGGCATAGCCAAACGTAATGCTGGGTCGCCCAGCAGGGAGTATTGCATACGGTTGGTGCTCTGGTCGGTAGAGCGCACCTCTCGCCCTTGCTTGTCGTAGCCGAGGAAGACACCAGTGCTGATGAGCTCGTTCTTGGCCAGTCTCACTGCCTCACCGATGGGCAGAGGCTTGCCATTCGCATCTTTACTCAACACCTGGTTGGTGAATGCAAGGTTCATCAAGCGGTTCTGGGGCTGATAAACGGTGCGCGTAGTGCCGTAGAAGGCAATGGCACCACCTTTCTTATTTAAGAGAGCCGTCTCACCGATATTCTCCTCCTGACCATCGAAGGGCATAATATCACAGGAGGCTGTAATCCATAGAGGAAGACGTTGTGAGGCGGTGGTCTCGAAATCAGTACGTTTTAAGACATATTCATGCGAGATGCCACCAGGGCCGCCGTGTCCGGAATAGTTCATGACAAGGGCTCCTTGTTGCATGTACTGCTTGATGAGTCGCGTAGCATCGGGATAGCTGTTGCCTGTTGACGAACTTACTCGTGCATAGGCATCCCACATAATACGCTTCACGACAAAATCGGGGTAGCGCTTTTCTACCAGTCGGGCTACGGAGTCGGCATCAGCCATGTGGGCATTGTTGTTGCCGTCGTCGCCCATAAAACAGAGCAGATTCTGCCAAGAGCCTGCCTGTTGGTTGTTGCGGTAGTTCTCTATCTTGTCTACAACAATAGCTGCCTCGTTGGCATTACGAACAGGGATGCGTCCTACTGCTACATCAGCCTGGTCGCTATTCAGCAGAGCTCCACCTTCGCCATCGTCAAGCAGACAGAAATAGTCATCCGTCACATAGCACTGAGTCATGCTGTAGGAGTTCTCACTTTCATAGCAGAGCAGGAAATCGTCTGGTGAATAGCCCTTCCACGAAGATGAAAGCATGCGGTTGTCCCAAGCGCAGTCACCCAATAATAATAGGTAATGGGGCATCTCCTCCTCACTGGTAGCTCTATCGTAGAGCATCTTCAGGTAGCGACGGTAGGCGTTGGCGTCTGGTGTGCCACTGGAGAACTCGTTGAAAAGCTCGTCGGCAGGGACGATGTTGACGCGTAGGTCGTCCTTCTGCTCATGCAGCGTCTTGAGACGTTGGGCCTGAGCCAGCAACTTCTGTGAGGTAGGTATGATGATTACCATATCAGCTGCCTTGTCGGCATGGTGATTCTGGTTGGTAATGTTGTAAACGTATTCCGGTGATGGGAATGTCTGCTCACTATGAGGGGCATCGACAGGCTTGCTGGCATAGGTGGAGATGTAATCCAATCGAACATTGGGAACATTCGCATCAGGTGTCAGTGTCACTTCGTTGCTGGCCTGCAGGTTGCTGACGGTGAAGGTCTGCTCGGCAGTACGCATCTTCTCGTAGGAACCTACCGACGGAATCGTGATTTTGCCAAGTTCTGTACCGTTGAGGGCTACTTTTACGCCACCTCCAGTACCCAATCCAGAGAGCGCTATCGTTAGCTTGCCGCTGGCAGATGCTCCTGTTGAGGCTACGGTATATTTATAGGTGTTGTTCGATAGCAGTAAGGTGGCATCGTATAGGTTGCGTCCACCGCTGAACCATGCATAGTTGTCAACCTCGTAGAGTGAGCAGTAGTCGCCAGCCTGTGGATAGTTGGCTGCCACGAAATCGTTCCACTCTATATTCTCTGGCTCCTTGTCGCTTTCTGTCAGGAAGTAGTAGCCATAGTCGGAGTAGGGGTTACGAATACGCTTGTAGTTGCTGTTCCATGTCACAGGACCGACGGCATAAAACAATCGCTTGCCGTTTACCGTGCATGTGGGTACTTCTTTGAGGTCATCTGTGGCAGCAAGGTAATCGCCAGTCAGACGCTCAGGTTGTAAGGCACCGCCATAGCCATAGATCTTTACCTTGCTGATGTCGGAGAAACCAGCCTGTCGGACAAGGTCACTGGTTAATTGATAGATGCCACTATGCGGAACGCGTATCTTTGCCCATTTGCCGGTGGATAATACCGATTTCGATGCATAGCGCTCACTGCCGGCACGCTGTGCTCTTCTGACTTGCTTTGGAGCGTGTCCCTTCACTTTCAGCATGAAGCTGACCAGCTTCTGGTAGCGCCCGTCGCGATATACCAGAGGAACAAAGCCAATGTGCAGCGTTCCCTGTTTACGAGAGATACTTAGCGACTGTGCTATCTCAGGCATCTCCCCCAATGGACGTCCTGACAACTGCTGATAGCGCAACACGTCGGCAGCGCTCATGGGAAGAAACTCCGGATAAAGAATTTCAATGGTATAAGTGGAATCTGCATAGTGCTCACCCAAAGGATGGGCATAGTGGAAAGCCGGTAACAAAGTATCAATCCTTACCTCCTCAGCGGTCAGGTTGAAAAAACGCTGTGCCTGCGCTACGCTAATGAATAGTGAATAGTGAAAAATGAATAATACGGTCAGTACTATCCATCGTTGTAATGATATATGTTTTTTTTTATTCACTATTCGTTATTAACTGGCGCGTTAGCGCGCATTGAATTCCAATACTTTTCTGTCTTCCAACCACCCTTCCAGATGGTCGCCAATCTTTACGGGTCCTACACCTACTGGCGTTCCTGTATAGAGCAAGTCGCCCGTTTTCAGTGTAAAGAACTGAGAGATGTAGCTTACCAGTTCGTCAATCTTATAGAGCATATCGCTCGAACAGCCTTCCTGCACGGTCTTGCCGTTGATGTCCAGATGGAAATGCAATGCCTGCACATCTAAGAATTTCTCCTTTTCCACCCAGTCGCCAATCACTGCCGAGCCATCGAAACCTTTACAGATCTCCCAAGGCAGTCCCTTGTCTCTGGCCTCTCGCTGCAGGTCACGGGCGGTGAAGTCGATGCCTACGGTGACAGCGTCATAGTAACGATGGGCAAAGCGCTCAGGAATGCTCTTGCCCAAACGACAGATGCGAACCACCAGCTCCGTCTCATAGTCCACCTGCTCAGACCAGTCGGGGATGAAGAAGGGCTTGTGATCCTTCAGCAGTGCCGAGTCGGCTTTGGTGAAGATGACGGGCTTCTCCGGTTTATATAACGCACCATCCAGCTCTTTATTGTGCTGGATATAATTCATACCAACTGCAAATATCTTCATAGCTTTCTTAATTTTCGTGCAAAGGTACGAAAATAATTGAGAATTGAGAATTGAGAATTGAGAATTATTTGTAATTTTGCAGGCAGTATGAAAAGATGTGTAGCTATCATATCGTTCCTGTTAGTGGCCTGTGGCTTGTGGTCACAGACTGATTCCCGATGCCCATTGTTACAGGGTGTTCCTTTGGAGGGATCGCTGGATAGTGTGCGTGTTCAGCTGCAGGCTGCCGAGTGGACAGAGTGGGGACAGTCGGACGATGAGGAAGACTATTATTTCCGTGGTAAGTTCTATGGCATCCGGGCTAAATTGCTGGTCAGCATAGATCCTGCCAGTAAGCTGCTCACGTCAGCCTATGTCTCCGTAGGTCCATATAGTACAGAGGCCATGCTGAATAAGAATCTGCAATATTTTCTATATAAGCTTAAACAAGAGCATGGCGACTTTGTAAAGCGCGACGGCGCATGGGTCTATATGGACGATTTCGCCAGTGTCAAGGTCTCTGTTGTCAATAATAACAATGGTTCAAATGATATCCGTGTACTCTTCTTGCCGATGGCTGCCTACTATAAGGATGCACTATGTATGGGCTTGCACGGCCCCGTACAGGAGGTAGTAACGGAGAATGCTGTCAGTGAAGACCAGTTTATGCGTTTCTCGCAAGATGGTCAGCTGGAACAGCCAGACCTGACAAAGCGCCACTATAATCGCTATGGTTATCTGGTAAGTGCTCAGATGACGGAACAGGAAGGTCATAGTGATGTCACTTACGAGTACGATAGTCAGTACCGCCTGGTGCGTCGCACGTTGATTAACCAAGAGGCTGGTATCCGCTATATCCATGAATATACTTATAATGAACGTGATGAGGTGGTCTCGCAGAATCAGAAGGTGTATAAGGGCGACGAGTGCGTCTTGACGCTCAACATGCACAACAACTACATGACGCGAGATGACCAAGGCAACTGGACCACCAACTCTTTGTCTTTGTCGTATTGGGAGAAGGGTAGCCAGAGTCAACAGACCACCGTACTACAGAAACGTGCATTTGCTTATTGGGAAGAATAATGAATAATCGAGATATTAAGGTTGTTGCATTTGATGCCGACGACACGCTATGGGATTGCCAGACATGGTTTGACCAGGTGGAGCAGCAGTGTTGTGAACTGCTCCAGCCGTGGGCTACGGCCCGTGAGGTCAGCGAGGGACTCTTTGCTACGGAGCGCAAGAACCTGTCGCTGACGGGGTATGGCACTAAGGCCTTTACGCTGTCATTGATAGAGAATGCTGTGCGTGTCAGTCATGAACAACTGACGGGCGACATCGTGATGCGATTGATAGAACTGGGACAGCAACTGTTACGCTTTCCCACCACACCACTGCCAGAAGTGGAGGAAACACTTCAACAGCTGGCAGCGCGACGCCAGTATCGCTTGGTGGTGTTTACCAAAGGAGAGCTGATGGATCAGGAGGCGAAGTTACAACGCTCAGGTTTGGAACAGTATTTCTCACACATGGAAACGGTGTCGAACAAGACGGAGCGCGAGTATCGACAGCTGTGTGAGAATCTTGGTGTTGCCCCAGAACAGACTTTGATGGTCGGCAATTCTTTCCGCTCAGACATCGCACCAGCCTTGGCTGCTGGAGCGTGGGCAGTACATATTCCCTATCATGTGGTTTGGGAGTTGGAGAAAAGTGAGGAGTTTCCTCATGAGCGTCTTAAGAAAATCAGCCACTTCTCCGAGCTGCTGGAAATCTTAGGCTAATAGCCACATAGCTGCAGGCTATTAGAATATAGATAAGGTATACCTGTACAACGGAAAGGCTGATTCCTTCGATACTGCTCATCGGCATGGCTGCCACCCATCCTAATGTGTGGTTCATGGCTGTTGCCAGCCAAGCCAATATCATTGTCAGTCCGCTGAAAGCCCACGACCACCATGAGAATAGCATACACAATAGTGCAATGTTGAGTATCAGCCATGCTATCGGAATAACGATGAAGTTACTTAGCAGGAACCAGGTGCTGAAGCGTCCGAAATGGTAGGCTACGAGTGGCGCAATACTCATCTGTGCAGCAATCGATACCGTTACCAGTCCCCATGCTGATGACAGCCATCTGTGTTGCTGTTGTATATGGGCTTTTATCATGTTGTTGATGAGCGGATGAATCAGCAGAATGCCTAATACTGATAAGAAGGACAGCTGAAAGCCTAAGTCGTAGATGGATAGCGGATTGATAATCAGCAAGACGATAGCGACAAAGGCCAGCGTGTTGACAGACATGCGTTCCCTGTAACCTAATGAGAGTAGGGCGTAGATGCTAATCATAAAAGCAGAGCGTACCACACTGGAAGATAATCCCGTCAGTAGTGCAAATGCCCATATCGCCAGTACCGTTATCGTTTGTGTTGCTATGCGGTAGCGATGCCATCCTATCACGAGGGTGATGATGCTATAGATAATCATCAGGTGCAGACCGCTCAGTGCCAGTATGTGTGATGCACCCACTTGCGAATAGGTGTCCTTGAGCTCTTTGCTTAGCGTCGTCTTCTCACCCAATGTCATAGCGACGATGATGCCGTATGCGTCATCATCAATGCCTTGTTGCTGAAAGTGCTTCAGCAACTGGTGTCGCCATATCAGGAAGCGCAGTCGGAGCCTGTCGGTGATGGATAGCTCTTTTAGGCTTACCGTCTGCCATTGCCACTGATTGGGGTGCGCATACAGCTCGCCAGTGAATCCGTGACACTGCATGTACTGCTTATAGTTGGAGGTGCCGTGCTTCCATTCGTGTACCTTATTTATATAGGTATGCACCCTAAGTCCTTGTCCGATTTCTATGCGTTCACTATCGCTGTCGCGTCGTATGTGGCAGCGCAGCTTGTGTTGCCCGTTGGCCGTAATGGCATCGAATGATACGGTCTTTTCGCCTGTTTTCGTCTCGCTTATTACCACGAAATCTACGTCCGCCTTTTCCTGAGGCCACTCCACGCTTAGCTGTTGCTGTCTTCTGCTGCCCAACAACATTCCGATTAAAAGTGTACAGATAGCAATGGCTGCTGTCTGCCAGCGGGGATGGTGTCTAAGAAGACTGGAAAAAATCAGTACGATGACCAATCCAGCCAATAGCATGACCCAATTATTGAACCACTGACTCAGCGCAATTCCTATCATCATAGCGACGGCCAGAGGCAGTAGCGGTGCGTGCATTCTCATTGGTTAAAGTTTATTTTGCGCAAAGATAAAAAATAATTATCAATTATGCACTATGAATTATGAATTATTTTGTACTTTTGCACCATGCGAGTACTCATCGTCAATACAAGCGAGCGAACGGGTGGCGCTGCCGTAGCGGCAAGTCGCCTGATGGAAGCACTGAACAACAATGGCGTGAAGGTCAAGATGTTGGTGCGCGACAAGGAGACTGACCATCTGACAGTGGCGGCACTGCCTGATCAGAAAAGTATGCAACTACGTTTCCTCTGGGAACGTATGGTAATATGGTTGCGCCAGCGTTTAAGCCGTAAGCACCTCTTTGAGGTGGATCTCGCCAATTGTGGTGCTGATATTACCCAGTTGCGAGAGTTTCAGGAGGCTGACGTCATTCATCTGCACTGGATCAATCAGGGCATGCTGTCACTGAAGGGCATCCGTAAGATACTGGATACTGGTAAGCCTGTAGTCTGGACGATGCACGACATCTGGCCTGCTACGGCTATCTGTCATCTGACGCTCGACTGCCGACGCTTTGAGACGCAGTGTAACCATTGCCGCCTGTTGCCTGGCGGTGGTTCTGACAATGATTTGGCTGCCAAGGTGTGGCGTCGTAAGCAAAAGATGCTTGCCGACCGCCATATTACTTATGTGGCTTGTAGCCAGTGGTTGGCAGGAGAGGCACAGAAGAGTGCCTTGCTCCAAGGTCAGCGGGTGGTCAGCATCCCTAATCCTATTGATACGCATGTCTATGCCCCGCAGGATCAGCAACAGGCACGCCAGCGTGCTGGTCTGCCCGCTGAAGGTCGCATCATCTTGTTTGCCTCTCAGCGTGTCACCAATCTGAACAAAGGTATGAACTATCTTGTTGAGGCTTGCCAGCTGTTGGCCGAGCAGCATCCAGAGCAGAAGGAGCAGATTACTGTGGCTATCCTGGGTGGTCATGCCGAGGAGTTGGAAGGACAGTTGCCCTTCCGTACTTGTCCGTTGGGCTATGTCAATGATGAACATCGCATCGTCGATGTCTATAATGCCGCCGATGTCTTTGTACTGCCTTCTTTGTCAGAGAACCTGCCCAATACCATCATGGAGGCAATGGCCTGTGGCGTGCCCAGCGTAGGCTTTAGGGTAGGGGGCATCCCTGAGGAGATAGACCATCAGCGGAATGGCTATGTAGCCGACTATCGCAGTAGTGAAGATCTGGCTCGTGGCATCTGGTGGACGCTCTTTGAGGCTGACCATGAGGCTGTGCGCCATGCCTGTCTGCAGAAGGTGGCCCACAACTATTCACAACAGAGTGTAGCAAACCATTATCTGGAAGTGTATGAAAGTCTCCGTCATCACAATTACCTATAATGCCGCCCGTACCTTGCAGCGTACGCTCGACAGTGTGGCTTGTCAGACCTATGCTGATATCGAACACCTGATTATTGACGGTGCTTCGAAGGATGACACTCTGCAGATTGCTGAGCGCTACCAGCAGCAGAGCCATCATACGGTGGTTATCCAGTCTGAGCCAGACAAAGGCCTGTATGATGCCATGAATAAAGGATTGCAGAAAGCAACGGGCGACTATCTCGTATTCCTCAATGCTGGCGATACGCTCTATGCACCCGATACCATCGAAACGGTCGTTTTATCCATCACCCAAGCCCCATCACCCATCACCCCCGCCGTCATCTACGGCGACACGGCCATTACTGATGC
>JAILMS010000084.1 GCA_024692385.1 Prevotella sp. | reverse complement strand
GGTCCCACCTCTTCCCATTCCGAACAGAGAAGTTAAGCCCGCTTGCGCCGATGGTACTGCAATGCAATGCGGGAGAGTAGGAGGCCGCCACTTTTTTCAAAGAGAAGCCCTGAGTCAGAAATGATTCAGGGCTTTTTCGTTTTTATGGCAAGACTTATATTTCGATTAATTATATTTTGATATCATGAAAAGGATAACTTTTTTATTGTTTACTGCGCTTCTTTCGCTGACCGCAATTGCGCAAGTAAAGACTGTGGTTACACCACCAGAAGGTTTACAAACTGAGTCATGGATGCTGACAGCTCAGCGTTATGATGCTTCGGACTACACCGTTGATGCTTTCCTGCCTGTAAATATTGGTTTTGACGGACAGGATGTCTATGTACAGGGATTGAATATGTATCTGCCTGACACATGGGTTAAGGGTACACGTAATGGTAATCAGCTGACATTTGCTGCCAACCAGTATTATGGTGAAATGTCTGATTATGAGGGTACTGCCTATGATACATATTTTGCTGGTTGTGACCTCTCTTGGTTTGATGGCGTAACAGGTTTGCAGCCTATTGATGTTACGTTTACTATCAACGAGACTGGTACTTCTTGGACTACCAATACTGTATTGGTGGTAAATACCGAGTCGGATGCCATTGCCGGCTTTGACTATCTAAAAGATGTTGTTATTGCCAAGGCTGTCGAGGGTGCTGCAACACCGAAGGCTCCATCATTCTATCAATTCATGCCATATGATATGTCGGAAGGATATGGTGGCATTTCGTTGACCTTCCCACCAGTAGATGTTGACGGTAATCCATTGCAGACAGACAAGCTTAGCTACGTATTATATAAAGATGTGGAGCATGAACAGTCTGTCATTACTATTCCTGCATTGGATGAGGATGTTCAGGATTATATTGACATGACGGAGATTCCCTACAACTTCACAGATAATTACAATATCGTGCCTCACGGTTATGCTGCCTATTTCTATGAACCCAGCAGTTCTTGGAATCGTGTTGGTGTGAAGGCCATCTATCGTGGCGGTGATGAGGAGCGTGAGTCTGAAATTACATGGATGCTGTTGAAGCCATATGCTGATGAGTCTACTGTATTCGACTTCAATGCAATGGATGCGGAGACAACCCCTTATTCAACCAGTTCCTCTGGTGCTGGCGATATCACAACAGACAAGGTTCTTAAGGTGGATAATGTTACACTGACCATCTCACCTTGTGAGGGTGGAAATACTCCTAACCGCTATTGGTTGGACTACAACCTGCAGGCTCTCCAGCTGCGTATGTATGGTGGTACGCTGACCTTTGATGTTCCCGACAATTTCACTATAGAGGGTATCTGGTTCTATACTGATGAATGGAACGACGAGACATGGTTTGATTGTGGTGAGTGTGAGGATGGCGTTTGGACAGGTTCTGCCCAGCATGTAGTCGCCAATATTGCAGATTTTAAGCCCAACACCAAGATCAATAGCATTGCTGTCGTCGTTAAGGATGGTGCTACGGGCATCAGCACGAAGAAGATTCTCTCTTCCGCTGGTAGTTGGTACACTCTTCAGGGTGTCAAGCTTGACAGTACTCCCACGCAGAAGGGTCTTTATATCCATAATGGCCGTGTAAGGGTCGTAAAATAAATATTGGATAATCGATAGAATCATTGTACAGCTAATACAGATGCGTATTAGCTGTACTTTTTTCTGTATTAGCTATGCCCATTCCTGTAATAGCTGTTCTTTTTAAAAATAGAGGAAATGCTTGTCTGTTTCATTGAAATATAGTATCTTTGCAGGGTAATCAGAATTAAGTAATATGAAAAAACAAGTGATTAATGCCGTTGCTTTCATCCTCTGTATCTTTATGTGCTCTTGCCATAACAAGCAGGAACAGCAGCTTAATCCTACAGATGATTCCAGTCAGTTCGTTACGCTGACTGATGCTGTACCCGATGCTATCTTGGAGATACGCTATTTTGGTACCTATAATTTTGTGGGTGACCGTATTGATGGCTATCTGGAGCCAACAGCTTTGTTGACGAAGATAGCAGCAGACAGTTTGAAGGCTGTCAGTGATGATGTTATTGCTCAAGGCTATCGCTTGAAAATCTATGATGCCTATCGTCCTCAGAAGGCTGTCGACCATTTTGTTCGCTGGGCGGAAGATGTGGCTGATATCCGTATGAGAGACTATTTCTATCCTGATTTGGATAAGAGTGTGCTCTTTGATCAGGAGTATATCTGTGCGAAGAGTGGTCATACACGTGGCAGCACGCTCGACCTGACACTCTTCGATATGAAGACGGAGAAGGAACTGGATATGGGAGGTACGTTCGACTGGTTTGGCCCAGAGAGTCACCCTGACTTCTGTGGCAATCCCGTCACTGGAGAATATACTGGTGATAATAGCAAGAGTCCTGCAGGTCGTAAGATTACCGAGGAGCAGTTCCAGCACCGCATAATTCTCCGCCAGGCAATGTTGCGCCACGGCTTTAAGCCCTTCGCTACTGAATGGTGGCACTTCACCTTAGAGAATGAACCTTTCCCCGATACCTATTTCACATTCCCAGTAAAACAACTAAATGCAGTACGCTGACGTCATCCTGCCCGTTCCCTTGCATGCCACCTTCACCTATGCTATCCCTGAGGGGATGAGTGTGGTTAAGGGTGTGCGCGTACTCGTACCCTTCGGTCGAGGCAAGAAGTATGTGGGATTGGTAGATCGTGTGCACGACCAGTCGCCACAGGACTATCAGGTAAAAGCGATAGAGGTGGTGATGGATACGGAACCTATCATTACTGACGCTCAGCTGAAGATATGGCATTGGATTAGCGACTATTACCTGTCGCCCATCGGTGATGTTTATAAGGCTGCTTTGCCAGGAGGCCTGAAGGCAGAGGATGGCTACAAGCCGAAGACAGAAACCTATATCCGTCTGACTGAACAGTACCAGAATGTGACAGCCCTGCATGTGGCTCTTAATGTGCTGTCACGTGCGAAGAACCAGTTGAATGCCTTTACGGAGTATCTGGCTCTGTCGCATTGGGATGAGATAGAAGACAATGTAGAACCAGAGGAAGTCACTCGTGAGGAGCTGATGAATGTCTCTGCCTGCTCGTCGGCTACGCTGAAGCTGTTGGAACAGCGCCAGATGTTAGAGACTTATGAGGTAGAGGTGGGCCGCTTGAATCATGGCGGTCCCTATCGGCCGGACCTGATGAAGGCCCTCAGTGCTGCCCAGCAGGAGGCCTACAATCAGATACTGCTGTCGATGATGAAGAAGCAGGTAACGCTATTGCATGGTGTGACGTCGAGTGGCAAGACGGAAATATATATCCATTTGATACAGCGCGCATTAGAACGCAAGGAACAGGTATTGTTCTTGATGCCTGAGATAGCACTGACCGTACAGATGATGCAGCGCCTGCAGCGCATCTTCGGTGATCGCCTGGGCATCTACCATTCTCGCTATTCCGATGCTGAACGTGTGGAGATTTGGCAGAAACAACTGTCAGACAATCCTTATGATGTAATCTTGGGAGCCCGTTCTGCGGTGTTCCTTCCTTTTAAGAACTTGGGATTGGTCATCGTTGATGAGGAACACGAGACGAGCTACAAGCAGCAAGACCCTGCTCCCCGTTACCATGCCCGTAGTGTTGCGATTATGTTGGGGAAACCAGTGCTGTTGGGAACAGCTACCCCTTCATTAGAGAGTTATCATAATGCAAAGATAGGCAAATACGGACTCGTAGAACTGAAAGAGCGCTATCAGGGAATCCAATTACCTGAGATACAGATAGTAGATACTGCCGATTTGCAGCATCGTAAGATGATGCACGGACCTTTCTCACCACTACTGCTGACGCGGATGCGCGAGGCCTTGGAGCGTGGTGAACAGGTAATCCTGTTCCAGAATCGTCGTGGCTTTGCCCCTGTCGTAGAGTGTCGCCAATGCGGTTGGGTACCCACCTGCCAGCACTGTGATGTCTCGCTGACCTACCATCGACAGCTGAACCAACTGACCTGTCACTATTGTGGCTATACCTATCGGGTGCCTACAGAGTGTCCCTGCTGTGGCTCTACCGAACTGCGCAGTCGTGGCTACGGTACTGAGAAGATAGAAGAACAGGTGAGAGAGACTTTCCCTGACGCCCGTATAGCCCGCATGGATCTTGATACCACCCGAACGCGCAATGCCTATGAGCGAATTATCAGCGACTTCTCTGCTGGTCGTACTAATATTCTTATTGGTACGCAGATGATCAGTAAGGGTCTGGACTTCGACAAGGTCAGTGTGGTGGGCATCATCAATGCCGATGGCATGCTCAACTACCCCGACTTCCGCGCTTATGAACACGCCTTTATGATGATGGCACAGGTCAGTGGTCGCGCTGGTCGTAAGGGTAAGCGTGGTCTCGTCATCCTGCAGACCAAGCAGAAGGAAGTCTCTGTGATTGACCAGGTGGTACGCAATGACTACACCTCTTTATATAAAGAGCTTATTGCCGAGCGCCAGGCATTCCGCTATCCTCCTTACTTCCGACTGATTTATGTCTTCTTGCGTCATCGTCAGGAGTCTACGGTAGATACTGCCGCTATTGAGATGGGCAGTCGTCTGCGCCAGTGGTTTGGCAATCGTGT
>JAILMS010000071.1 GCA_024692385.1 Prevotella sp. | reverse complement strand
CCAGAACGTGGGCGTCGTTGTGAGCAATGCTTCACGCTGCGCCTAATGGCTGCTGCCCGTAAAGCCAAAGAGTTGGGCATCCGTTATTTTGCTACCACGCTGGCTTCCAGTCGTTGGAAGAGCTTGGAACAGATAGAACGTGCAGGACTTGCTGCTGAACAGGCTGTTGGCAATGTTGTCTTCTGGGCGCAGAACTGGCGTAAGGGTGGCTTGCAGGAGCGCAGAAATCAGCTGCTCAAGGAGTATGGCTTCTATAACCAGCAATATTGTGGTTGTGAGTTTTCTGCACGCAATGGCGCATTGACAAAACCATTGTTGCGCCAACAAATGCGCGATGCCAAACAACAGCATCAAGAACAGTTGGCAGCGATGTCGGAGAATATCGTTATCCGACTCCGTCAGCGTATTGCTGACAGTCAGACGGTTATGGCCTATTGGCCCTTGCCTGATGAGGTCGATATACGGCCTTTGATAGCGCAGTTAGTGACTGAAGGACGCACCGTTTTATTGCCCAAGGTGCTCGATGACGAGCAGATGGAGTTGCGTCGCTACTGTTCTGAGGTAGATCTTGTAGAGGGTGCTTTCCATATTATGGAACCGGTTGGTGAGTCGTTCACGGAAAATGATAAGATAGATGTTGTGTTGGTACCCGGTATGGCTTTTGATGCTGCCGGTCATCGGTTGGGTAGGGGACGAGGCTATTACGATCGCTTCCTTTCTGCTCATTCTCACCTGTACAAAATCGGCGTGTGCTTCCCTTTCCAACGTGTTGCAGAGGTTCCTACAGAGGAGCATGATATATGTGTTGATGATATTGCAGTCTGAACATGTATCATTTCTTTCATCTATCACGTAAAAAAATAACTAAACATTTTGTAGATGAAAGTTATTTTCGTAAATTTGCAGCCAGAATCTGACTATGAAGATTGAATATTAACTATGATAAAACCTATTGATAAAATTTTAAGTTGGTACTTCAGCAGAAATGCCTTGCCATATTGGGGAATTCTGTTGCTGGATTTCCTAATATTGTTGCTAGCTGGTGTCATTACTTATTGGGAATTTATTTTTCGCATAACGTCAGAGCTTGATCATCTGATGTTACTGAGAACATTGGTGATGTATGCGTTGCCAGGATTTATTGGAGCACGCATGTTTCATACATATTCTGGCATTGTTCGCTATTCTTCATTTGTCGACCTTACCAGAGTATTCTATGCCAACTCTGTCTCGCTGATTGTTGCATACCTGATGCACTATTTGGTGCTTTACTATCCAGGTGATGTCTTCTATCATCTGTCGTTCCGTCATATCATTCTGATGTATATCATCGCAACGTTGATGATGTGGGGACTCAGAGTATTGGTAAAGACATTGTACGAAATAACAACCCTCGACGCAAGAGCCACCCGTGTGCTCATATACGGAGCTATGGAAGGTGGTGTCGGACTCGCCAAGTTGATTCGTTCTCAGAGTCCTGCGCGTTTTAATGTGAAAGGATTCATCGCTCCTGATGGTAACTATAATAACCACAACCGTGTGCTGGGCCTTCATGTGTTCAACTCTACTGATGACATCTCGCTGATTATCAAGCGTCTGCGTATTGAGGCTGTACTGATCTCCACACAGCGCGAAGAGGACTTCCGTAACGACCAGCGGTTGCAAGACCAGATTCTGGGTGCTGGCGTAAAGATTTTCATGTCTGAGTCGGCTAAAGAGCTTAACGTGAAAAATGGTGAGTTGCATGATGAACAGTCTGACAACGAGCTGCACTTGAAGGAGGTGAGTGTAGAAGACCTGTTGCCTCGCGATGAGATTCGTGTCGACATGAGGTCGGTAGGTGAGTTGCTGAGTGGTCGTCGTGTGCTGATTACCGGTGCTGCTGGTAGTATCGGTTCTGAGATTGTTACTCAGGTAGCCGGTTATAAGCCAGAGGCACTGATGCTGGTAGACCAGGCGGAGACCCCCGATCACGATTTGCTGTTAATGATGAAGAAACGCTTCCCGAAGGTACATTCCGATGTGGTAGTGACTTCTATCTGCAAGCATGACCGTATGGAAAACATTTTCAAGGAGTTCCGTCCAGACTATGTATTCCATGCTGCTGCTTATAAGCACGTTCCGATGATGGAGGACAATCCTTCTGAGGCTGTCCAGAATAATATCTATGGTACGAAAGTCATTGCCGACCTCAGCGTGAAATATGACGTGAAGAAGTTTGTGATGGTTTCAACGGATAAGGCTGTGAACCCAACGAATGTGATGGGTTGTTCAAAGCGTATCTGTGAGATTTATGTTCAGGCATTGGGCAAGACCTGTAAGACGCAGTTCGTGACAACTCGTTTTGGTAACGTGCTGGGTTCTAATGGTTCTGTCATTCCTCTCTTTAAAGAGCAAATTCGTAATGGCGGTCCCGTAACTGTTACCGATGAGCGCATCGTTCGTTACTTTATGTTGATTCCAGAAGCCTGTAAGTTGGTGCTGGAGGCTGGTACAAAGGGTAATGGCGGTGAGATCTTCGTCTTTGATATGGGCCAGCCCGTTCGTATTGCTGATTTGGCTAAGCGAATGATTAGGTTGAGCGGTGCCAAGAATGTAGAAATCAAGTATACGGGTCTTCGTCCGGGTGAGAAGCTCTACGAGGAGGTGCTCAACGATCTTGAGGGTACTAAACCGACATTCCACGAGAAGATTCGTATCGCAGAGGTGCGTAATTATGAATATGAAGAGGTGTCAAAAGACATTGACGACCTGATAGAGATTTCGAAGAAGTACGATAATATGGCCACGGTCAAGAAGATGAAAGAGATTGTGCCTGAGTACAAGTCGAACAACTCCGTTTATGAAGCCTTAGATTAAGAACAAAAAACTACAAATATTATGCTGACACAACAAGACCTGAAACAGCTGGCTCAGAAAGGAATCTCTGAGCAGCAGATTGAGACTCAACTTGGACAGTTCAAGACTGGTTTCCCGTTTCTGAAGTTAGAAGCTACCGCTGCTATTGGCCGTGGTATTGTAGCTCCCAACGATATTGAGCGTAAGCACTATATCGACGCTTGGCAACAGTACAAAGCTCAAGGTAAGAAGGTGGTAAAGTTTGTACCTGCTTCGGGTGCTGCCAGTCGAATGTTTAAGGATATGTTTGCCTTTGTCGATGCCGACTACGACAAACCTACCACAGATTTTGAGAAGAAGTATTTCGACAATATTGTGAAGTTTGCCTTCTTTGATGAGCTTGATGCTGTCTGCCAGAAGAATAATGGTAAAGGTATTCGGGCGTTGAAGTCTGAGGGTAACTACAAGGCTGTTGCTGCCAATATGCTGACTGCTGAGGGACTGAACTATGGTCAGTTGCCCAAGGGCCTGCTCTTGTTCCACAACTATCCTGAAGGTCCACGCACTCCGATGGAGGAGCACTTGGTAGAGGGTGCCTTGTATGCTGCTTCTAATGGTGAGGCACACGTTCACTTTACCGTTAGCCATGAACATATGGAACTGTTTAAGCAGAAGGTTGCTCAGAAGGCCGACTTCTACGCTAAGAAGTATGGTATTGAGTATGATATCACCTTCTCTGAACAGAAGCCATCTACCGATACTGTTGCTGCCAACCCCGATGGCACTCCGTTCCGCAATAGCGATGGTTCGCTGCTGTTCCGTCCTGGTGGTCATGGTGCCCTCATCGAGAATCTCAACGAGATTGAGGCTGACGTTATTTTCGTGAAGAATATCGATAATGTCGTTCCTGACCGTCTGAAGTCTGATACCGTTATCTGGAAGCAGATTATTGCCGGTGTGCTGGTTACTCTGCAGCAGAAAGCCTTTGAGTATCTGCGCATTCTGGATGCAGGAGCTACCGATGCACAACTGGCTGAGATGGCCAAGTTTGTTCGTGAGAACCTCTGCACTGATCCTAAGGGCCAGAAGGAGGATGCTGACTATCTGCGTGGTAAGCTGAACCGCCCAATGCGTGTCTGCGGTGTCGTAAAGAATGTTGGCGAGCCTGGTGGCGGCCCATTCCTTACCTATAATCAGGATGGTACTGTCTCTCTGCAGATTCTGGAATCAAGCCAGATTGACAAGTCTAATAAGGAGTATATGGAGATGTTTACCCAGGGTACGCATTTCAATCCCGTTGACCTCGTCTGTGCGGTGAAAGATTATAAGGGCAATGCTTTCGACCTGCCTAAGTTCGTTGACCCGACTACGGGCTTCATCTCTCAGAAGTCTAAGAGCGGCAAGGAACTGCAGGCTTTGGAGTTGCCAGGCTTGTGGAATGGTGCTATGAGCAACTGGTCTACCGTCTTTGTAGAAGTTCCTCTTGCAACGTTCAATCCAGTTAAGACGGTCAACGACCTCCTACGCGATCAACATCAATAATTTTATATGAACACAAAATCTATTCTAGCTATCGGAATGACTTCCGTTATGATGCTTACACTTAATGCCTGCCAGCAGAGTTCCCGCGAGAATCCTCTGCTGGTAGATAGTTCTTTACCCTTTGGAGCGCCTGACTTCAGCAAGATTCAGACGTCTGACTATCTGCCTGCCTTCGAGACTGCTATCCAGCAGACGCGTGATAATATCCAGGCTATTGTCGACTGTAAGGATGCACCAACGTTTGAGAATACCATCCTTCCTTTCGAGGATAGTGGACGCCTGTTGTCGCGTGTATCTACTGTTTTCTTCGCACTTACTGAGGCAGACAAGTCTGATGAACTCAGCGAGATAGAGAAGAAGGTGCAGCCCATGCTCACAGACCTGCAGAATGAGATATCGTTCAACAAGCCCTTGTTCGAGCGTATTAAGCAGGTGTACGACAAGCAGCACGACACATTGAAGGGTGAAGACCAGAAACTGCTGGAGGAAATCTATAAGGACTTCGTGCGCAATGGTGCCCT
>JAILMS010000034.1 GCA_024692385.1 Prevotella sp. | reverse complement strand
TTTCTCTACGAGATAGGCTAACACAGTCACGAGACAAGCTAATACAGCTCCGAGTACAGCTAACTGGCGCGCAAGATAGCTGTAGTAGCAACGCTAAAGTAACTGTTTAGCACTCCTAAAGTAACTGTTTTGCACTCCTATATAGCTACTTTACGGACTTCACATTATTTAGCACGACGCCGTAGTGCAAAAACATTTAACCTATTAACATAACACCCTTCAAACCTCGATAAATAAAGGGCTCAAGGCATGTTAATAGTTGGAGCAACTATTAACATACATGTACCAAACATGTATGAAGTGCGACCCCAAAAATGGAAACAATTTTGAGATATTGGTTAATAGTAGGTTAAATGTTCGCAAGCTATTAACATGGCTCAAACGCCCTGCACATCGGCATTTGCGACCTGTCATGTTAATAGGTTAATAGTTTTTGAAAAAAACTTTTTGAGATTTCGCGCTCTATACTAAGAATCATGTACCTATCCCTGCGATTCCCCCCATTTAGGTAGGGATAATGGTAGGTCTCAGGTAGGGATATTTTGGAACAAGCAGGAAAACAACGAAAAAGCCGCAGACATCACGTCTGCGGCCTTGATTATTTACTCTCAAATATTCCTACTTTTTACTTTGTAAGTACCTTTGCGTTCTTGCAAATGTACATGGCCTCAACAGCTGCTACAGCCTCAACGGCCAGTGAAATCATTGTTAAAATCATAATGTTACCCTTTCCTAATCTTTTAATTGTTATTCCTAAAAACTTTCTATTTTACCTCTCCAGGTCTAATCATTTTTCCTTTTGACGATGCAAAGGTATATAGTTTTTCGTTACGATGTATCACTCAATGACCATTTTCGTACAAAAATAGCCAATTCTTTGACGTCTATCAACAATAACTGGGTTTTGTTGATATATATCAAAAATAAAAAAAGGTGTTATTTTGTTTTGTATTGTTCTCACTTATTCGTACCTTTGTCAGCGCTATGAAAGCGAGCAGTATTATACTAAAGATATTGATGCCATTGGTGCTGGGCGCTACGATACTCTACTGGATGTATCGTGGTGAGGACTGGCAGCAGATACGCCATGTGATGACCGACGAGATGGACTGGACGTGGATGGTGCTGTCGTTCCCCTTCGGTATTCTGGCACAGATGTTCCGTGGATGGCGCTGGCGACAGACACTGGAGCCTGTAGGCGAGAAGCCTCGCACATCGACCAGCATTCACGCCATCTTCCTCAGCTATGCCGCCTCACTGCTCATACCCCGTGTGGGAGAGTTTACGCGTTGTGGTGTGCTGAAGCGCTATGATGACGTGTCGTTCCCTAAGGCGCTGGGCACAGTAGTTACAGAGCGTGCCATCGACTCGCTATTGCTGATGGGCATCACGGCTATCGTCATCCTGCTGGAGATGAGTACCTTTGGCATCTTCTTCCAGAAAACGGGTACCAACCTACACGACATCCTTCATGGCTTCTCGTGGGCTGGCTATCTGGTAGTAGGCATCTGTGGTGTGGCTATGCTGATACTGCTGCACTTCTTGCTTCGCAAGTTGTCTATATATGATAAGGTACGTGCTACCATGAGTGGTATCTGGCAGGGCGTCATCTCACTGAAGGACGTCAAGAACATTCCCCTGTTCACCTTCTTCACGCTGGCCATCTGGCTGAGCTATTTCCTGCACTACTACCTTACCTTCTTCTGCTTCGACTTCACAGCGAATTTGGGATTAGGGTGTGCGATGGTGACCTTTATCGTAGGCTCCATTGCCGTCATCGTACCTACTCCGAATGGTGCTGGTCCTTGGCACTTTGCCGTAAAGACCATGCTCATCCTTTACGGAGTGGCTGACGAGCGTGCCCTCTACTTCGTACTCATCGTACATACCGTACAGACCATGCTGGTCATCGTGCTCGGCATCTATGCTTGGCTGGCACTGAACTTTACGGGAGTGAGGACTCACACAGAGAATTCATACAAACCTTAAAAACTCTATAGAAAGAATATGAACGAAATTCAGAACCTCAAACCACAGTGCATCTGGAAGAACTTCTATGCACTGACACAGGTGCCACGTCCAAGCGGTCACCTGGAGAAAATCCAACAGTTCCTGCTCGACTTCGGTAAGCAGGCTGGTGTATACGCAGTAAAAGACCCTGCAGGAAATATCCATTTCCGCAAGCCTGCCACTCCTGGTATGGAGAACCGCAAGGGCATCATCCTGCAGGCCCACATGGATATGGTACCTCAGAAGACTCCTGAGTCTACTCATAACTTCGAGACCGATCCCATCGAGCCGTGGATTGACGGTGAGTGGGTGAAGGCCAAGGGTACTACGCTGGGTGCCGACAATGGTCTGGGCGTAGCAGCCATCATGGCTATCATGGAGGATAAGACGCTGAAGCACGGTCCTATCGATGCCCTCGTTACTCGTGATGAAGAGACGGGTATGTTTGGCGCCAACGAGCTGCCTGAGGGTGAGCTGCAGGGCGACATCCTGATGAACCTCGACTCTGAGCATTGGGGTAAGTTCGTTATCGGCTCTGCCGGTGGTATCGACGTTACCGCTACCCTCGACTATCAGGAGGTAGAGACCGACGCAGAGGATGCTGCAGTAAAGGTGACTGTGAAGAATCTGCGCGGCGGACACTCTGGTCTGGAGATTAATGAAGGTCGTGGCAATGCCAACAAGCTGCTGGTACAGGTAGTTCGCGAGGCTATCGCTGAGACGGAAGCCCGTCTGGCAAGCTGGAACGGTGGCAATATGCGCAACGCAATCCCCTTCAAGGCTGAAGCCGTACTGACATTGCCTAAGGAGAATATCGCCGCACTGAAGGAAATCGTAGCCGACTGGCAGGACACCTTCAACGACGAATATAAGCTTATCGAGCCACAGGGCATCGAGGTACTCATAGAAGAGGTAGAGACTCCTAATAAGGAAGTTCCCGTAGAGATACAAGACAACCTCATCGATGCCATCTTCGCTTGTCACGATGGTGTTATCCGCTTCATCCCCGCCTACCCCAGTGTTGTTGAGACCAGCTCAAACCTGGCTATCATCAACATCGGTGAGGGCAAGGCCAGCATCAAGATTCTGGCACGCTCAAGCCGTGAGGATATGAAGGACTATGTTGTCACCATGCTGGAGAGCTGCTTCTCTATGGCTGGTATGAAGGTAGAGACTGCCGGCTCGTATGGCGGTTGGGATCCCAACCCAGACAGCGAGATTCTGCACCTCCTATTAAAAGAATACAAGGAGTTGTTTGGCAAGGACGGCATCATCCAGGTAGACCATGCTGGTCTGGAGTGCTCTGTCATCCTGGGCAAATATCCTTGGCTCGACGTAGTATCTCTCGGTCCTACGATGAAGTCGCCTCACACTACTACCGAGCGCGCACTCATCGAGACTGTTGAGCCCTTCTGGCAGTTGCTGAAGAAAACACTGGAAGACATTCCCGTGAAGTAATAAAGAAATGAGCATGGTGGTGTGGGGCCATCCCTGCACCACTATACTCATTATTTAATGATATTAAAGAATAAATGGAAGTAATACAGAGTTTTACCATCGACCACACCCGTCTGAAGCCCGGCATCTATGTGTCGCGTGAAGACAAGGGCTTTACCACTTTCGACCTGCGTATCACGGAACCCAACAAGGAACCAGCAGTAGCTCCTGCTGCCATGCACAGCCTGGAACATCTGATGGCTACATGGTTTCGCAATAGCGAGGCAAAGGAAGACGTGGTCTATGTAGGTCCTATGGGATGTCTTACTGGTATGTATATCATCATGACAGGCAACTACACCGTAGAGGACATGCGCCGACTGACCATCGAATGCCTGGAGTGGATTCTCACACAGACAGAGGTGCCCGCAACGCGCCCTGAAGCTTGTGGCAACTATCTGTTGCACGACCTGCCCATGTGCCTCTGGGAGAGCAGACGCTATCTGGACCGTCTGCAGCACGACTTCCACAGCGAATATACCAAGCTGCAGATTACCCTTGAGGATGGCAAGGTCTTTGCCGATGCCTGACAACAAAATAAAAAAATCAAAAAAAATGAGTGATGTGTAAGGTACTCTGAATATTTTTTGTACCTTTGCAGCCGAATAACCAAAAAATAATATCAAAATGGACGATTACCCGGCGGATACTTTTAACAAGTAAGGCTGGAGGATGGCAAGACCGCTAATCCTCTTGCCATGAGAACTGTCAATCATCAATTGTCAATTAATCGAAGGATTAGCACAATGAAGACCTATTGGAACACCCAAGGAGGACTGAGCCAACTCAAGGAGTGGCAGCCCAATTGTTGGATACAAATGACATGTCCAACAGAAGAAGACCAGCAGATACTGGAGGAGAAATTCAACATTCCCGACTACTTCCTCTCCGACATTAGCGATACTGATGAGCGTGCCCGTTATGAATATGATGACGGCTGGATGCTCATCATTCTGCGTATCCCCTATGTAAAAGAGGTACGCTCACGCACACCATATACTACGGTACCCTTGGGTATCATCCATAAGCGCGACGTCACCATCACCGTCTGCTACTATGAGACGAACATGATGATTGACTTCGTCAGCTACCAGCAGAAGCGTGGTGTGGGTTTCACCGATCATGTTGACATGATTTTCCGCTTGTTCCTGTCGAGTGCCGTATGGTATCTGAAACGTCTGAAGCAGATCTCTATGCTCATCGACAAGGCTAAGCGCAACCTGGATCGTGAGGTGAACAACGAGAGTCTGATTGGCTTGAGCCGTCTGCAAGACTCGCTGACCTATTTCAACACCTCTATCCGTGGCAACGAGACACTGCTATCAAAGCTGAAGTTCAAGCTACAGATTGACGAATTGGATGCCGACCTCATTGAGGATGTTAACATCGAGATGACGCAGGCCCGCGAGACAACGAGCATCTATTCAAACATTTTGGAGTCAACGATGGACACCTACCAGTCGATTATCAACAACAACATGAACACCATCATGCGTACGCTGACCTCAGTGACCATTATCCTCATGTTGCCTACGCTGGTGGCCTCATTCTTTGGCATGAACCTCATTAATGGTATGGAGAACAGTCCTATCGGATTCATTGTTGC
This sequence comes from Prevotella sp., assembly GCA_024692385.1. Classification (GTDB taxonomy): domain Bacteria; phylum Bacteroidota; class Bacteroidia; order Bacteroidales; family Bacteroidaceae; genus Prevotella. The sequence continues at coordinate 6,678 of JAILMS010000034.1, read as the reverse complement.
AATCATCATTTCAGTGCTCATATCAGTGCTTTCATTGCTTGTATTCAAAAGGAAACGACTCATTTAAGTCACTTTTTTCATAAAAAATTAGGTGGTTTCAGAATTATTTACTAATTTTGAACCCTAAATCTGTATGAACTAACCGTATCATTAACTTATTTTTATGATGATGGACTCTCAAGAAAAAGCTCTCTTAGAAGAGCAGAACGTAAATGAAGCTGCCGTTGTGGAGAACACCGAAAGCGCAGAAGTCACCGAAATTGTTGAACGCAAGCAGTATGACACCAAGAAGGAAGTCTTAGAGCGTGTTCGTGAGATTGCTCACAGCGACGAGACTCCCCAGAAAGACGAGGTCGACTACCTGAAGACCGTCTTCTACAAGCTACATATTGCCGAGCGCGAAGCAGCCCTCAAGGAGTATCTTGATGGCGGTGGCGACCCAGAGCAATACCAGATAACGCCCGACTCTGAAGAGGAAGCCTTCAAGGCCGAGATGGGTATTATCAAGGAGAAGCGCCAGAAGTTGTTCCGCGAGCAAGAGCAAGAGAAGCAGGACAACCTGGAGAAGAAGCTCGCCATCATCGAGAAAATCAAGACTATGATTACCTCTCCTGAAGAGGCTAACAAATCATATAAGGAATTCAAAGCCCTGCAGGACGAGTGGAAGGAGATTAAGAACGTACCTGCTGAGAAGGCCAACGAGTTGTGGCGCAACTACCAGCTGTATGTAGAGCAGTTCTACGACCTGCTGAAGCTGAACAGTGAGGCCCGCGAGTATGACTTCAAGAAGAATCTGGAGATCAAGACCAAACTCTGCGAGGCTGCTGAGAAGCTGGCTGACGAGACTGACATTATCAGCGCGTTCCACCAGTTGCAGAAGCTGCATCAGGAGTATCGTGAGACTGGTCCTGTTGCTCGTGAGTTACGCGAAGAAATATGGACTCGCTTCAAGGCTGCTTCAACAGTCATCAACAAGCGCCACCAGCAGCACTTCGAGGACCTGCGTGCCAAGGAGGAAGACAACCTTGCCAAGAAGACAGCACTCTGCGAGAAGGTAGAGGCTATCGCTGCTGAAGAGAATAAGGGCAGCGGTGACTGGGAGAAGCACACCAAGGAGATTATCGAGCTGCAGGCTGAATGGAAGACCATTGGCTTTGCTCCACAGAAGATGAACGTCAAGATCTTTGAGCGTTTCCGTGCTGCCTGTGATGATTTCTTCGGTCGTAAGGCTGAGCACTTCCGTGGCTTGAAGGATACCTTCAAAGAGAATGCCGAGAAGAAACGTGCCCTCATTGAGAAGGCTAAGGCTCTGCAAGACTCTACCGAGTGGAAGTCTACCAGTGATAAGCTCATCAACCTACAGAAGGAGTGGAAGACCATCGGTATGGTTCCCAAGAAGTTGGGCGACCAGCTGTGGGAGGAGTTCCTTGCCGCTTGTAACAAGTTCTTTGAGGCCCGCAATGCCGCTGGTGCCAACACACGCAGTGACGAGCGCGAGAACTTAGAGAAGAAGCTCAGCATCATCGAACAGCTTAAAGCTGTTACAGAAGAGAAGGCTGAAGGTCTGCAGGAGAAGGTGCAGCAGCTTGTTGAGCAGTATCAGGCTGTTGGTCACGTACCTTTCAAGGAGAAGGACAAGCTCTACGAAGAATATCATGCCGTTCTCGACAAGTTGTATAAGGAGCTGAATATCAACGTTGCCAAGCGCCGTCTATCGAAGTTCAAGGATACCATCAAGCAGGTTGCTGAGCGTGGTGAGAATGCTTTGGACAACGAGCGTGCCCGTCTGATGCGCCAGTATGAGCAGCTGAAGAGCGAGGTACAGACCTACGAGAACAACCTCGGTTTCCTCAATGCTTCTTCAAAGAAGGGCAACAGCCTCATCGATGAGATGAACCGCAAGGTACAGAAGTTGAAGGATGAGGTACAGCTGGTTCGTGAGAAGATTAAGGCCATTGATGCTGAGAATCGCGAGAAGTAAACAGCACATACCATAATATAAAGAGGTGAGACCATCAAGATCTCACCTCTTTTATTTTGCTTGCTTATTTCAATGATGCCTGTGCAAACAGCTTACTGCATGTCGTAGACCACCTTCATGAGCTTCTTGCCCAACTCGTCGGCCTGCTCCATCGTCTGCGCCTCGCTATAGACACGGATGATAGGCTCTGTATTCGACTTGCGCAGATGTACCCAACGGTCAGGGAAGTCAATCTTCACACCGTCAATATCGTTAACCTGTGCAGATGGGTCTTGAGCAAACATCTCCTTCACCTTCACCAGGATAGCATCAACATCCGTCTCAGGAGTGAGGTCGATGCGGTTCTTGGCAATCTGATATTCTGGGAACTGCTGGCGCAACTCGCTCACCGTACAGCCCTTCTTAGCCAGTGATGTAAGGAACAAGGCGATACCTACCAGAGCGTCACGACCGTAGTGGCTCTCAGGATAGATGACACCACCATTACCCTCGCCACCGATAACAGCATTTACCTCCTTCATCTTGGTCGTCACGTTAACCTCACCAACAGCAGCAGCGGCATACGTGCCACCATGCTTCTCCGTGACGTCGCGCAGTGCACGGGTAGAGCTGAGGTTGCTAACGGTATTACCCTTGGTCTGCGACAGTACATAGTCAGCCACACTTACCAAAGTATATTCCTCACCAAACATCTTACCATTCTCACAGATAAAGGCCAAGCGGTCAACATCAGGGTCAACAACGATACCCAGATCATACTGACCGGTCTTCATCTCGTCCATGATGCCCTGCAGGTTCTTCTCCAGTGGCTCTGGGTTGTGAGCAAAGTCGCCCGTTACCTCTCCATTCAGGAATTTATAGCTGACACCCAGCTTATCGAGCAGTTTCGGCAATACGAGGCCACCCACTGAGTTGATACTGTCAACACATACCTTGAAGCCAGCCTTCTTGATAGCATCTACATCCACCAGCTTCAGGTCGAGGACAGACTGCACATGACGATCATCAAACGAATCATCTACTGTGACATGTCCCAGATTGTCAACCTCAGCATACTGGAAGTTTTCCTTCTCAGCAATAGCCAGCACCTCAGCGCCATCGGCAGCTGTCAGGAACTCACCCTCGCTGTTCAGCAACTTCAGTGCGTTCCACTGGCGTGGGTTATGAGAAGCAGTGATGATGATACCACCATCGGCACCACTCATACGCACAGCCAACTCAGTAGTAGGTGTTGAAGCATAGCCGATATCCAGCACGTCGAAGCCCATGCCTACCAATGTACCACATACTACATCGCGTACCATGTGACCTGAGAGGCGTCCGTCACGACCAACCACTATCCTACCCGTCTTGCGGGGGATGAAAGTAGCATAAGCCGTTGTAAACTTAACGATGTCTAATGGATTTAAGGTATCACCCGTACTTCCGCCAATTGTTCCGCGGATGCCGGAAATTGATTTTATCAGTGTCATAGTGATTTATTATCTTTCTCTTTGATAGGTTATCTCATAATAGTATGGGGTCACGCTTGATGAAGCGTCAGCAGTACCTTGTGAGTGGGGAACAATCAGGCGCACCTTGGCAGTCTCCTCACCCTCATTCTCCGGGCGACCAATCTTCACATAGTTCAATGGAACGAGCCAGCCACCAGGAACAGATGTAGAACCGTGGTACTGATACATCATGCCAGAGAGAAACGAAGCCGTGATGGTAGTACCTGTGCGCACCACACTCATCTTATCGAGGAACTGTGATACGTCGATGGAGCCCATTGACGACAGCGAGGCATGAACATCATTACGCACTACAACATCGCCCGTCTTGATATTCTTTTCCATGAAGCGACACAGCACATTCACCGTCTTGTCTTCCTCCAGCACAGAGCCACATCCCTCACGGATAATCTGCATATAGACACCGTTGCGGGTGAATTTCACGAACTGGTTGCTTGCCAAGTCTGTTTTGTTGCCCTGAGCCTCAAAGGTCGTCTGGTCAATTACCTGAATGCCCTGTTCAGAGATAAACGCCTCAATGGCATCCTGCTCCTTCTTCTTCATGTCCGAGTAGGTCTCATACTTCTCGCAACTGGCGAGTACTACGACAGCCATCAGCAGGGCAATGATATAGGAATATTTCTTCATCTTTTCTCTACAAGTTTCTAATTCGGGCACAAAGGTAATAATAATAATTGAAAATTCTGAGTTGAGAATTAATAATTCTCTATTTCGTTATACTACTTTAACCTATCTTCAAAGGCGATGAAAGCCTGCTTAACAATGTCGACAGCTTCAGGGAGCGTACATGCCAGCTTACCACCAGAGGCATTGAGATGGCCGCCACCATTGAAGAAGCGCGCAGCTACCTCGTTGCAGGGGAAGTCGTCTACAGAGCGCAGCGATACCCATATCATCTGCTTCTCAGTGTCTTCACGCAGTGAGATGCTGAGTTTCAAGCCCTTGATTTGCAGAGGCATATTCACCAATCCCTCGGCATCACCTTTGATAAAGTGGAAGCGCTTCTGATCCTCACGACTTAGCGTGTAGAATGCCGCATGGCGTTCCTCGTCAACGACCAGGCAGTTACAGAGCACATGACCAACCATGCGTAGGCGGTGCTCCGAATAGTTATGATAGACGTTGCGATATATCTTGTCCTTGTCGATGTTTTTGGTAAGCAGCTGTGAGATAATATAGTAGATGTCGCAATCGGTGGAGTTATAGGTAAAGCCACCCGTATCCGTCATCATACCACAATAGACGGGAACAGCAAAATGCTTGCCCATCTGGTCGTAAAGACCAAGCTGCCATACCACACGGAACACCAGCTCACACGTTGACGAGGCTTGTGGACGCGACAACTTAACTACCGCATCAACATCGGGACCGAGGTGGTGGTCGATAAGCACCTTCTTAGCTGGCGACGCAGTGAGTGCAGCCTCCATCTGGTCGGTGCGTGCCAACGTATTGAAGTCGAGACAGATAATCAGGTCGGCTATCTTCAGCACCATATCGACATAGTCGCGACGCTTGTCGTAGCGCACAATCTTCTCGCTATTAGGCAACCACTGCAGATAGTCAGGATATTGGTCGGGAGCCACCATCAGCGGTTCCTTACCCATCTGACGGAGCACTTCACCCATAGCTAATACAGCACCCAAGGCGTCACCGTCAGCATTCTGATGGCAACACAATACGATGGTCTCTGATTGAGACAAGAGGGAGCGCAGCGTGCTGCACTCCTCTTGTGTCATAATCGGTTCCAGCATCGGCTTAGAACAGTTTGTTTGGATAAACACCCTCGTCAACCAGCTTCTGGATGCGCTCAACAGTAGCCTCGCGGTCAGCGGCATAGGTCACACCAAACCATTTTGAAGTGGTATCGAGCACCTCACAGGTAGCCGTACCGTCATTGATAAGCTTGTTGACCATCAGAGGGATAAAGAACTCTGCCTTCAGGTTCTCCATATTCTTCGGATCGCTCAGGAACTCCTTGAAATACTCCTCGCTATACTCGAAGTAGTCAGGGGTGAAGCCCCATACGTTCATAGATACAGGAGTATTATCCTCGAGTTTCTGCCATTCGCCCTGCTCGTCCTTGAACTGGATAACACCATCCTTGCGCAGAATCTCCGTACGCTCTACGACATCCGTCAGATGACGCTTGTCGTTGTAGGTGCAGACGCCACGAGCCACGCTACCGTTTTCGCTGAGCGTGTTGCATACGCGGAAACCTACCATCGCATACTGACCACGAGAACCCTCCTTCAGATTAGCGAGATACTTGCCAATCTGCATGAAGCAGTCACGACCATAGAAGTCGTCGCAGTTGATAACGCAGAAAGGCTCCTTGATAATATCCTTACCCATCAGCACGGCGTGGTTAGTACCCCATGGCTTCTCACGACCCTCAGGAACCTTGAAGCCCTCGGGTAGTGCGTCGAGAGCCTGAAAGCACAGCTCACACTGCACCTTACCCTCATACTTAGAGAGAATCTGTGTGCGGAACTGCTCCTCGAAGTCCTTGCGGATAACCCATACAATCTTGCCGAATCCAGCCTGAATGGCGTCATAGATACTGTAGTCCATAATGGTCTCGCCATTGGGGCCCAGACCGTCGAGCTGCTTCAGACCACCATAACGGCTGCCCATGCCTGCAGCTAAAAGAAATAATGTTGGTTTCATGTGTTTGTATTAATAAGTTGTTTGTAATGTAACTTTCTTTGTAAGTTTGCGTGTCTTGTCCTTGACGGTAAGCGTCAGGTTGCCGGCCTGCTTAGTGCTACGCACTACCACAACGAGTTGTCCGTGGAACAGCTTCATCGTGGGCTGCTTAAACGACTCCAGCGAGGTGGCATCACCATTGCAGACAGCCTCAAAGCTGCCAGCGCCCGTAACCTCAAATTCCAGTTGGTCGTCAACATCAGGTATCAGCGTACCCTGCTTATCAGTGAGCGATACAGTGATGAAGGCGAGGTCTTCGCCATCAGCATTCAATCTGGTAGCGCTGGTTGAACTGGTATTATGCTGCGTCCAAGTATCCAGCTGCAGTTTAGCGGGCTTGCCAGCAGTGCGCATGGTCTTCTCGCCAGCTTTCTGTCCCTTGGCATCATAGACCACCACCTTTACCTCACCTGGCTCGTACTTCACGTCATTCCAGCGCAAGCGGTAGCGGTCCAGTCGCTCAGCAGGATTCTTGCT
>JAILMS010000030.1 GCA_024692385.1 Prevotella sp. | reverse complement strand
GATTCTTTCGAGCAAGGCTTTGCCATCACCTTCGGGGATGGGATAGGCAATGGATTCGTCGAACGTGGCGGTGAAGAGACGTTCAGCCTCCTTGCGCAGTTCGGGCTGCGTGAATCCGTCGAGCGCACGATGGCGCACGGTATCGAGCGGCACGTATGGGGACGCTTCCCACGCCGCACGGTCTTCTGCCGTCAGTGTCGTGTCAGCCAGTGCTTGCTGGCGATGGACGTATGCTTCGGCAGCTGTTGTCAGTCCCTTTGGCAGTATTTGCATCATGGCCATCTGAGTCAGCAGATTGCCCTCGTCGCCCGTCATTCTGTTCATCGCCTGACGCAGTTCCTGAAGTTCTACGGCATAATATGATACGAGAGTTGCCAAGGCGCAGGCTGGGGTTTTAGCCAAGGTGGTGGCTAATTGGGAATAACGGTATGGAACGAAAAGGATGGGATCGTTGAGTGGCAAATATTTCAATGGGGCATAGTATTCGGGAGCGCAGAGTTCAGCCACGTATAAGCTGTCGTTAAAGAAACGGTTCAGATCTTCACGACATAAAGCACCGTGTCGGAATAAAAAGCCTCCGCAAATCGTACTTGTGGCTATCGTTTGAGCCAGTTGTTTCTCGTAGGGTGTGAACTGCCGGGCATCGGCCATCGCCTCAATATTTCCGAGCGTTGCACGGATGAGACTATCGCATAATGCGGTATGACGCTTCAAGTCGCTCTTGTCTGCCATCATTATGCGGTATTCATCGGTATAATCGAGATTCGCTCTCAGCAGACGCTCTACCTTTTTCGCAGAGCTGCCGTCACCGTAATTGCAAGTCCAATGTCCGTCAGCATCTTGTTTCAGTTCCATGTGTAGCGTCTCGCCCGGCATGAGGTAAAACGCCACTATATTATCTTCAGAGATTACTAAAATGCCGAGCACTGGGTGATGCAACTGCATCCGACAAGTGAAATCGCCATCGGCAGATACATCAACCGTCTTGTCCCTCATATTATTTGTCAAAGCGTTATTCCAGACTACGCTGATTTGCTTAGGCATCACCTCTTTATCTAGCCCCACTATCTTTCCGATGATAAACGCTGAGTCTGTTCGAAAGAAGGTCTGTGCTTGTCCCACGATTGCAACGAGTGCGAGTAGGATGGTGATAATGGTTTTCTTGTTCATTATTGTTAGTATGAAATTTTGGTCGTTTTTAGTTATACGACAACCATGGAAATATATTGCGAAATAGTTTATAATTACTCTGCGAGCAATTCCTCTACCGTTGTATTTTTGCGCTGCTTACCCTGCTTGTCGAGGACTACCACGAAGGGGATGGCAGTGAATTGGAACTTCTCTTGCAGATAGCCCCATTCGGCACGGGAGATGTGGATGTGCTCACCCTTGATATTGTTTGGCTCGAGGAACGACTTACAGTGCTCTGGTGTATCGTCAGTGACGTAGAGATACTTGACGGGCTTATCCTTGTTGGCCTCAACCTCGTCGCGCATGTGGAGCATACCAGCACGGCAAGGACCACACGACATTTCCCAGAAATCAATATAGAGCACGTTGCCCTTGTAGGGTTCGATGATGCGCTGGAAGATAGAGTCGCCCTTGGTCAGTGGCTTATCCTCCCAAACCTTCACCTCATTCTCCTTTATAAAGTCGCGATAGCTCAGGATAGCTTGGCGAATCAGGTCGGGGTGAGAGACTACAGCCATTGTGGCAGCAAAGTCGTCGGCAATCACATCGTGTTGGTCTTTGTGCCATTCTGTCGCGCTAAAAAAGTCACGCAACTGGCATACCTGTGCGCTGAAGTCGTTAGGACTGACATGCAGTTTTTCCTGCAACTCGCGCATGACGTTTATTCTAAACTCGCGGGAATAGACATGCTCTTCCTGTGCTATAGCCTCAGCTATCTTTGGGTCGTAATCAAAGGGGATATAGTCTAACACTCTCCTTGACACAATGGGACGGAAGACGTGAAATTCCAGTCTGTTGTAGAAGAATTCGTCGCCAGCAATCATCAGCAGCGGATTGTCTGTCAGGTAATATGCACGAGGTGCCACAAAGCTAAAGAACTGTTGCCAGTAGGCTTCGCGGTTGAGTGTGCTATCCTTGCGTAGGGTATTATCTGCACGCATATAGTAGTCGCAGATATACTGCAATCGTGAAGAAAGGAGATGGGTGCGCAGGATGTCGGAAGCCAAGGGCGAACAGTCTGCCAGTTCGGGCAGTCCGCAATTCATCTGGCGTACCAGTTCGTCTAGTTGTGCTACCTGTTCATCTTTCCACTTCATCAGTGAGTCAGGCCCCTTTTCATGTACATTATTCGACCAATCGGGCTTGTAGTATTTATCGTCCATCTGTTGCCACAGTCTGGTAACCTCACCGCTCAATCCTGTACCATCCAGTTTGATTCCCTCCTCTTTGGTTGGTTTGGTAAGGTCAAGAGTAAGGCTGATGGTATCGCCAGGACAAGCATACGCTGTACCCAAGGGATAGATAAGCACCTGCATGGGATAAGGTACATAGATATTCATGGAGAAGGTGCCACCGGGGTTAAACTCGATAGCGGTAATTTTCTCCTTTCG
>JAILMS010000110.1 GCA_024692385.1 Prevotella sp. | reverse complement strand
ATATAGATTCCCGGGCGCAGGCCGTTACAGTCTATCTGGACGGAATAGCCCTCACCAGCTTTCTGTATCCACTCCCTGTGGCTGTAGGTCATGCCCATGTGGCTGGCTACAATGGTGCCGATGGAGGCGTCCGAATCAAGGTCGTATGTAATGGTGATGACCTTACCCATGGTTCCTATATGATAGTGTATGATGTCGGGAGCTCCACCTTCATTCTCAAATGAGTCGTCCGGACCTTCTTCGTCTAGAGTCTCTTCATCCAATGGAGTGACATAGCAGGCAGTCTTGTCTTCTGACAGATTACAGAAAGCATACTTTGTGGTACCAATGACTTCCATATTATAATAGGTGGTGCTTATCACATTCTCAATCATGGGATACTGTGATCCTGGAACAAACCACTCATATCTCTCCTCAATAACCTGAGTGAGCTTTGCCGTGTCAAGGGCTGCACTGTCAAGATCCATGCAGACGGAGTATGAGTCAATGGTGTGTACTCTCCTGACATGACGGACAGTGTCATTCTCTGTCAGGACGATTGAGCCTATGGCATCAACCTTGACGGTTGTAGTGCCTTCCTCACGAAAAGGATGATTACCGCAATACATACCTTCACATCGGTAGTACTGACTGAGGGAGTCGCCATATTCAAGTGGGAATTTCCTGATGGGTTTCTCCCTGGCATATTCTCTCTTCTCCAAGGGTGATTCACTACCAAAGAGAATAAGTGTGTCGGGATGAGCGCGATAATAGCTTGTCTTATCCGGCACTATCACAGACACCACGCCGGCGCTGTCCTTCAGGAACATGACTTGCGACGATTCCCTTGAGCCAAGTTTCTTGGAGAAGTCCCACATTATGTTCTGTCCTCCCCTACCCGGTGAGAAATAACGGATGTTGTTTCTTTGTAAACTGTCAGTTGAAGCCGGAAGCATCTCTGACAGATTGAGCTGACCGTAGGCAGACAGCACACCTAACTGCATGATGAAAGCAGAAACAAAAGCCAGTCCTTTCATTTATATTTTTACGTTTTTAGTTCTTATCATCCTCGACTTTTAAGGTCTGGTTGATTATCTTGTATGATGGTTCTCTGTCGAAAAGAGTATCAAGTTTTTAATTAAACTTTACAAAGATAGGATTCTATCTTGAGAAAGCAAAATAATTTAACATACTATATCATCGTTTAAGAATAATATAGTTCACGCCAGTCTTCATACATTTATTCAGACTTTATGTCGTATCTGTCTGCACAATCGCTCCATTCATCGTAAGAATGGCATAAAATCCATGCCACTCATCACAAAAGCAGGTCAATTATCCCAGAAATTTGGACAGAACTGCAACCATTTGTAACTTTGCATCGTCAAACGGATGAGAAATCTCAAGTAAAGAATACTCAACAGTAAGAAATTGAAAGATAAAGATGAAAAAGATGTTTTTTAGACTGACGGCCCTGGTGGCTGCAATGATGATGACGACAACAACGTTTGCCGACGTCTATGATGATGTTACTGACGAAGAGAACGACGATGAAGAATGGGTGGAGCTCGACAGCCTGTCAGCCGACACCACCCTGTGGTATAACCAGACACAGCAGTTGGGCGGCGTGGTCGTGAGAGGCCGTCTGCCCAAGACACGAGTGAAGGGCGACGCCATGCGCACGACGGTCGCAGGTACCATATTAGAAAAGGCGGGCACGGCCACTGACGCCCTGAAGCGCATTCCCCAGCTGAAGGCAGAGCGCGACGGTGCTGTTGAGGTGACAGGACGTGGCGAGGCAGAGGTGTACATCAATGGCCGCAAGGTGCAGGACAAGAGTGAGCTCTCGCGTCTGCGCTCAGACCAGATACAGCATGTGGAGGTGGTGCAGAACCCCGGAGCCCGCTATGCTGCCTCAGTGAAAGCCGTGGTTCGCATCACGCTGAAGAAGGCGCAGGGCGAAGGTTTGAGTTTTCAGGATAACCTTGGCGCCATACACCAGTATGGTAACACGCTGACCAACAACCTTGACATGAACTACCGTACGGGCGGTCTCGACATCACCGCCTCCTTCTGGGCCGGTCGCTATGGCCACAACAAGTCGCTGCAGGAAGACCGCATGTACTACCTCTGTGGTGACGAGGAATACTTGGGCATCACCAAGCAGAACACGAAGAACATCTGGAAAGGCTGGTCGCCACAGCTGCAGGTGAACTACATGGTTGACCAGAACCACAGCTTTGGTGCCTTCTACAAGTACGACCGCCACCCCAGTGGCGAGCTGAGCAGCGACTTCAATACCGACAACTACGAGAACGGAACCTACATTGAGCGCTCAGAGAGCCGCATCAGCCAGAAGGACAACTTCCATAAGCATATCTTCAATGCCTATTATAATGGTAAGCTGGGCAAGCTGGGTGTTGACTTCAACCTCGATGGTCTCTTCGACGACACGAAGACGCCTGGCAGCACCACTGAGATTATGACGCCTGTTCAGTCTGTTGCTGTGACACAACGTACCATTGAGAGCAACACCAACAGCAGCAATAACTTCTGGGCCACGAAGCTCATCCTGAGCTATCCCGTGTGGAAAGGTAACTTCTCGTTGGGTGGTGAGTACTCCTACAACCATCGTACCGATGCCTACTCCTACGAGGCTACCGACTACGTGCCAGTGAAGGCTACCGACACCGACATCAAGGAGAAGAGCGCTGCTGCCTTCTTGGAGTATGGCCGTCAGTTTGGCAAGGTGTTTGCCCAGGCAGGTCTGCGCTACGAGCACCTGAAGAACGACTACTTCAACTTCGGCAGGCGCGAGGACGAGGTGTGCCGTGACTACGGCGACCTGTTCCCCACAGCCACGATCTCGGCTCCCATCGGCAATGCCCAGCTGAGCCTGAGCTACCGTCGTGACATCCAGCGTCCTAACTACAGCAGCTTGACCAGCTCGACCATCTATCTGAACCGCTATACCTACCAGAGCGGTAACCCCTACCTGAAGCCCACCTACACCCACAGTGTCGTGCTGAACGCTGGCTACAAGTGGGCTAACCTGACCGTGAACTACGGTCGCATCAAGGACGCTGAGACCATGTCGACCGAGCCCTTCCCCGGCTCTGAGGATCCGCTCATCAGTCTTGTGCGCAACATCAACAGCGATGAGGACTACGACCAGCTCTCCTTGAGTCTCTCTGCCCGTCCCACCATCAACTTCACGCTTGGCGACGACAAGCTGGCATGGCACCCCATGTGGTATGTCTTCACCGTCTTCCAGAACTACAAGTCGCTGACGGCCGACGGTTCCATGCTGACACTGAACCATCCGTATGTCACGCTG
>JAILMS010000099.1 GCA_024692385.1 Prevotella sp. | reverse complement strand
GCCATATCAAGAGCGACATCGAACAGCTCTCCAACCACTATGTTCGTGCGGTCTATGTCAATGAGCTGTATCCTAATCGCGACCAGGATACCTACAGTGGAGCTACCAATACACTACCTATCCTCAACTTGGCATATTATCCACAGGAGCGTGGCCCCTATAACCTGTCTACTGATGTGACAACGAAGGGATTGCTCAATAATCCATCAGAGCGTTGGGGTGGTATGATGTGCAAGCTCAATACCAACGACTTCGAACAGGCCAACGTAGAGTATATCGAGTTCTGGCTGATGGATCCCTTCATCTATACCAAGAACCAGCAGGATGCCAGCAGCTATGGTGGCGACCTCTATATCAATCTGGGAGAAATCAGCGAGGATATCTTGCGTGATGGTAAGAAATTCTACGAGAGTGGCATGCCCGTAGGTGGCACTGGCTCATTCACGGAGACACAATGGGGTAAGGTGCCTGTGCAGGCTACCCAGACCTATGCCTTTGCTACCACCTCTGGTGCGCGTGCCTTGCAGGATGTAGGTCTCAATGGCTTGACAGATGATGAAGAACGACTCTATCCTGCTTATTCCGACTTCCTGAAGATAGTGAATGTGGAGGATAGTGTACGTCGTGCCTGGACAGCCGACCCTGCCAATGATGACTATCATTACTTCCGTGGTAGTGACCTCGACGCTCGTCAGGCCAGCATCTTGGAACGTTATAAGCGCATCAATATGCCGCAGGGTAACTCACCAGACAATGATCAGCAGACTGAGGGCTATGACTCCAGCTACAAGACCTATCCTGATGTGGAGGATATCAACCAAGACTATACACTCAACGAGTATGAGCGCTACTATCAATATAAGGTGAGCATCCGTCCAGAGGATATGCAGTTAGGTCAGAACTTCATTACCGACATTCGTGAAGCCTCTGTATCGCTGCGAAATGGCAGTCGTGAAACAGTGAAGTGGTACCAGTTCCGTATTCCGCTGAGCCAGTATTCTGGTAGGGAAGGATCTATTTCCGATTTTACAAGCATCCGCTTCATGCGTATGTTCCTCACCCAGTTCCAGAAGCCTATCGTGCTGCGCTTTGGCTCTCTTGATTTGGTGCGTGGTGAGTGGCGCGTCTATACCCAGCCACTGTCAACCACCAGTGAGAGCGGTACCTTGGAGGTTAGTGCCGTGAATATTGAGGAGAATAATAATAAGCAGCCCGTCAACTATGTGCTGCCCCCTGGTATTTCTCGTGTTACAGACCCCACGCAGTCACAGCTTACTGAGGCTAATGAGCAGGCCCTTGATATGGTGGCGAAGAACCTGTCGGCAGGTGAGTCAAAGGCCGTATATCGTAACACTACCCTCGACCTGCGCCAATACAAGCACATGCAGATGTTTGTACACGCAAACCATCTGGTCAACGATGCCACCGACCTGAAGGATAATCAGTTGGCAGTATTTATCCGTATGGGTAGCGACTATAAGAACAACTACTATGAGTACGTGATACCTCTGAAGTTGACGCCCGATCGTAGCGACTACAATAAATATAATCTTGACGACTGCCGTGCTGTATGGCCTGAGGCTAATATGCTCGATATTGATCTTAGCATCTTTACAAAGGTGAAGAAAGCGCGCAACAAGGCTCGCGCTATCGGTACTGCCAGCTATACAACACTCTTTAGTGACTATGATCCTGATAAACCTAATAATCAAGTTAGCGTCATGGGTAATCCTACACTGGGTGAGATTAAGACCATGATGATTGGTGTGCGTAACCTCTCTGGTAGCATCAAGTCTGGTGAGGTCTGGATTAACGAGCTACGCCTGCAGGATGCCATCAACAATGGTGGTTGGGCTGCTTCGGGAGCTCTGAATATGCAGCTGTCGGATGTCGGCACGGTGAATCTCACAGGAAAGATTATTACTGAGGGATTTGGCGGATTGGAAGATGGCGTGGCTGCACGTTCTACTGACGACTACAAGACTTATTCACTGACGACCTCCGTAGAACTCGGTAAGCTGTTTCCTGAGAAGATGAAGGTGACAGCACCGCTCTATTATTCGGTGACGAAAGAGATTACCAAGCCTAAGTACAATCCGCTGGATACGGATATGGAACTGGACGATGCATTGGAAGGTGCAGCCAATAAGCAGGAGCGTGATTCGATAGAGAGCATTGCCGTTACCAAGACGACGAGTACCAACTTCTCGCTGTCGAACGTGCGCTTTGGCATCAAAACGAAGCGTCATCCAATGCCTTACGACCCAGCCAACTTCTCTATCAGCTATAGTCACTCGCATCGTCATACTTCTGGCGAAACCACCGTCTATGAGAATGATGATCAGTGGCGCGGCTCGTTGAGCTACAGCTATACACCTGTCTATAAGGCTTGGGAGCCTTTCAAGAAGTCGAAGAGTAAGTCGAAGTGGATGGCATTGCCTAAGGCCTTCGGCTTGAACTGGCTGCCACAGAATATCTCGTTTAATTCTGAGATGATACGTAGCTACTACGAATTGCAGGAGCGTGATATGGATAACCTAGGCGACTCGTCATTGCCCGTCACCTTTAATTCGCAGTTCCTATGGAACCGTGACTTCTCACTGCGTTGGGATATCACCAAGAACCTGCATATGAATTTCCAGTCAGGTACACAGGCTGAGATTGAGGAACCCTATAGTGACCGTCCTATCAACAAAGACCTGTATCCTGATCGCTATTCGGCTTGGAAAGACTCTGTATGGTCCAGCATCAAGCATTTCGGTCGCCCGCTCGACTACCGACAGACATTCACGGCTTCCTATCAAGTACCTTTGAATAAGTTGCCTATCTTTGACTGGATAAATGCTGATGCCAACTATACGGCAACATACAACTGGGTGCGTGGCCGCGAGACAGAGAGTGGTACGTCACTGGGTAATACCATCTCCAATAATCGCCAGTTGACTATTAATGGTACGCTGAACATGGAGACGCTCTACAACCACTCGCCATTCTTGAAGAAGGTCAACGAACGCTTCAAGAAGGCTATTCCCAAGGCTCAGCCCAAGAAAAACGATAAGAGGAATGATAAGAAGCCTACTATCAATGCTTCAAACGAAAAAGATAAGGCCAATGCCAAGGAAGTTGCCGCTCTCCCCAAGAACAAGAATGCGTATGAGCGTGAATTGACGCTGTTGCCCGACACTACCATCACGGTGTCACATAACAAGAAATCGAAGCGACTTGTCGTTACTGCCAAGACCAAGGATGGTCGCAGCTATCCTATTAAATATAAGGTGGTCGACCAGAATAAGATTCGTATCAAGGGCACCGATTCTACCGTTATCAAACTTACCGTGTTGGCTAAGCCGGCTCTGGATAATGAGGGATGGTATAAGACTGCCCAGTCTGCAGCCCGATTGTTAATGATGGTACGTTCTATTGGCGTTACCTACCGTAATCAGTATGCGATGGCGCTGTCTGGATTTATGCCTGAGGTAGGCGATGCCTTCGGACAGCGAACGGGAGGAGTCATGGCACCTGGCTTGGGCTTTGCCTTTGGTTTGACGGGTGACGAATTCCTCGAGAAGGCTGCTGATAATGGTTGGCTGCTGATGGCAGATAGTATTGCCACCCCAGCTACGACAAATAAAACGACGGATTTGCAGTTGCGTGCTACTCTGGAACCTGCCCGCGACTTGAAGATTGACCTTAATGCTTCGCGTACGGAAACTCGTTCACGCAGCATCCAGTATATGTATAGTGGTATGCCTACTACTCAGTCGGGAACATTCAATATGACCACTATCTCTATCTCGTCGTCGCTCGAGAAGATGGGCGATGCCAACAACGGCTATCCTTCAGCAGCATTCGACCGCTTTTGTGATGCGCTGCCCCGCTTCCAGGCTAAGGCTGCGGCACATTACGGTACAGAGGTTGACCAGTACAGCGCTGTGGTCATGATTCCTGCCTTCCTCGACAGTTATACGGGTAGTGGTGGCGGTAGCCTTGATCTTATTCCTGCTCTTACCAAGTTATTACCTAACTGGACTATCCGCTATTCCGGATTGTCTAAGCTGAAGTGGTTTAACGAGCATTTTAAGTCAGTTAATATCAACCACTCTTACAAGAGCGTATTTGCCTTGGGTAGTTATACCAGCAGTAGCGAAACTGCTTCACTGCTGGGATGGAATGTGCCTACTGTCAGCATCAACGAGTCGTTCTCACCGCTTATTGGTGCTGATGTGACGTTCCTAAATAATATGACGGTGAAGGCGGAGTATCGTCGTACACGTGTCCTCAACCTGTCAATGACCAGTGTGCAGATCAATGAGAGCCGCTCTAATGATATAGTTATCGGATTGGGCTATAAAATTAGTGACTTCCGCCTTTTCGGTGCAGGCACAAGTCGAAAGATTAAGAAAGCACAGGGTGGTGGAAAGTCTAAGACGAATGATAACAGCAAGAATAGTTCAACCAACAGTTCGAGCAGGAAGTCTGGTGTCAACCACGACCTCAATCTGCGCCTCGATATCTCGTTGCGCGACCAAGCTTCTATCACTCGTGATATTGCAACTCGCACGTCAGCTGCAAGTAGCGGAAACTCTGCCCTGAAGATGTCGTTCATGGCCGACTATACATTGTCCCGTCTGCTCACTCTGTCGGCCTATTATGAGCGTCAGACTAACAAGCCTTTGTTGTCAAGCAGTAGCTATCCTACTACTACTCACGACTTCGGCCTCTCTATGAAGTTCTCTCTGACACGATAAATAGCCAGTACCAAATGGTCAATGAGTGTACTATGCCAAAGGCTATTTAACATGTTTTTATTCTTTTTTCTTTAAAAGATTTGTACGATGGCGGAATAATGTTTATCTTTGCCCCCATTAAATAACCAATTAAGAAACGACAATGAACTATCAAGATTTTGAATTGAAGGAATATTCTTCTGCTAATGAACGCTTATGGGAGGCAAGTCAGGCCTTTCCTGTACTGATGAGAAAAGTGTATGTATGGATGACGCTGGCACTGGCCATCACAGGCTTCACGGCCTATGGTGTGGCTACGAGTCCGGGCATCCTGCAAGCCATTTATACCAACCAGGTGCTTTTCTGGGGACTGATTATCGCAGAATTCGCATTGGTCTTTGGCGTTAGTGCCGCTATCAACAAGCTGTCGCTCGCTACGGCAACGCTGATGTTTATCCTCTATTCGGTCATCAATGGCGCACTGCTATCGTCCATCTTCCTGATATATACGGCATCATCTATTTCTACCGTGTTCTTCATCACGGCAGGAACATTTGCTGCCATGGCCTTTGTTGGCTATACCACGAAAACGGACCTGTCCTCTTGGGGAAAGATACTGCTGATGGCCTTGGTAGGTCTGATTATTGCTACCATCGTCAACTTCTTCGTTAAGAGTAGTATGTTCGATTTGATTCTGAGCTATGTCGGCGTACTGATTTTCGTCGGACTTACCGCATACGACTCTCAGAAGATTAAGCAGATGCTGTTGCAAGCTCCTGATGCTGGTGAAGGCGCACAGAAGATTGCCCTGTTGGGCGCCCTCTCGCTCTACCTCGATTTCATCAACCTGTTTATCTATTTGCTGCGTATTTTCGGAAAGAAAGACTAATAGCCCCTCTATATATAATAAGGTATATAAGTTTTCGCATTGTCATGAAATGCGAAAACTTTTGTTTTTCTTAAAAATTTTCTTGGAAAAGTTTTGGTGTTTCAAAAAATAGTCGTACCTTTGCATCCGCTTTCGCGCTAAAAGCAGCGACGGAAGTCCAAAAGAAAGAGTTCTTTGAAAAATCTTACATAAAACAGAGAAGTAGTAGTACAAGAAGCGAAGTAGAAATACTTCGGGTAATATGACCGTCAAGCTTCAATAAATACTACCGGATAAGCGTTCTGAGACAGAGAATACACGCATACAGATTTTTTATACAAGGTTCCTAGGAGCGAGAGAAAAGAATGTTTACATTCTTTTCCGAGTGACGACGGAAGCTGTAAAAAATTTCTGTTGCAAACATAAATTTTTTACAGTGTAGAGTTTGATCCTGGCTCAGGATGAACGCTAGCTACAGGCTTAACACATGCAAGTCGAGGGGCAGCATAACGAAAGCTTGCTTTTGTTGATGGCGACCGGCGCACGGGTGAGTAACGCGTATCCAACCTTCCCTATA
>JAILMS010000171.1 GCA_024692385.1 Prevotella sp. | reverse complement strand
AGCACGAGCTGGAGCAGTTCCAGCAGCAGGCTGTTGAGACGTTGAAGGAAAAAGTCGTCAGTAATGCTCAGACTATCAACGGCGTACAGGTCGTCAGAGCCATTCTGCCCATCGAGGCCCAGATGGCCAAAGACCTCGTATTCAAGGTCCGCGAGGCTATCCCCGAGAACCTTGTCTGCGTCATTGGTTCTAAGTTCCAGGGCAAACCGCTGCTCAGCGTGATGCTTTCCGACGATATGGTGAAGGAACACCAGCTTAATGCCGGTCGGATGATTCGTGAAGCCGCCAAGCTCATCCAGGGTGGTGGTGGTGGTCAGCCTCACTTCGCTCAGGCTGGCGGTAAGAATGTCGACGGACTCTCTGCTGCCGTAGATAAAGTCATCGAGATGGCAAACCTCTAAGCATATCAATACTGCACGGAAAAGATAGATTGTTTCTTTTCTGTGCAGTATTTTTTTTCTTTAACACATAAACCTGTAATCATTCTACAATTCTGTTGTCTATAAGGTAGAATGAGTGAGATTATCAACATAGAAGAGCGTCAGCGCATCAAACGGATACTTGACGGCAAGCGCGAAGAGTATGCCTGGTTTGTGAATACCTATTCACAACAGGTGTTCAACTTCACCAGTCGGATGCTGCCCTATGCCGAGGATGCTCAGGAAGCGGCTCAGGATGCCTTTGTCAAGGCCTTCCGCTCGTTAGACACTTTCCAGTACCAATCGTCGTTCTGCACATGGGTCTGCCGTATCGCCTACCGCGAGGCGCTGAACCGTTTGAAACGCCAGCAGCCTCACTATGTCGACATCGATAATCTGCCAGCGATTGCAGACGAGGAACTGTCAACAGGACGTGAGGAACGCATTGCAATGATGGAAGAGGCCATAGACGACCTTCCGCCTGACGAAGGGATGTTGATACACCTCTATTATTACGAAGACCGACCGCTGCGAGACATCGCCTATATCATGGACGTCGAGCCGAATGCTTTGGCAACCCGACTCCATCGAATCAGAAAGAAACTGTTACGGATGATTAAACAGAAAGAAAATGAATAAGCTGATAGATAAAGACTTGCGTGAAGCCTTAAAGCGAAAGGAAGCACGGCGGACGAATCCCAAAGTGCCAGAGGACTTCTTGGACAATATCATGCAGGAGGTAGCTCCCAAGCGTGCTGGAAGAGCAAGGTATACCTATATTGCTGCCCTTGTTGCAGCTGTTGCCTGTATCCTATCCCTAATGGTTTTCCATTTTGGGGACGATGAGATGCCTATGCCTTCCGAGCCTACTGAAAAAGTGGTAGCAGAAAAAGCCACTGTTACTCCTGTCAAGGAAAAGAAAGCAGAAACGGAAGTTCAGGTGCAGCCAGTAAAAGTGGCAGTGCGCCAAGCCAAAAGAACAGAAAAAGTATTAGCCGAACAGCCCAGCACTGTCTCAGTTCCTGATAGCCTCGACTACTATATTAATAAGATAGAACGCGAACTGGCCCAGGTGGACGATAGCCTCTATATTGAGCGTATTCATCGGGTGATGCATGCTGACGAGCGACTGCAGCGTATTGTCAACAGCTATATCCTTCATACGCTCGACAAGGAAGGACGCCCCCAGACGGCAGATAATATGTATAACGTAAACACAGAACAAGATGATGAATAGGAACTTTCTATTAGCGATATGCCTGATATGGGCCATGTCAATAAATGCACAGGTGAGCGACGCAGCCCGTCGTGTCTATGAGAAGCTACAAGCTTTCGTAGCCTCTGGTGAGTATCATGTAGGTGAAGGCCGTGTCGTCAGCAGCGACGAAACTACTGGCGGTAAAGCTATGGCCTATGATTTTAGCCAGGTGTTTAGTGTTGAGGGTACTAACGACGTTACCATCTTGTTCCCTCATTTGAAGGAACTGGAGCAGACATTGCGCAGTGAGGCCGTTCATGCCAAGGAGGTCATGATTCACAACGCCCAGGAGGGTGCTCCGTTGGCAACGGGCATACTCTGGCTCTTTGGTAATCCAAATGGTGTAGCCAGCGGGAGGTATGTTTTCGGCGCTCGACAGAACATCCGTCTGGTGTCCTTCGACGAGCCTGACGGCCATCGCTATGCTGTCCTGATGGTGTGGGAGCAGCACATAAAGAAGGACCAGGTTGGAGATTTTTGGATGATGAACGGCACCATCTTTGAGATTGCTGCCAAGAAGCACGACAACATGCCTTTCTTCCTGCCTTATGCCGAACGGCAGGATATGACGGCCACCATCAAATACGATACGGACCCCACAGCCCCTAAGACCTACGATGAACTATTGGCCAAAGTGAAGCAGACGTGCCAGATTTACGACCGTGAGACCTCGGGTGGCAAGACGGCTGCCGTCGTGACACTCCATAAGATGTGTGACGGCTATCCTCACAAGCTGACCCAAGAGCAGTATAACACGCTCATCGGCATCCTCAGCCCTTATGCCGAGACTGCCTCAGGTCAGAAGCACAAAGATATGTTTGGCTACACCTGCTACACGCTTTACAAGAAGAGTGAACACTATCAGGCGGAAGGCGGTGAGGTGAAGCGACGCCCAGCCATGATAACCTCTTCTACCATCTCTACGACACAGCTACGGAAGATTGTCTCCTATAACGGACTGATAACGAATGGCTCAGAAGACCTGCAACTGGTGGACTGCCAGATTAGCGGTACGGCCCCAGCCGATGCCGACAGCGTCATCGTCCGCCGCAGCGTATCGTCATTCGAGGAACTGGGAATGTTCCCCGTCCGCAATGGTCGCTTCTCCTTCACCTGCCGATTGCCGAAAGATGAGGTGTGCGGCTTGACGACAAAGGACCGTCATTACACCTATTTCTGGGCTGACGGACAACCCATCAAGGTCGACTCGCAAAAGAGCACCGTCAAGAGTCAGAAGGCTTCGCAGCAACGCAACGACTTCCTAAACGAAACGGAGGCAGAGCGACTGCGCATGCTGAAAATAAAGGACCGTGCAGAACTGGATGCCGCCATCGCCAAACAGCGCGAACGCTTCCGTCAGGTTATCTTCCAAGGCAATGACGACCTGCTGAGGACCTACGCCATCTACAAGGCATATACTGAACTGAGCTACGACGAATTGAAGCCTTTCGTCAGTGACCAGTTCCGCTATTCCAACCATCTGTTGATGGCACCTGTCAAAGAGTATGTGGCAGGATTGGAGAAACGCCGTCCAGGTAAGCATTATGAAGACATGCTTCTTACAGACACGCAGGGCAACGCTCACCAGTTGAAAGAGTACATCGGCAAAGGGTATGTTGTGCTGCACTTCTGGGAGAGCTGGAATCGTGACGAGTTCGACATCCTGCCCCAGTTACGCACACTCTACGACCAGTATCATGCAAAGGGTATGCAAATTCTCAGCCTTGTGATTGACGGAAACAATAAAACGCGATGGACTGAACGACTGAAAGAAGAGAACCTGCCCTGGCCACAACTGGCCACTCATGCGGCCAAGAATCTATACGGCATCTGCTCGTGGCCCGAAACCGTCGTCATCGGCCCTGATGGTACCATCGTCGCCAGTCCTTCGACAGTACAAGAATTAGAGGCAGAACTGAAAAGACTCTATAATACGAACTAATCTTGATTTATAGATAGAATATATCATTGACCACCTGCTCGACGATGCGAGGAAAGTGCTCCATCTCCAGCAGGTGTTCTTTTGCTGCAATGTCGTCGGCAGTATCTTCGGGCGACAGGGCCACACGGTACTGTGCGATAATCTCGCCAGAGTCGCAGACGGGAGTGACATAGTGGACGGTCATGCCCGTCTCCGTCTCGCCAGCAGCCTTCACAGCCTCATGGACGTGGTGGCCCCACATGCCTTTGCCACCATACTTAGGCAGTAGGGCGGGGTGGATATTGATAATCTTGCGGGGGAAGGCCTCTACTAAGAAATTGGGCACCAGAGGCAGGAAACCCGCCAGCACAATGAAC
>JAILMS010000096.1 GCA_024692385.1 Prevotella sp. | reverse complement strand
CTTATTCGTACCTTTGCAGTCGGAAATAATAATTCTTCTCAAAAACATGAAAGAACTAGCCCTGAAGTACGGATGTAATCCGAATCAGAAACCTTCCCGCATTTTTATGAACGATGGCAGCGAACTGCCTATCGAAGTTGTTAACGGCCGCCCTGGCTACATCAACCTGTTGGACGCATTGAACTCCTGGCAGTTGGTGAAAGAGCTGAAACAGGCCACCGGACTGCCCTCTGCAGCCTCATTCAAGCACGTATCACCTGCTGGTGCTGCTGTAGGCCTGCCCCTGAGCGACACGCTGAAGCACATCTATTTCGTAGATGACATCCCAGGATTGGACGAGAGTCCCATTGCCTGCGCCTATGCCCGTGCCCGCGGCGCCGACCGTATGTCTTCCTACGGAGACTTCATCGCCCTGAGCGACACCTGCGACAAGACCACCGCCCTGATTATCAAGCGCGAGGTAAGTGATGGCGTCATTGCCCCCGACTACACTCCCGAGGCTCTGGAAATCCTGAAGGACAAGCGTAAGGGCACCTACAACGTGATTAAGATTGACCCCGCCTACAAGCCCGCTCCCGTTGAGACGAAGCAGGTATTCGGCGTTACCTTCGAACAGGGTCGCAACGAAATCCAGTTGGACGACCCCGCTTTGTTCGAGAATATCCCCACACAGAACAAGACTTTCTCTGCTGAGGCTCGTCGCGACCTGATGATTGCCCTCATCACCCTGAAATATACACAGTCAAACTCTGTGTGCTACGTGAAGGACGGACAGGCCATCGGTATTGGTGCTGGTCAGCAGAGCCGTATCCATTGTACCCGTCTGGCTGGTCAGAAGGCTGATATCTGGTGGTTGCGCCAGCACCCCAAAGTGCTCGCCCTGCCTTTCAAGGAGGGTATCCGTCGTGCCGATCGTGACAACACCATTGATGTGTATATCTCTGAAGACGAGCACGACGACGTATTGCGCGACGGTGCTTGGCAGCAGTTCTTCACCGAGCAGCCCGAGGTGCTGACGATGGCGGAGAAGAAAGAATGGATTGCTAAGAACACTAAGGTAGCCTTAGGCTCTGATGCATTCTTCCCCTTTGGTGACAATATTGAGCGTGCCCACAAGAGCGGTGTTGAGTTTATCGCACAGGCTGGTGGCAGTGTACGTGACGACCATGTCATTATGACCTGCGACAAGTACGGCATCGCGATGGCATTTACAGGTGTAAGATTGTTCCACCATTAAGAGCCTATCCCCCATCCCCTTCTAAAGGGGAGGGGGACTCAATAAAACAAAAGCATTATGAGTAAAGAATCAGATTTCCAGGAGATTCTGGAGAATGGCATTAACTTTGGTCGTGGTGGCGGTCCTCGCAAAGAAGAGGACAAAGTGAAGACCAAGGCCAAGAAAAAGAAGTATATCACTGGTGCTCACGGTAGTGGCTCTGCTAAACAGAAGGCTAAATACCGTGAACAGCGAGCCAACCGTCATAAATAGAACAACGCTGCATACCAAACTACTAATGAAAAAAGCATTACTATCAATCCTTCTGGCTACTGCAATGACAGCAGTTGGACAGAAATACGTGGGTGGTGACATCTCTATGCTCACCAAATACGAGGAAGCAGGTGTGGCCTATAATGACAAAAACGGAAATGCCGTACAGCCTTTGACATTTTTCAAGGAGCAAGGACTGAACGCTATGCGTGTCCGCCTATTTGTAGACCCCTCCCAAGACAACGACAAGGCTGTATGCCAAGACCTTGACTATGTCAAAGCGTTAGGCAAGCGCATCAAAGACACCGGAATGGCTTTCATGCTCGACTTCCACTATAGCGACACATGGGCTGACCCTGCCAAGCAGTGGACACCCAATGCCTGGAAGACGTTGGATAACGCAGCACTGGCAGAGAAAATCTATGAATATACCAAAGACTGTCTTAGTCAGTTGAAAACAGCTGGTGCCACACCCGACTTCATCCAGACGGGTAACGAAATCAGCTTTGGCATGATGTGGGGTGTAGAGGGTACCAACGACAACCGCTGCTACATCAATTCTCCAGAGGCTAACTGGAACCGCTTCTACAGTTTTTTGAAGAAAGCAGGGCAAGCCTGTCGTGAAGAATGCCCCAACGCTAAGATTATCATCCATAGCGAGCGTACGCCTCAGTCTAACGTGCTGACAGACTTCTTCGACCGTATGAAGAACAACGGCATCGACTACGACATCATCGGACTGAGTTACTATCCAGCCTACCACGGCAGTCTTACCACACTGGAGACAGCACTGAATAGCTTGGAGAACAAGAACTACGGCAAAGACATCATGATTGTAGAGACGGGCTACAGCTATGCATGGGCATTAGGAGGCACCACCTTTGACTATACAGGTACCTATCCTTATACGGAAGAAGGTCAGCGCAAGTTCACGGCCGACCTGATTACGAAACTAAACAGCCATAGCAGTGTGAAAGGTCTGTTCTGGTGGTGGCCAGAAGATAATGGCAAGAAAAACGTAACCAGCGCCTGGTGGAATGCTGCCCTCTATAACCACGATACTGGCAAGCCCTACGCAGCCTTCTATGAGTTGAAGAACTTCAACAGCGGGAGTGCAGGGATAAGGAATATTAGAAGCAAGAAGGATGAGGTCTGGTACACATTGGGCGGCCAACAGCTGACAAGTGAGCCACAGACCAAAGGTCTCTACATCAGTCACTATCAAAAAAGAATAGTCCGCTAAGTTAGCGGACTATTTCTTTATATTAGAAGTTCAGCTCTTTACCCCGATAGAAATCAAGCAAGGCTTGCTGATAGAGAGACTCATAGCGAGCTTGTACTAAGTCACTCTCCGTCTTCAGGTAGTTGTTCTTAGCCTCGTTGAACTCAGTAATGTTAGCCTTACCATTCTCGTATTTGGCCTGCATCAGCGTAAAGGCATCCTTACTAGACTGTGCAGCAGCCTCACTACTGTGGTACTTCGAGTCGGCAGCAACAGCATTATAGTACACCTGCTGGATATCCTTGTAGAGCGTCTTCTTCACATTCTCCAACTGCAACAACTGATTCTCACGATCGATACGTGCCGAACGAACGTTGTTGCGCGTCTGGAAACGGCTGAAGATAGGCACATTCAAGTTCAGTCCGATATACTGGCTGAAGTTATTCTTCATCTGTGAGGCAAAACTCTCTGCCTTCATACCGTTGGTCTTGTAGTAGTTCGACTGCAAGCCAGCACTGAAGTTCAGCGTAGGATAATTGCCAGCCTTAGCAATGTCGATGCTACGTTCTGAAGCCGTCAGACGAAGCTGCTCAGCCTGTACCTCAGGCTTAATGGTAAGAGCCTCCATGTAGATAGCATCAGGAGAGAGGCCAACGAGAGAAGTGTTGGAAGTATTGGCAACAGGGCGGACAACAGAGAAACCTTCGGGAGAAGGAAGCTCCAGCAACTGAGTTAGCGCAAGAATGGCCAGCTGTAGATTATTGTCAGCCTGTGTCGCTGTGAGATGAGCTTGTGCCAATGTTGACTGCTGCTGAGAAAGTTCCGCCTGACTGGCTTTGCCATTCTGCACGAGAGCCTGCAAGCGTGCCACCTGGGCAGAGTCGATGGTTATTTGGCGATGCGCCACATCTGCTATCTCCATATTATAGAGTATCTGCACATAAGCCTGAGCCACCTGCATGCGGATATCGTTCTTTGCCTTCTCCAAATCCTGTGTAGCAGCCTCAAGGTTCAGCTGATTCAACTTAATCTGATTGGGAATCTGGAAACCCGTAAAGAGCGGAACGGTAGTACCAAGGCTAAAACTCGTTGAGTTAGTGGAACGATTGGTATAGGTGTTGTCAAGCGTCAGACCACGTCCGAAAGAGAAACTTTCAGAGGCAGAGGCGCTGAGATCAGGCAGACGTGAGTTCTTGGCTGTTGACAGCTGAATGTCACGTTGCTTACGTTGGTTATTTTTCTGCTTGATGCTGATATTATGCTCTACAGCATAGTCTGCACACTGCCGGAGTGTCCAGGAAGTCTGCGCAAGCATAGGCTGCGAGAGGAACGTTGCTACGACAAAGCAACATATTGAACGGTACTTCATAGCTTAATCCTTCTTATCGTCGGTAATCATCTCAGGGCCACGTACCTTATCCTTAGCAGTAAGTCCCTTCTTAATCTCAATATTCACACCATCAGAGAGGCCTGTAGTAACGGCCGTACGCTCATAACTTTTCTGCTTACCCTCACCTTTTATAATATAGACAAAGGTAGAGTCACCACTGAATTCGATAGCACTCTCAGGAACAGTGAGTACCTGATCTGCTTTAGCCAGCACAATCTCAGCATTTGCGCTATAGCCAGAACGAATCTTACCGCCCTCGGCGAGTTTCACAGCAGCCTTAATCTCAAACTGGTTGGCACCATTACTCTCAACAGCCTTTGGAGAGATATACTCCAGCGAGGCGTCAAACTTCAGGTCTTGCAAAGCACCGATAGTAATCTTCATGTTCATACCATTGACCAACTGGCCCACCTCCGTCTCGTCGATGTTGCCACGGAAGATGAGGTCGTTCATGTTGGCTACTGTGGCAATAGTGGTACCATCGTTGAAGGTATTAGAGAGAATCACCGAATTACCAACCTTTACAGGGATATCGAGAATGACACCAGAAATCGTACTTCTGATAAGTGTTGACGAGGCGTTAGCGTTTGACTTTGACACGCCATCCCTTACAACCTCCAGAGCATCCTCGGCAGCCATTTTTTCCTGCTTAGCCTGATTTAATGCCAACTTGGACTTATCGTACTCATCAGCAGAAACGAGCTTCTGGTTGTAGAGGTTCTCTTCTCTGCTAAAATCCGTCTGAGCCTGCTTGAGATTTATTTCAGCCAAGCGTACACGCATCTCAGCACTTGACAGTTGACCCATATCAGGTATCACCTTCACCTTGGCAATTACATCACCAGCATTCACAAAGTCGCCTGGTTCCTTGTACAATTCTGAAATGATACCAGAGATTTGTGGCTTAATATTCACCTCATTACGGGGCTCTATTTTACCAGTGATAATCGTTGTCTTCTGAATGTCCTCCTTCTTCGGTGTGAACTCATTATAGACAACCTCTTTGGGCTGGCTTTTCTGCCAGAGGAAAACGAATGTTCCGATGAAAATCAGCGCGATAATAGCGGCGATAATCAGTTTGCTGTACTTTTTCATAATTATATTGTTTTTACTTTTTACAATCTTTTCTTTATTCGTCTCGCATAGCGTCGACGGGTTTAATACTCATGGCACGAGCGGCTGGTGCAAGACCAGCGAGGACTCCCATCGAGCTCACCATAAAAGCAGCAAAAATGGCTGTCCAGAAATCTATCTGGAAGTGAGCCGTAATGATGCCGTCCTCTGTATTACCAATTTCAAGCATCTGGAGAATAAGCACTCCGAAGAGGATGCCACTCATGCCCGCTACCAGTGTCAAGACAATACTCTCCGAGATAATCTGCGACAGTATCATTTTAGGTGTAGCACCGATAGCTCGGCGGATACCAATCTCTGTGGTACGCTCACGGACGGTCACCATCATGATATTCGACACACCAATGGCTCCTGCCAACAAGGTACCTAAACCTACGAGCCAGATGAGGAAGTTGACACCATTGAAGAGGTTGTCGAGCATCTGGAAGAGTACCTCGGTGTTAAACACCATAGCACCCTGTTCGTCGGTAGGATCTACAAAATGTGCCATTGTCACGGCTTCACGGATGCGGTCTTCCAACTTAGACATCACCACACCTTTACGACCTGTAGCCACCAACATGTCTATCTGGTTACCACGGTTGTAGGTCTCTTGCATCAGTGTCATTGGCAGTGTTACTTTCTCCTCCGCACGACCATTGATGTTCATATTCGTAGAGGCATAGTCAACACCTATCACCTCGTAATAGGTAGAGTCGATGCGGATGCTCTTGCCACAGGGATCGCCTCCCTCCTTGAAGAGTTCCTTGTAAATCTTCTTACCGATGACACACACCTTACGGTGTTCCTTCATGTCCATCTCGTTGATATAACGCCCATAATAGAGCTTAGGGGCTACCACCTGGGCATACTCAGGCGCTGTACCTTGTATGCGGGGTGTTGTCTTCTGGTCGCCATAGTAGGCCGTGTTGGAACGTCCCCAAGGCGAGAAAAGCACGGGAGCTATCACATCCAACTCTGGTACGCGCTGGCGCAAACGGTTAATATCCTTCTGGTCCATGCTCCACCAGCGACCCTTACGGAATCCCTTATAGGCCTTTGTGGTCTGCTGGGGCCAGACGAAGACGGTGTTCTGCGCGAAACCTTCAAAGTTCGTCTCCAGCAGCTCTTTCAGTCCGTTGCCACCACCTATCAGTGCCACGAGCATAAAGACACCCCAGAAGACGCCAAAGCCCGTCAGGAACGACCGCGACTTGTTGCGCGACAGCGTATCGAGTATTTCTCTGTATGTATCTAAATCTATTCGCATATCAATCAGCTCTTAATGCCTCAATAGGGCGGATTCTACTTGCCTTATAGGCTGGAATGAGTCCAGCAATCGTTCCTGCGATTACCATCACCATCGTGGCCTCGAAACAGACATCCAGTCCAACGGTTGGATTGAGGAACATGGTAGTCTGGAAGAGTCCTGTATCGATGACCTCATGACCGATGGTGGCATCCATATACTCGTTGGCAGCCACTCCCAACACCATACCGATATATCCAAAGAATGTCGTAATGATGACACTCTCGATGATAATCAGTTTCAAGATGCTCCAAGGCTTGGCACCTATCGCCTTACGGATGCCAAACTCATGGGTACGCTCCTTGACAGTGATGAGCATGATGTTTGACACACCTACGATACCAGAGAGCAGTGTGAAGAGACCTACTATCCAAAGGGCGGTACGGATGATGGCAATACCTTTCTCCATCTGTAGGCTCTGGGTATAACCGTTCCATATCCAGATGGCACGCTCGTCTTCAGGATGAGCCTGGTGGTTGGCGTTCAGACGACGACGATAGTCTTTCTCAAAGGCATCATTGTCTTGCTCTGTTTTCAGTCCGTGGAAAGTAAACTCGATATTTCCAATGCTGCTGGAATTAGCACCATAGATACTCTTGATGGTAGAATAAGCCGCATAGGCAGAGCTCTCACCATCGCCAGGCGTCTTATAGATGCCCACCACTTTGAACGAGAAGTCACCTACCTTGACATATTTTCCCAACAGTGTCTTATAGTCTTTGGGCTCCAGTTCCTTCGCCTGCTTATCGGTCAATACCAACACCTTACGTTTTTCCTTCAGGTCGATATCGTTGATGTTACGGCCACATATCAGCGAGCGCTTCACAATACTGCTATGGATCGGATAGATTCCCATGATCTGCAGATTCATGTACTGTTCACCATGAGAGACCGTTGTACTGTAATAGTAGCAGGCACCCACATTATCAATGTGGTCATTGAACTCCGACTCGGTAGCCTGGAGGTCATAGGTATTCAGGCTGATATAGCGACCTTCGCTCAAACCTTTATAGGCCTTCGAGGTCGTGCCGCCATACGCCTCCATAGAATTCGTCAGCCAGTTGCTGCTCTGTTTTATGTTGGCATTGATGAGACCATTGCCGGCACCCAACAGCACAATAATCATAAAGATGCCCCACGCCACTGCGAATCCCGTCAGTGTCGTGCGCAGCTTATTCCTTCGCGCTGTCTGCCATATTTCTGTTATGATGTCTCGCATAGCCTTACTTCATCATTCCATTGATGCCGAATGGGCTGGCATCGTGGTTCAAGTTCTCTTCTATCTGTCCGATGATACCATCCTTGATATGTACAATCTTGTTGGTTTCATTGGCCACGCCGCTTTCGTGTGTCACCACGACGATGGTCATGCCCTCGTCCTGGTTCAACTGTTTGAGCAGCTGCATCACCTCTACCGAAGTCTTAGAGTCGAGAGCACCTGTAGGCTCGTCGGCCAGGATAATCTGTGGTCGGGTGATGAGTGCACGAGCAATAGCCACACGCTGCTTCTGGCCACCAGACAACTCATTGGGATAATGTTCTGCCCAGTCAAGGAGTCCTAAGCGTTCGAGATACTCCAAAGCAAGGGTGTGTCGCTTTTTACGCGACACCCCTTGATAAAAGAGTGGCAACTCAACATTTTCTACTGCTGTCTTGAAAGAGATGAGGTTGAATGACTGGAAGATAAATCCAATCATCTTGTTACGATACTCGGCAGCCCGACGCTCTGAGAGGTTCCAGATGGGAACACCCGCCAGCTCGTAGGTTCCAGAGTCGTAATTATCAAGAATACCTAATATATTCAATAAGGTACTCTTACCTGAGCCCGACGCTCCCATGATGCTGACGAATTCTCCCTTCGCAATGTCAAGGGATATACCCTTCAACACATGGAGCGGCTGGGCACCTTGATAGGTTTTGTTGATGTCTTGTAAGTGAATCATCTATAAAAGTCTTTTTACCTTAGCTTAGTTTTATTCGTTAGACGTTGTCTCGTTGCCAAAAGTTGCAGCATAAGCGCTTTTAACATCTTCTAACGTAATGTCTAACAGCTGCATCTGGCGGAAGAGCTCTGGCAGACGTTCTTTCATAAACTCCTGCTTGCGCTCTTTCATAATCT
Organism: Prevotella sp.; assembly: GCA_024692385.1. GTDB lineage: Bacteria > Bacteroidota > Bacteroidia > Bacteroidales > Bacteroidaceae > Prevotella. Next base: position 21,048 of record JAILMS010000096.1, on the reverse strand, counting down.
GCTTCTTGGCACCAGGCGTTACGAAATAGCCCAAGCCACGCTTATTATAAATAATGTTTGCGCGAGAGAGCTCATCGTAAGCCTTGACGACGGTATTGGCATTGACTTCCAGCAGCACGGCATATTCGCGGACGCTGGGAATGCGGTCGTCATCCTTGTATTTGTCTGCGAGGATTTCATCACAGAGGCGGTCGGCCATCTGGATGTATATCGCTTTATCGTTTGTGAATATCATACGTTCAACCATTTATTGTTAATCACCTGCATGCGAGTAAAGAGCTTATAAGAAGCCCAGTAGTGGAAAACCATAAGAGCACACATTGTTGAGTGGAGAATATAGAAGAAGGGATGGAAGATATGGGTATATGTTTGAGTTTTCTCATCCCAATTGCCTGATATAAACTCGATATGTGGATTGATTTGGTTCATAATTGTAACCAGCAGAATGATGATGGCGACTGCCGTACCAGTGGTAAACAGGAACTGCTGACGACGGAACAGCGTACCACCCAAAGTATAGAAGGAATGGGCGTAGAATACCCAAGTAAAGAACATCCAAGCAAACTGCCAATGCGAGAAAGGTTCATCGGGACTGGTAAAAGGCTCTGAGAGTTTAGGTATACCCCAGATAACCACACGCCCTGTCAACCAGTCGACAAATACACGCAAGGCATCAGCCAGCATATAGGCACCCACTGTCAAAACGGCCATCAGTACAAAGTAAAGCAGGAAACTGACGACGTATTTCTCCAGATTGCTGACGGGCCACAGCAGATAGGCAGAACGCTTGCGCGTGTCCTTCATCTTGGAAAACATACTACTGATACCAAAGAGCATCGCAACGCAGAAGAAGAAAACACCAAAAGCTACCGTCTGTTCCATATGACTATTATAATAACTCTCAATCTCCGTAGGATGGTTCTCTACGAAATTGCGATAGTCCGTCTGCAAACGGGTAAAGAACAGGTTTGCCATAAACATTACAAATGTAAATATGCCAAAGAGGCGAATCCACGTTTTACGCTCTACCAGGAACTGGCACTTCAATGCCTGTGAGAATCTATTGAAATTAAATGTATTCATCGTTGTATGGTTTTAAAAGGTTAGGCTTTCGTTTGCGTTTTATAATTAAAAAGAAGTTCGAGGTTCACCTGTGTCTCTGCGGCACTTTCCTGGCGCTTGCAGATGACTGCATTACCCTGCAGGGTAGGCTCTGCATAGAGTACGCTGTCGTCCATCTGTTGAGGAGTACGGTATTCAAAGGTGTACTGGTCCTGAATATCCTGCATCGAGGCATTGAGCAATACATTGTGACGGTCGAGCATCACGATATGGTCCAACATCTGTTCTACATCGTGTACCTGATGGGTAGAGATGACAACGGTACGCTCCTCCGTCATGTGTTGGGCGATGACCTTGCGGAACTGTGACTTCGAAGGGATGTCGAGGCCATTGGTAGGCTCGTCCATCAATAAATACTTTGTATTGGTAGCCATCGCGAAGGCAATATAGGCCTTCTTGCGCTGACCCATAGAAAGTTTTCCCAGATGCACATCAGCTGGCAGTTCGAAATCAGCCAGACATCCCAGCAAAATCTCATCGGAGAAATTCGGATAAAAAGGTTTATAAAGTTTTACATATTCCGAGAGACAGATAGCAGGCATTTCAAACTCCTCCGTCACGAGGAAAATATCACGCAGGGCTTCAGGCTTGCGATTCTTCGTGACAATGCCATCACAAAATACCGTACCCTCCGTGGGGCGCAGCAATCCAGACAACAGGTAGAGCAGAGTAGACTTACCCGTGCCATTCTTTCCCAACAAACCATAGATGTGGTCTTCCTCCAGCCTAAGACTGAAATCATTGAATACCAGGCGCTTTGATCCGGCATACTTAAAACTGATGTTTTTTACTTCTATCATAATCGTTTTTATATTGGTTATTATTCGACTGTATTAGTGTGCCACTTTAATAGTACACTGCAAAGGTAAAACAAAAATGATGTAACTTCCAAATTTTATCCCAGAAAAATTCAAACATTTAACACTATTTAAGAGGTGTAAAGAAATTGTTAATATCTCTGCGTTTGTAGATTTTATAAATTATTTATTTGGTTTTTAGGTGTAGAAATACTACCTTTGCAGATATATAATCCTAATAGGGAAACATGAAAATAAGAAGAATCAGCCGAAACCTTTTCGGTATTATCATATTGTTGGCTGTAAGCCTTTATGCAATAAACATCTCAGGACAGGCAAAAAAAAGCCAGGAAGACACCACAGAAGCGAACCTTTTACAGGTAGTACGCGATGCGTTTAACCAGAACGATGAGCAAAAGTTCTACGAAGCTATTGCTCAATACCGCAAATATCTGTTGGGAGAAGACAATATCAGCGGTTATTATCTGTGTTGGAAGAACGAGGTGCTCTATGATGTCAACCACAACCACTTCTATCGTGCCTTGCGCAAGACCATGAAGATGCAGGCAGAGATGGAACGTCGCGGTGACAACCACGAAATTTACAAAACCACCCAACTGCGAGGCATCATCTATTCGCTTCGTGGTAACATCCCCTTAGCTCATCAGTATTTCGAGAAAGCTCTCGATCAGGTTGACCATAGCCAGATTACTAATTTGGCATCTATCTACATGGACTTGGCCAATATCGAGATGGACACACAGCCAAAGGAGGCCATGAAGCACCTCGACTGTGCCATCGAGATTCTCAAGGGGAAGAGTTCTGACTACGACTATAGTGACGCCATCGGCTTCAAGGTCATCGTAGCTTATGCCATGCATGACTGGGATGCTGTAAACACTACTTTCAATGAGTACATTTCCATGAAAGGCAAAAAGGAGGATAGCTTCAGTCCCACCTATTATTATTATGCACTCATCTGTAAAGCTGTAGCAGACAAACGTTTCGACGATGCGATTCGCCTGACCTACAATCTGACCAACACCACTGATATCTATAAGTTCCAAACAGAGATCTATGAGATATCAGGTGATACCGAACGTGCCTTCCAAACTCAGAAGCACTATATGGCCATCAAGGACTCTGTCAACAATGTCATTATGTCGGAAGAGATGATGGGTTCTGCCAGTGATCTTGAGGATGCTGAGGCGCACAGCATGACAATGGCCAAGCGCAACTCTCTACTGAAATATGTTATCTACATTGTCATCATTACGGGTCTGATTATTGGTCTGCTCATCTATCGTATGAACCACAAGCGCTACATGCGTAAGTTGCAGCGTCAGAACCACGACCTGCTTATTGCCCGTGACAAGGCACAGGAGGCCAACCGTATGAAGATTAGCTTCTTGCGTAACATGAGTCACGAGATACGTACACCATTGAACATTATCAGCGGTTACGCACAGATTATCAGCGACCCGCGTACGCTGACCAGCGATGCAGAGCGTGCCGACATTGCCAAGCGCATTGCCCATAGCACCAATACCATTGTACGTATCGTCGACGAGATTCTCGATATCTCCAGCAAGGAGAGCATACACTATATAGACAAGTCTGATATGGTGACCTGTAACGACTTGTTACGCAACTTAGCAGGACCATATCAGGACGACGAAACTGCGTTCTCACTGCGATTGGAGTTACTTCTGAAAGACAGCTGCAAGATAATGACCAACCGCAAGGAGGTAAAGAAGATTCTTGGTCATCTGATGGATAATGCCATTAAGTTCACACCACAGGGAGGTACCATTACCTTGCGTAGCTATCAGCACAAACTCGACCAGAACATGATTTGCCTTAGCGTCACAGATACCGGTTGCGGCATCAAGGATGGCGACGAAGAGAAAATCTTCGAGCATTTCTACAAGTCAGACATCTATAAAGAAGGTGTAGGTCTCGGATTGTCTGTGGCACGTCGCGTAGCACGCCAACTGGGTGGCGACGTCATCCTTGACACCCGATACAAAGAAGGCAGCCGCTTTATTCTGCAACTGCCTAAGGAATAGCTCAACCTCGCTGGTCAGCACCCCACATCATTTTCTCACGCAGGGTATGGAAATATTTCGTACCAGCACGTTTAATGACCTTTACCCTATAAGGTGCTTTACGCAATGTCAGTCGTGTTGTATCTGGCAGTTTCTCTGACCGTCCGTCCAGCGCCACAAGATAGTTCTGTGTTCTACTCTCCACGGTGAGCTTTATTTCCGAATCTTCCGAAAACACGATAGGACGTACATTCAGTGAGTGGGGAGCAACAGCAGTTAGCGAGAATACATGCGTTCCAGGCACAATGATAGGTCCGCCGTTAGACAGTGAATAAGCCGTAGATCCTGTGGGTGTACTCATAATCAGTCCGTCCGCCTGGTAGGTCGTCAGATAATCCCCGTTTACCGTTGCATGAATAGTAATCATCGAGGCGTTGTCACGTTTCAGTATGGCCACATCGTTCAGTGCACAATCATATCCTTTCAATGGTTGTCCGTCTGTCTCCACCTTGATGACGGCACGGGTGTCCACCGCATAGTCGCCCTCGTAGAGTGCATTAATGGTATGTTCTATCTCCTGCGCTTTCACATCTGCCAAGAATCCCAGGCGTCCGGTATTGACACCCAATATCGGAATCTGCTTATTTCCCACCATACTTGCAGCACGCAGGAAGGTTCCGTCGCCACCCATTGATATGACAAAGTCGGCATTGAAATCTGACTGCTCAAATATCGACACACCCTCTACAGGCAGACGCTGTCCGTCTGTCAGGAAGGTATAAAACTCACGCTCCATAAATACTTCTGCCTGTCGGGCAGACAGACAAGCCAGCAGTTTCTGAATAGAAACCGACTTCTTCGGTTGGTAGGCATTGCCGAAAATAGCGAACCTTAATTTACGTGATGTCATACTTTTTTAGCCCTTTTAGCTGTTTAATTCGTAAATAATTACTATCTTTGCAGCATTAACGCTGCAAAGATACAAATAAAAGTGAAAAGAGAATAGTGAAAAGTGAAAAATATGACGAAACTTAGCGTAAATATCAATAAGATTGCTACAATTCGCAATGCGAGAGGAGGCAACAACCCCAATGTCTTGGCTGTCGCCCATGACATTGAGCTCTTTGGCGGACAGGGCATTACCGTACACCCACGTCCCGACGAGCGTCACATTCGCTATCAGGATGTTCGTGACCTGCGCCCACAGATTATGACAGAGTTCAACATCGAAGGAAATCCTATTGACTCGTTTACTCAACTGGTACTGGAGGTGCTGCCCACACAGGTAACGCTAGTTCCCGACAGTCACGATCAAATTACCTCCAATCATGGATGGGACACACTGGAGAACAAATCCTTCCTCACCGACATCTGTAAGACATTCAAAGACGCTGGCATCCGTACCAGCATCTTCGTTGATGCCGACCCACGAATGGTGGAAGGTGCTAAGGTCTGCGGTGCCGACCGCGTGGAACTATATACTGAGCCTTACGCCTCTGGCTATGCTGCCAACCGCGAGGCTGCCATTGCTCCTTTCGTTGCTGCTGCCAAGACGGCTCAAGAAGTGGGTCTGGGCCTCAATGCTGGTCATGATCTGTCACTAGAGAATCTGGCGTACTATCATCAGCAGATACCCTGGACTGATGAAGTCAGCATTGGTCACGCCCTCATCTGTGATGCCCTCTACTTGGGACTACAGGAAACTATCAAACAATACTTACAAGCACTGAAATAAGACGATGAAAAAGGTTTATGTATTCTTAGCTGACGGCTTCGAGGAGGTCGAAGCACTGATTCCCATCGACGTGCTGCGTCGTGGAGGCGTTGACGTAGTAACGGTGAGCATCACCGATTTCCCCTTGGTGCAGTCAGCTCACGGTGTCAATATCGAGGCTGATGTCATGTTCGAGCAGTGCGACTTCGCCGATGCTGACCTGTTGTTCCTGCCTGGCGGCATGCCCGGTGCTACCAACCTCTTCGACCACAAAGGCGTCTGCAAAGCCATCGTCGACCAGCATGCAGCAGGCAAGAAAGTGGCTGCCATCTGTGCCTCTCCCGCTGTCATTCTGGCTCCCTTAGGCATCCTTGAAGGAAAGCGTGCCACCTGTTATCCAGGTATGGAGAGTTCGCTGCCTGAGAATGGTGCCACCTATACAGGCGATCTCTTTACGGTGGATGGCAATGTCACCACTGGCGAGGGTCCTGCCGCAGCCTTTCCCTTTGCCTACGAACTCCTTACCCAGTTGGTCGATAAGCAGACTGCCGACCAGATTGCTGAGGGCATGCGTTTCAAACACCTCATGGCCTAATGGACTATATCATTATCGTAGCAGGTGGTAAGGGACTCCGCATGGGAACAGATATTCCCAAGCAATTCCTGCCTATAGGCGGTAAGCCGGTATTGATGCGTACGCTGGAGCGATTCCGCGAATACTCTGCCGACCTGCAGATTATTCTGGTGCTGCCTCAGGCTCAGCAAGACTACTGGCAACAACTCTGCAAGGAGTATGACTTCAAGGTGGAGTACCAGCTGACGGATGGTGGCGAGACACGCTTCCATTCGGTACAGCACGGACTGGCACTCATCCCCGACGATGCCGAGGGCGTGGTGGGTGTGCATGATGGTGTGCGTCCTTTCCCCAGTGTGGAGGTCATTCGCAACTGCTACGAGACAGCACGAGAGAAGAAAGCTGTAATCCCCGTCATACCCATCGTAGAGACAGTGCGCCACTTGATAGGTGAATCCAACGTTCAACGTACAATAACCGTTCCACGTGGTGATTACCGCTTAGTGCAGACCCCGCAAACCTTCGACATCCAACTGCTGAAGGCTGCCAATCGCCAACCTTACAACGACGGTTTCACGGACGATGCCAGCGTAGTCGAAGCTTTTGGCATCGACGTTACCCTTGTTGAGGGCAACCGTGAGAACATCAAGATTACCACCCCCTACGACCTCAAAATTGCAGAAGTGCTTATCTGATGAATATCCTCCAGCAAGACATCCAATACCTGCCCGGCGTAGGTCCCTCACGCCGCAAGATGCTCAGCGAAGAATTGGGCATCCAGACCTTTGGTGACTTGTTGGAATACTATCCCTATAAGCATGTAGACCGCAGCAGGCTCTACACCATCCGAGAACTTACAGGCGACATGCCCTTTGTACAGGTAAAGGGCCACATTCTCAGCTTTGAGACCTTTAAGATGAGTGCCCGCAAGAAGCGTGTCGTAGCACATTTCACCGATGGCTATGGCAAGGTGATGGATCTCACCTGGTTCAACTATGCCGACAGTGCCTTGAAGAAATATAAGATAGGTACAGAATACGTTGTCTTCGGTCGTCCACAGGTCTTCAACGGACGCATCCAACTGGTACACCCCGATATGGAGGAGGCCGACAAGCTGGAACTGTCTGCTATGGGCATGCAGCCCTACTACAACACATCGGATAAGATGAAAAAGGCAGGCCTCAACAGTCGTGCCATTGAGAAACTCACCAAGACACTCCTCGACACCATCAAGGAGCCTATCACAGAGACCCTCCCCGACTTCATCACGCAGAAGCTGCACATGGTGAGTCGTGACGAGGCGCTGCGCCGCATCCACTATCCGCAGAATGCCAAACAGCTGGAGCAGGCCCGTCTACGTCTGAAGTTCGAAGAGCTGTTCTTTGTACAGCTGAATATATTAAGGTATGCGAGCGACCAGCGTCGCAAATATCGTGGCTACGTATTCAGCAAGGTGGGCGACAACTTCAACAATTTCTATAAGGATAATCTGCCCTTCCCGCTCACCGAGGCTCAAAAGCGCGTCATCCGTGAGATTCGTAAGGACATGGGCAGTGGCCGACAGATGAACCGTCTGCTACAAGGTGATGTAGGTTCCGGCAAGACGCTCGTAGCGCTGATGTCGATGCTCATTGCCTTAGACAACGGCTATCAGGCATGCATCATGGCACCCACTGAGATTCTTGCCGAGCAACATCTGCAGACCATCATGGACTTTCTGAAAGGGATGAATATCCGGGTGGCTATGCTGACGGGCGTCGTCAAGGGCAAGAAGCGCCAGGAGATTCTCGACGGGCTGCTCGACGGCACCGTACAGATTCTCGTAGGCACCCATGCCGTCATTGAAGATACCGTACAGTTCGCCCGCTTGGGTATGGTCGTGGTCGACGAGCAGCACCGCTTCGGTGTGGCGCAGCGTGCCAAGCTGTGGAGCAAGAGCGTCAATCCGCCGCATGTCCTCGTGATGACAGCAACACCTATTCCCCGTACACTGGCTATGACGCTCTATGGCGACCTTGACGTCAGCGTCATCGACGAGTTGCCACCGGGACGCAAGCCCGTTGTCACCCAGCATGTCTTCGACCGCTCCCTGCCGTCACTCTACGACAGCATCCGCAACCAGATATATCAGGGACGTCAGGTATATATCGTATTCCCCCTCATCGAGGAGAGTGAGAAGATTGACCTCAAAAACCTGGAAGACGGCTTTGCCACACTCACCCAGGTATTCCCTGAGTTCCGCCTCAGCAAGGTTCATGGCAAGATGAAGCCTGCCGACAAGGAAGCCGAGATGCAGAAGTTTGTCAGTGGCGAGACACAGATACTCGTTGCCACCACCGTCATCGAGGTGGGTGTCAACGTACCCAACGCCTCCGTGATGGTCATCCTCGAAGCCCAGCGCTTCGGACTCTCACAGCTCCACCAGCTCAGAGGCCGTGTAGGTCGTGGTGCCGACCAGTCATACTGCATCCTCGTCACCTGTTACGAGTTGTCCGCCGACACCCGCAAGCGCATCGACATCATGTGTGAGACCAACGACGGCTTCCGTATTGCCGAAGCCGACCTGAAGCTGCGTGGTCCTGGTGATTTGGAGGGTACCCAACAGAGCGGTATGGCCTTCGACCTGAAAATCGCCGACATCGCCCGTGACGGCCAGCTGGTACAGATGGCTCGTGACGAGGCACAACTCATTATCGATGACGACCCGCTCTGCGCCTCCGACCGTTACACCCTACTCTGGCGCCGCCTTAAGGAGCTGCGCAAGACCAACATCAACTGGGGCGTCATTTCTTAACTGCAGCAAGTCGACATACCTACTTCTTGCTAATCGTGTTTCATTAGCAACCCCACCTATCCCGATGGCAGAACACTCAATTTTGAGTATTGTGTCATCGGGGTTTTCGTCGTACCTTTGCGGTGTGATTGAAACATATTTTTTTAGCCACTTAAGATAAAATAAAATGAACACGAAAATTGTTGTTTACGGTTCCTCTACAGGAACATGTGAGGCTATCGCAGAGAAGATAGCCCAGAAGTTGGGGTGTGAAGCCATTGACGTACAGAAGCTCACGGCCGACATAGTGAATAACCACCAAAGCCTGATTCTGGGCACTTCAACATGGGGTGCTGGCGAATTACAGGACGACTGGTACGACGGTTTGAAGGTATTGCAGGGCGCTAACCTCTCTGGCAAAACCATTGCCCTCTTCGGCTGTGGCGACTGCGAATCGTATGGCGACACCTTCGTAGGTGGCATTGGCGAACTCTTCAACGCCCTCAAGACCAGCGGTGCCCGCTTCGTAGGAGCCGTAGATATTGATGGCTACACTTTTGGTGATTCAGAGGCAGTAGTAGACGGTAAGTTCGTGGGTCTTCCTCTCGACGAGGTAAACGAAGACGACAAGACCGACACTCGTATCGAAGCATGGATAGCAGCGATTTCTCCTAACCTTTAACCTTCTATTATATAATACAGCAAACAACGGATATGAGTAAGATGAACTATCTCAAGATGCTTGGCTTTGCAGTCCTGTATGTAGTGACAGTCTTTGCCACTGCTTTCCTAGGGTATCTCTCCCCATTTGCGTGGGTATTCTTTCCTGTTATTGCAGCCCTTTTAGGCTCCTTCTCGTATTATCTGCTTGCCGTGAGGTGGCAGCAATTCGGTGTCAGCACATTTCTCTCATTCCTTCTTGCAGCCTTCTTGCTGGCCGTCGGAGAGTGCGACGCGCCAAAAGCCACGCTGATACTGCTGACTGGTGTGGCAGCTGACATGATACGACTGTTCTTCGAACAAAACGTGCAGAAAGCCATGTCTTTGGCCTATCCCATACAGTCAATAGGCGTCATAGCATGGATTCTGCCACTATGGACTCGCACAGAATGGTACTATCAGGGAGCTGCCGAAGAACTTGGCATCGACTATGCTAAGGGATTGATGATGTTTGCCAGCCCCTGGGGACTATTATTGGTGGCCCTCACAACAGCCATCGCCGGCTTTGTCGGCATCCAGTTCGCCGGGAAGGTCTTTGAACAAAATAAAAAATGAATATTAAATTACTTTTATTAGCGCTGACATCAACCATAAACATATCAGCGCAGTGTTTAGCAGAGCAGAGCTTTCCAGAACAGGATAACGCAGACTCTATCAGTTACAATCTGGATCTCTCAAACGTCACCATTGTAGGTCACAACGAGATTCGTAAGTTGCGCGAGGCGGCGATGCCCGTATCGGTATTAGGTGCCCGTCAGTTGGAGGGAACAGCAACGAGCATCAACGACGTGCTAGCACGTACGGCTGGCGTTACCATTCGTAATACGGGTGGTGTAGGAAGTGCCTCTCGCGTGTCGGTGCGTGGGCTTGAAGGAAAGCGCATGGGAATATATATCGATGAGGCTGCCATTGGCCAACTGAGCGACTACATGTCACTGAACGACATTCCCACCGACATGATTGAGCGCATCGAGATATATAAGGGTATCGTTCCCTATCGCTTCGGTGGTTCGGCGCTAGGCGGTGCCGTCAACGTGGTGACGAAGGAGTATCCGCCCGTGTATCTGGATGCCAGTTACGAGTATAGCTCATTCAATACTCACAAGTTCAACTTCGCATTTAAGCGCACCAATAGCGACACTGGCCTGCAGTTTGGCTTGGGTGGTTGTCTCACCTATTCGGACAACGACTATACCATGACTTTGCAGAATCTGGACAACCGCAAGGTGAAGCGCGACCACGACCAGTTCCGCAAGCTGATGGCAGGTGGTTCGCTCAAGGCTACCAAGTGGTATTTTGACGAAGCTAAATTGGAACTTGTCTTTGTAGCTACGAAGGCTGAGATTCAGGGCATCGACACCGATATTCGTGAGGCCTATAACCACGGTATGTCGGGCATTGCCGCCTTGAAACTGACGCGCGACAACTTCCTCATTGATGGTCTCGACTTCGACTTTGATGCCTGTTACAGCTATGGCAAGAATGGTCTCGTAGATAAAGCGATGTATCGCTACGATTGGGATGGTCACCGTTATTCTGCTGTATCGACCTACGGTGGCGAGCAGGGCAACTATGCCTCTGACTCAGACAACCGCACCAACGACTGGCTGGGTAAGTTGAATCTGAACTATCTGCTCAACGAGCACCACGCCTTGAACCTGAATCTCTATGCCACCCATACCCGTCAGAATCCTAAGAACGAACTGATGGACCTGAGTTTCGGCTATCAGACCAATTTCCCCAGCCGCATGAGCAGTTTTACAGTAGGCTTCTCCTACGACCTCACACTGTTCAATGGCAAGTTCATGAGTTCTACCACTCTGAAGGACTTCAACTATAGCTCGCGCACCAAGGTGCTCGAACATACCTACGTCAACAAGCCTCAGGATATTAGTTTGAGCCGCAACTACTGGGGTATCAGCGAAGCACTGCGCTATAAATTGACCAAGGAGTTGATGGTCAAGGCCTCATTCAGTTCAGAGGTGCGTATTCCTACAGCCGAAGAACTGACGGGTAATGGCTACTCCATACTGCCCGCCACCGACTTGGAGCCTGAGCGCTGTAAGGGACTGAATGCTGGTTTGCTTTTCCATCATCATAACCCCTTTGGCTTCATCGAAATAGAGGCCAACTACTTTATCAACCAGCTCGACAATATGATTCGCTATCAGGCCGACATGATTCCTTCAATGGCACGCTATGCCAACTTCGGCAAGGTGCTTACCAAGGGCATCGAGGGCGAAGTAAAGGGCGACGTGACCTCTTTCCTCTACTTATATGCCAACGCCACCTATCAGGACCTGCGCGACAAGCGCAAAAACGAGGTGGGCTCTACGGCTCCCAACCCCACGTATAACAAGCGCATGCCTAACATCCCTTACTTCTTGGCCAACTTCGGTGTGGAGCTCCATCAGGAGAATCTCTTTGGCGGCAAAGATCAGAACACTCGCTTGCTGTTTGATGCATCGTATATCCACGAATACTTCTACGACTTTGAGATGAGCAAGTATCAGGAACGTAAGATTCCTACCTCCTTCACGATGGATGCAGGTGTGGAACACAGCTTCCTGAACAACCGTTGGACGCTGACATTTAAGGTTAAGAATCTCTCCGACCGTGTGGTCTATTCCGACCTGAACCGTCCTCTGCCTGGCCGTAGTTTTGCCATTAAGATTAGGTACGTCATGAAATAATCATTCATTATAGATTAACAAATATGAACTTTAAACATTTTCTCTGGGTCGCAGCATTTGCAGTAGCCTTCACTGCCTGCGACAACGATGATGACATCAACGGAAGTGAGTCATCAGTAGGTAAAATCTTGTTTTCAACCACCGTCACCAATCCTTCTGGCGATAGCGGTAGCGGTTATCTGCAGGCCGTAAGTTCCCTCGAGGGCGGTACGCACTACAACAATTCCAATGCCATTCCTTTGGGCTTCGGCTCGTATCCCTGCGTCTGCAAGAGTGGCAACATCTATTTGTTTCCCGACTATATGGGCGGTACGGAATTAAAACTCCGCCGCTACGTTCTTAACGATAACAATAAGTTGGAACTGAAGGGTGCCATGACGCTTCCTGCCAACTCCAGTGCCGCCATTGTGGTCGAGGCCAATGCAGAGAAGGCTTACGTCTGCTGTCAGAGTCTGGATATGATTATTGCCTTCAATCCACAGACGATGACTGAGATTTCTCGCATCGACGTGTCCAGTCTTCGCAACAAGGGTGTATCAGCCTATCCCGGTGCCCTCTACATTCGCGACGGCATCCTCTATGTGGCGCTCGAGCAGTACAACTCGCAGTGGATGCCACAGGAGAGCTCGCTCGAGATGGCACTCTACAACGTCGCTGACGACTCCTTCATCAAGAAGATTCGCAACACCTCGCTGGGACTCTGCGGTCCTACGCGCCCTGTTGACAACCAGTCTATCTTTGAAGATGAGAAGGGCGACCTCTACGTCAACTGTACCGGTTCCTTCGGCTATATTCCTGGACTCGACGCCGGCATTGCCCGCATCAAGAAGGGACAGACCGAGTTCGACGAATCCTATAGCATCAACTTCTCTAATCTGAAGGTTGAAGGTCTGCGTTGCGACTACATGAACGTGCTCGCCAAGTGCAACTACGTAGGCAATGGTAAACTCTATGCCTATGCTTTTGCCTACGCCCTCGACCCAGACAATCCCAACACCTACATTGCCCGTCTCGGTGTACCTGTGATTGTCGACATCTACAACAAGACGGCCAAGGTAATCGAGGGGCTGCCCCTCTCCAACGGTCACGGTATCGCTATGGGGCGCCACGGCAATAAGATGGTCTATGGCTCTGCTAACGATGAGTACAACGGTTTCTCTACTGTCGACCTCACCACTGGCAAAGTAGAGACCAAGGTGGCCACCGTTGATGGATTCCCCTCGTTCTTCTATAGCTTCGAGTAGTCGTTAACATAGTAAACAACAAGGAGACCCAAGTCTTTTCGACTTAGGTCTCCTTTCTTTATACTATCAGATTCAAAAGCTGTATTTGAGCTTTACAAACACCTCGGAGTTCTTATCGTAGATGGTGAAGGTGCCGCGGTCAGCATGAAAGAAGTCGTAGCCCAGCGTAGCGTGGATCTGGTCGTTCAAGGCGTAGTCGGCACTCAGACGGTTGTAGACACCACCATTGGTTACGTCAACGTAGGCGAAGCTCTGCAGGGCGAGAGTATTGTGGAGTAGGTCTTTGGATATGCGCAGAGTGGCAAGACCGGTATTGCGATGCTCGCCACTTGCAACATATTTATGGGCATACTGAGCAGATAATGACCAGTCGTTACCAGCATACCAGTCGAGGCCCAGCAGGGCATTAGTCGCTGCTGCGCGAGTTGAGAGTTCTTTGACCTGAAGGTCAAAGTGTGGCTTCGCAATGAAAGTTGAAGGGTTTTCGTTGGGTTGCAGTTCGTTGAAATATTCAGCGAATTCACCCCTCACGACGAACTGCCCGAGAGGTATGGAGCAGTCGGCACCCAGCATCGTCATACGGCGATACTCGCCCACCCCATTACAAAATACAGGTTGTTTGTTCCAGGTATGCAGGGCAGACAGCGAGAAGTCGATGCCACTGAGGAAGAACGAGAGTCTGCCGCCATACTCCATATTATAGAGTCGATGGCTTGGCTCATCGCCAATAGGCAGTGGACCTACCGACCACGGGTTTTTATCGTCTGTTGGCAACTCGAAGAAGCTGCTGACGGGGATAGCCACTACCTCGGCACTCCACTTCTCCCGAGAGTAGCGCAGGCGCAGGCCACCCACAGGGATGCGAATGTCATCGTAGTCCTGAGCCAGGAACTCGGTATAATCCATCGGCGAGATAATATCCGTCAGTCGCAGGGCATCGGCCACGCCCCACGTGATAATCTGTCGACCAGCACGCACATCCCAATGATTATCGCTATAGTAGGCGTAGGCCTCACGCAACTGAAACCCAGAGCGTTCTTTCAGAATAGCATTATGTACGAGATTGGCAGATATGTAGGCACCCGCATGGTTCTTCTCCAGCGTTACCTCACCACGCACACGACTGCGTGACGACATCCAGTCATTAGGCCGTTCGCTACGCACAGCATGATAGGTATCTACAAAACCCTTCACGCCAATACGCAGGGAATCCTCATCCTGCGCTGAGGCAGGACGAGGAATCATGCACCACAGGAGTGCTATTATAGTTACGGTTTTCATAGTCCCTTCTCGAGTTTTGCCACCGTGAAGAGCGACTTATCCACCTTCACGTCATATTGCGAGTTCTTGACCACAATGACCGTGCTGTGCTCCGTCTGCACGTTCTTCATCTCCATCTTCTGAATGGTCCAGAAGCCCTGCACTTTCTTTACGTCGCTAATGGTGAGCACTCGGTGCAGCTTGTTGAGCTTGTCATAGTACTCCACATAGGCGGCAATGAGACAATCCTGACGAATCCACGTCACCTTACGGCTATATATTTCGTGCTTGTCGACGGGCACCGACTCTACCACCCAACACTTATGGCCATCCTTCATTTCTTCACGCAACAGCTTGTGGGTGTCTTCATCCACATGGCGTGTACCCATATCGTCGTAAGTAAAGTCAGTACCCATGAAGTAGTCGGTCTTCGATGACGAACCACTGATGCGACGTGTTTTCTTCATGGCAGGCAAATAGAGCCACTTGGCATCCTCTTTGCCTATCTGGTCGTAGTCCCATGTCAGGAATCCCGTGCCCTTCACATCTCCTGGATAGGTAAAGAACATCATCTTCTTTGTGTCCTTGCCCTCGTCCATCGCCCACGAAGTCACCTTACGCTGACGGGTACTGCCGTTCTTCTTGCGTAGCGTCAGCTCCATCTCGCCATAGCGTGTGTCGCCGTCAGGACGATCCTTTACCTTCTGAATAATCTCTCGACCCGTTAGCTTCTGGGCGAAGCAAGTTGAGAGTTGACAGTTGACAGTTGAGAGTTGAAATAGGGCTGCAATTAATAATATCTTTTTCATATCGCTTCTATTTTTTTATTTTCCAATTATCTGATTTTCCCAAATACTTTGCATTTCTTCACGAGAATCGGCGTTACCAACAGGTCGGCAGCCAGTGCCGAGAGGATGCCGATGATTGCCATCAGTCCGAAGTTAAGACACATGGTGCAGGCCGACGTGCAGAAGCTGGCGAACACTGCAGAAGTGATAATCGACGTGATAACGATGGCAACACCTACCACACGGAACGTGCGACGGATGGCCGTCTGATAGTCGCATGTGCGGTCGTACTCCAGCTTCGAGTGGTTAATGAAGTGGATGGTATCATCCACCGCCATACCTAGCATCATAGGCAGTAGCGTAGCCGTCATCATGTCGAGCGGAATGCCCATCCATCCCATATAGCCACCCACGAAGATAGCAGGCATCATGTTAGGAATCAGGCCTATCAAGCCCACACGGATGCTCTGGAAGGCAATCATCAGGATGACACCTATTATTAATATTGATATTACAAACGAGAGCATCTGGCCTCTGACGAGATACTGCATCATGGTGACATACTGCGGGATATTACCCACTACGGTAATCTTCGCCTCAGGGAACAGCTGTTCTGCATCAGCCTGAATACGAGCCAGCTCACGCTCCACCTGTGCCGAGTTGAAGTCGGATATCTCCACCATCAGGCGCAGACGGCGATAGTCGTAGTCCACCCAGTATTCCGACTCCGTACCACCCGCATTCTCATAGAGCAGAATCATCTGAGCCACCTCTTCCTCACTGTCAGGTATGCGATAATAAGCGTTGTCACCGTTGTTCAGCGTCTGGTTCAGGTCTTTTAGAATATCGAGTATCGAAGTGGTGCGCTTAGTCATATCGTAGCCGTTCACCTTCTGTTGCAGCTCGTCCAACAGCTGTAGGTTCTTAGGTTCCTTGGCCTCATCATCATTAGGTAGCTCTACTATCAGGTCGTAGGAGTAGAGCGAGCCCAGTTCTGAGCGCCCAACATCCATCACCTCTTTTACATAGTCCACCTTAGTTCCCATAGTGCGCTCAATGTCGAAGGCCGCTTCAATCTTCCACAGACCAACGCATAGCAGCAGACAGATAACGAGGAACGAGTAGCCAATCTTCTTGGGGTTGCGCAATACCTTATCGCAGAGTTGTACCATCACCCTCGTCCAACGGGTATCGCTATCCTCCGTAAAGCCCTCGACAGGGCGCTGATTCTTGCCAAACGAGAGGAGTACGGGAGTGACGATGAGCGAGGTGAGCAGCACAAAGAGCACACTCATCGAACTGATGATACCCACGCAATGCATTGGGCGGATGGGGATAACCAGGAACGACAGCAGCGACACCAGCGTAGTGAATCCACAGAAGAATACCGACCAACCAATCTCCTTGATAGTCTCTACCACAGCCTTGCGGCGCTCTCCGTGTATGCGCATGCGCCCACGGAAATAAGAAAAGATGTGGATGTTGTAGGCTATGGCGACAGCAAACGACAGGATAGTAGGAATCATCAGCACCGTTGAATCCACATACATCTGCGTAAAACCAGCGATGCCGTAGGTGATAAACAGTCCGCCAATGACGGAGATGATAGGTGCAACGACACCTCGCAGCGAGCGTGTCATGCAGAGCATCACCACCATACAGATCAGCGTGGCAATCATCATCAGGCGCCCCATCTCCTTGCCGATATATACCGTCTTACAGTTGGTTACATAGGGCATACCCGTACCTTGGGGATGCAGCGAGGCATACTCAGGTTTCTTGATGATGCGCTCCACCTCCTGACCGGTAATGATATCGGGGGCTACGGTGCTCGTCTTCTTCCAGACGCTGTCCTTAGGAAAGGCTCTTAGCTTCACCATAATCCATGACTGGTCGCCCTTCTCCGAGATAAGCTTGCGAGCAACGTGAGGCTTGCTATAGGCTCTGGCCTTGATGCTATCCATCGCTGGCGTACCGTCGTCAGGAATCTCGTCTGGCACAATCTGCTCGATAGTCATGCCTTCGTCGCTACCTACCATAAACTCGATGTCTGTCAGCGACGTCACTTTGTCGGCATACGACAGACTATCCAGCAACTCATTCGACAGTGCCCTGAGCGTCGTCAGGTGTTCCTTCGTAAAGTGGTTGTCACACTTGGTCAGCACGCCCACATAGTAGTCGTTGCCAAAGTGTGACTTAAACTCCTCGGTCTTTACCAGCATGGGGTCGTCCTCGATGAAATAGTCGTCAAACGACGTCTCCTTCACCATGCGGTTCATACCAATCACAGAAAGTACAATTACCAGTGCAAATGCACCGAGCGTCCACCAGCGGACCCTCAGCAGCTGTTCGGCATATCGCGCAAACAGCTCGTTAATCCTTTCAATCTTCATTTCTTACTATTGTTTATTATGGTTCATTAATGCTCGCCAACCAGTGTATTCAAATAAGATATAGTCGTTGATGGCTTTTTCAATCTCCTTGGCACTAAGTTTATGTTTGATGACCTCGGACATGAAACTGAACATCCACACCGTATGTACATGATAGGTGAATGTCGTGTTGACGGTACTGTAGTCAGGGTACTTCTGCTTAAAACTATCCATAAACTCCAAGACCTGATTCGTACATACATCGGTGTAGTCGTCGATGAAGTTTTCGAGCGACGAGCCTTGCGCCTTGAATAGAATCATTTCCAGTTCATCGCGGTAATGGCTGATGAGTTGCATGTACTTCTGCACGTGCTCCGTCATCATCTCATCACTCTCGCCATTGGCATAGCGCAGGAACTCCTCATGATACCTCACGTCGTGATGCTCTTTCAGCATCTCTTCCATCTTCGCTATCAGCGGAGCCACGATATGACGGAAAATCTCGTCCTTGCTGTTGAAGTAATTGTAGATGTTGCTCAATCCAATGCCAGCGCCCTTGGCAACATCACGCATAGAAGCCTTGGCGAAGCCCTTCCGCAAGAACACCCGCTTGGCAACCCTCACAATCTGCTCGCGCGTATAATCCTTTTTTATCTGCATATTCTGCCTCCTTTCAAAAACGAACAATATTCCAATTTGTTCACAAAAAAAAGAGGACTCACGCTAACGTAAGTCCCCTTGGTCTTTGCCATAACATTCTGTTGCCTGTTACTTCTTATCATGATTTATTCAATTTCAAATTCGACGGCAATGATGCGATTAAGCGAGAGCAAAAGAGAGCGTGCTCTCATTTTGCCGAGCGAAAGCATCTTCGCTGTTTTTCGACGGCAAAGGTACGGCGAAAAAACGAAGTGTACAATACTCAAAAGTTATGATTTTAAACATCGTCTCCTTTTCTTTCAAAAAAATGTCGTACCTTTGGCTTCACCAAGGTACTTCCGTTTGAAAAAAAACCAAATGAATTTGGTTTTTCGCTCACTTATTCGTACCTTTGCAGCATAGTTATGGATATACAGAGTTTCTTCACATCACTTTTGAACGTGGTTTGCGAGATGGCTCCCTACTTGCTGTTGGGATTCCTGATTGCAGGGGTGCTGCATGTGTTTGTGCCGCAGAAGTTCTATGCCAACTATCTGTCGCGCAAAAGCAGGCTGTCGGTGCTATGGGCGGCGCTGCTGGGCATCCCCCTTCCATTGTGTTCGTGCGGTGTGATTCCAACGGCTGTCGGTCTGAGAAACGAGAAGGCATCGAAGGGAGCCATTGCCTCGTTTCTTATTGCCACACCGCAGACGGGCATCGACTCCATTCTGGCCACTTTCTCGCTGATGGGACTGGGCTTTGCCATTATCCGACCCGTGGCGGCACTCATTACGGGTGTCTGCGGTGGACTGCTGGTAAACAGGCTGGTTCGTGAGGATGAGTTGACGGAAGAAGCCAATGTCTCATGCCAAGTGGAACGTGGTAACAGGTTGTGGCGGGTTGTGAAATATGCCTACTATGACATGATTCGCGACATCGGTCTGCGGCTGCTCATCGGACTTGTCGTGGCAGCATTTATTCAGGTCGCGGTGCCAGACGAGTTCTTCCTTTCCTTCGGCAGTCAGCCGTTGCTGCAGATGCTAGTCATCCTGGCCATTGCCGTGCCGATGTATATCTGCTCTACGGGTAGCATCCCCGTGGCTGCAGCCCTGATGATGAAAGGACTCTCGCCAGGAGCGGCACTGGTGATGCTGATGGCGGGGCCTGCGGTCAACCTGGCCTCCATCCTCGTGGTTCACAAGTCCATGGGACAACGTTTTACCTCCATCTATCTGATGACCATCGTGGGCTTCGCCGTCCTCTTCGGTCTGCTTCTGAATGCCACTGGCTTGGACTTTTCCATTGCCAATCACGGTGCCTGCTGCATGAGTGCATCCGCTCTGCCCAGCCCGTTTAAACTCGTTTGCGCCACAATATTAACCCTACTAATAGTAATTGCTCTTATGACAAAACTGTTTAGCAAGTTTACAACTAAGAAACCGTTAGACCCTGACGTTACAGTTTACAGGGTCGAGGATATGCATTGCAGCCATTGCGAGGCTGCCGTAGTTCGTGCCGTCGAGGATCTGCCAGGTGTAGAGAAAGCCAAGGCCAGTGCATCCGCCAACACCCTCACCATCAAAGGCCCTGCAACGGAAGAAGCCATCCGCAAGGCGGTAGAAGGGATTGGCTATACGTTTAGGGGACGGAGCAACGAGAGCCGTTAATGGGGGAAACTACGCCTTGTGATTGTAATACCTGATGAGCAAGCCCACGCCAGTAAAGGCCAGCAAGAACTCAAAGGCTACGATAAAGATGTATATCATACCAGTTGTTTAAAATTCCACTAAAAGATTGTTGCGCCTCACGCCCTTACATCGAGGGTCGTTTGGCATTCTGCCGACAAAGGCTGGTCTTCAGACTTTCCTCCACTCCCCGACGCCTTCTCGCCCAAACGGACAATGGCATTCTTGTCGGAGAGCCATAACGGAGTTCACTGCTGCGGGACAGTCGGAGATTCTCACTCACATTCCCAATTAAGCACAGCTAAGTACACCTTTACGGGCGACTCTTCTCAGAATCACATGTGCAAAGGTAGCGTAAAAAAATGATTGTGCAAAGGAAATGTCAACAAATTTACTTTTCCTTTGCATAAAAATGTTGGAATCTACTGTCCTGTAGCCTGACCAACATCAACTGGGGCGTCATCTCCTAATTCACCTTATACAAAAAAGGAGGAGCCCACAGGATATTCCCGTGAGCTCTTTTTCTTCTCATTCTCTCCATTTCTCCCTCCCCTCGGGGAGGTTAGGAGGGGGTTGCCCCTTCTCATTTTCTCATTTCCTCCATTTCTCAATTTAGCGC
>JAILMS010000152.1 GCA_024692385.1 Prevotella sp. | reverse complement strand
TGGGAGGATATGCGTGCTCAGATGACGGCAGGACTCAACTACTCAATGTCTGGACTGCCCTTCTGGGGTATGGATCAGGGCGGTTTCTGCGTAGAGAACCGTTATGTGGCTGCCCAGCAGCTATTCGACCGTCAGGGCGTGGAGAACGAAGACCTGAAGGAGTGGCGTGAGCTGCAGGCTCGCTGGAGCCAGTTCGGCACCTTCATCCCCTTGTTCCGCGTTCATGGCCAGTGGCCGTTGCGTGAAATCTGGAACATTGCTCCCGACAACCATCCTGCTTACAAGTCGTTCGTCTATTACGACAAGTTGCGCTATCGCCTGATGCCTTATCTCTACTCGATGGCAGGCTGGGTACATACCAAGGACTATACCATGATGCGCGGCCTCGTGATGGACTTCAATGGTGACAGTGAGATATACAACATCAAAGACCAGTGGATGTTCGGCCCTGCTCTGATGGCTTGTCCTGTAGGTTACTATAAGGCCCGCAACCGCTCTGTCTACTTCCCCAAACAGGCTGGCTGGTACGACTTGTACACGGGTGAGCACATCGCTGGTGGTCAGCAACTTGTTGTTGATGCTCCTTATGAGCGCATCCCAGTCTTTGTTCGTGAGGGTAGCATCATTCCCTATGGTCCAGAGATGCAGTATAGCGACGAGCGTCCTGCCGACAATATCACACTGTATGTCTATGCAGGCCGTAATGGAGAATTCCAGCTTTATGAGGACGAGGGTACCAACTATAATTACGAGAAGGGTAAGTGTGCTACCATTGACATCACCTACGACGATGCCGCCAAGACGCTGACCTTCGGCAAGCGTAACGGTTCTTTCAATGGCATGCTCAAGGAGCGCAATTTCCGCATCGTCTACGTCACGGCTGACAAGCCCCGCGCCCTCGACTTCGACCCACAGAATGTTCCTGTGGTTAACTATAAGGGCAACCAGATGGTGGTCAACCTCTGATGGTGCTGAACACAAATAAAAGGACAGTGATTCACTGCCCTTTTATTGTGCCCCTTGTCTCTCTTATAATAGTGACACAGCACGCTTATATTCCTCATTGATAACAAATCGACAGAAAATGTTGGTCGAATGATGATAATTTATTATCTTTGCACCCTCAATACTAAACAGACATCATAAACAACTATTCATTTCACATTCATTTCGTATGAAGAAAATTACTCTAATGACATTGCTCTTCGCACTGTTCAGCGTAGTAGCATTCGCACAGAAGGACGTGAATCTGACCCGATGGCAGGGTAAGGTTTCAGGCCCGAGTTATTCCATGAAGGGCGTCGAGCGCAATGCTCAGTCCACAACGACAGCAGCCAGACGTGCTTCTGGCGAGACGGTAACGCCTCCATCCACTGCCACCGTACAGACGTGGTACACCATCGGCGGTCAGTTTATGGTCTATGGCCGCTACGACTTTGAGGACCAGACCAGTACGGTACCTACAATTAGCGTAGCCATCGACGGCAGCGACCTCTACATTGCCGGACTGGCCCACTATGCTCCCAACGGATGGATCAAGGGAACCATCAGCGGCAATACCGTAGTCTTTCCCTGCAGCACTTTAGCAGGTGTCGACGGTGACTATGAGTTTTACATTGCTGGTAGCAACGACGGCGAGAAAGTAGCTGATAACATTGTCTTCAACTACGATGCCGAGCAGGGTCTGTTGGAGGCAGCAACGAATTTTATCGTAGAGACCAATGTTAGTAGTGCTCCTGGAGAGAACATCGGAGCCTATGCCTTCTGGTATATGCCTAAGTTCAGCAAGGACAAACCCAAGGGTCCGGAGCCTGTAGTAGCTCCAGAGGGTCTGGTCACTTCAGAATGGGCTGTCAGCGCAGTCGACAACTACGGGGCTCCCGTTTCCACCTATTTCTATATTGGCTTCGACGGCAACGACGTCTATCTCAAAGGCTTCACCCACTACCTTCCTGAAGCATGGCTCAAGGGTACCCTGAGCGAGGATGGCAAGAGCATCGCCTTCGAGGGCGGCCAGTATTTCGGCCCCTGCGATGCAGACCTCTACAACCACTATGAGTTCTATCTGAAAGATGGCTTTACGCTTGCCTACGACGCCGATGCCGGCAAGATGACTGGACAGGGTGAGCTGTATGTCTTTGAGGCTATCAGGTCTTACAAGGGCGACGTATACAACAATCCCGTCATCACCAAGGTTGTTGAGCAGGCCGGCAAGCCCGCTACGCCCAACATCTCACAGATTTACGACGGCACGCTTGCTCCTATTGTAATGTTCACCATTCCTACGACTGACGTCAACGGCAATGCTATGCTGTCTTCCAAGGTCTCTTTCCAGTTCCTCAAGGATATCGAGGAGGAGATTTCACCCGTCGTCTTCGACCCCGCCGACTATCCCACGCTGACGGAGCCTATGACCGTGTTCCCATACGGTTTCACTGACGACAGCTACCTCTTCTACAACAATATGCATTTGTACCAGAAGGACTTTGGTCGCTGGAACAAGATTGGCCTGCAGATTATCTATACTGGCGGTGACCAGGAGAACAAGTCGGACATCTTCTGGCTCGACATCAAGCCTTATGAAAAGGCATTCTTCAACTTCAATGCCATGGAGGTTGCCTGCTCGTCAAGCACCAGCCACGATGGCGACATCACCGAGCCACTGCTCCTGACAGAGAACAAGGTTAAGTTGACCGTATCTCCCAAGACATCGGGTAGCAACGAGAACCGATTCTGGAGTACCGATAATGGTCCCCAGCTGCGCATGTACAGCGGTACGATGACCTTCCAGGCTCCTGTGGGCAAGGTGATTACCAAGATTGTATTTAATGCAAGCAAGTGGGATGATGGCAACAGCGCCGACACGGGTGCCTTTGATAAAAACGTTTGGCAGGGCGAAGCCAACATGGTCGTTGTCACCATTGCCGGCAACACTCAGCTGAACAGCATCGAGGTCTATCCCACCGACATGACTCCCGTAGCCGTAGCCGTTCCCGAGGGTCTGGTGACAAACACCTACATCCTCAAGGCTAACGTCCAGAAGCCCTACTACGATCCCGCCGAGGCAACCCTTTGGCTCAATGGCGGCTTCGACGGTGACGACTTCTACATCCAGGGCTTGGCCCAGGATGCCAACGACAGCGCCAAGGACCTCTGGGTGAAGGCCACCAAGAACGAGGCCGGCCAGTATGTCATCCCTGCCAACCAGTTCATGGGCGAGGTTTCCTTCTGGATGAGCACCGCCAGCTACTTCTTCACCGCTGTGGATGCAGAGGGCAACATGGTCGATGCCGTCTTCAACTATGACGCTGAGAAGGGCGAGTTCACCACCACACAGACACTCGCCATCAACAGCGCCCTTACCGAACTGAATGCCCAGGAGACCTTCACGAATGTAGCCATCACAAAGTTCGACGAGGTAGCAGCTACCCCCGCTACTCCAACGGTGAATGCTCTCATCTTCGACGAGTGGTCACACAACATCCAGTTCTATGTTCCTACCGTTGGCACCAATGGCGAGACGTTGAATCCCAGCAAGCACTTCTACACCATCTGGGTAGAGGTCAACGGCGAGCAGAAGCCCTACGTCTTCACGGCCGACATGTACTATACCGACCAGGATGTCACCGAACAGCCCTACAGCATGTACTACAGTTCATGGGACAATGGCCACAACATCTACTTCGCCGACGATGCTGCTGTCTTCGCTACCTGGACCAAGGTGGGTGTACAGAGCATCTACTACGGTGGTGGTGAATGCAAGAAGTCTGAGATTGCCTGGGGCACCCTCACTGGCATCAGCGACATCAAGGCTGACATGCAGAATGGCAACGCTGCCATCTACAACCTTGCAGGTCAGCGCATAGCTAACGGCCAAAAGCCTGCTGCTAAAGGCCTATACATCATCAATGGCAAGAAGGTTATCGTCAAGTAACGATACTATTCCTGATCATTTATAATAAAAAAGAATGGCAAACCGTTTCGTTTGCCATTCTTTTTTATTGCTTAGCTTAACGCATCAAAGATTGACCACCAGCTGATTACCCTTATAGTTAATCTCTAAAAACATCTAACCTTCTAATCAAACCCGCCTCAAACGTCTAATATATCGGCGTTTGAGGCGGGTTTGTTAGGCTGTCTCATGTCTGGCTTAGCCTATCCCACGCACAGTACAGCCTGTCTTATGCGTGGGTTGTTTTAAAATTTAATACGAAAATAACAGAAATAGTGGAATAATGGTTTTGTCAATATATATATATAAATAGGTGTAACCTTTCGAAAAACCGCAAAAATCTAACAGTTTTCAACAAAAATGCATTAATTTCTAATAAAAACTCGCAAAAGTTTGCATAATAACTGACAAATTATTACCTTTGTGCCCATGTTCTTGTAACATGTGGAGAGATTGTTTTAATTATTTTCAATATTTAATTCACTAAATTGTTCAACTATGAGTAAGAAATTTACTTCTTTTCTGGTATTAGTCACTGCTTTGCTGTTGACCGTACCAACTCATGCTCAGTTTGCTAAGAAGCAGTCTAAGGCGCAGGTTTCTGCGTTTAAGACAAATATTCTTAAGCCAGCTGATCTCGCTAAGGCTAAGGAGGCCAAATTGAAGGCCACAGCCAAGTTTGAAGGACAGGCTTTCCGTGGATTTGCCGCTAAAGGTAATTTTCTGCAGGCCAGTCTGGATAAAATTCAGGAAGACAAGGCCATCTTGGAAAAAAAGATGGAGGAGAACTTCAGAGCTGTACAGCAGGGTAAGGCCGCTTCTGTTCTGAACAAGGGTGTCGCTTCTGCTAAGACCCTTGTTAATCCTCGCACCGTTACATTCGATGCTGCTAAGCCTTCTGCAAGAAGAGCTTCTAACCGCGCAGAGGTTGTTGACGCTCATGGTATCATCACTTCTCCAGCTGAAGGAGAGAGCAAATTATATGATCGCTCAGGTTTTGGCTATTATGTTAGCGACCAGAGTCTAAAATTAGGACAGCAGGGAGGTAAGGCCGAGATAGTAGAGACTGCTGATGGTGTTGTCTATATAAAAGACTTTATCTCAAATGTTACTACCAATGCTTGGGTAAAGGGTAGTAAGGAAGGCAATACTATTACTATTCCTGCAGGCCAGATAATTCAATACGGTAGTACCTATGGCTTGTACATTGCTAAGTGCGCGTATGTAGACGACGAAACTGGCTGGGCTAAGGTTGACGGTGACATTACGCTGACAGTTGACGGTTACACTATTTCTTTGGATGGCACTGATGAAGATCATCCTGTTGCTGCATTCTGGACAGATGATAATACATTCTCTGGATATGGTGACTATGAGACTGTATTTACTTACGATCCAGACTATGTTGCTCCACAGCCT
>JAILMS010000100.1 GCA_024692385.1 Prevotella sp. | reverse complement strand
GCCAAGATCATTGACGTTCATGTAGTTGAAATCAGCATAGATATGATCGCGACACTTGTAGTAGTAGTCGGGATCCATAATATTGCCTACACGGCTCTGAACATAGTCGCGATTAACGTCGCGCCAAGCAATAGGCACAGCATTCATAGCCACAATACGACAAGCGTGCTGGCTTTCGTCACCAAAGGGGTGAGGCAGACAGAGCACTGTATCAATATCGCCCTGAGCCTTCAATCCCTCGGATATACCATAGTTAGCAGTGGCGAGTCCACCGAATACATGAGGAGGATACTCCCATCCAAACATTAATACTTTCATCGTCGTTCCTCCTTACTTTTGATATGAATACTTTTCGAGTAACTTCATCGTGCGAAGAATTTCTGCCACGTTCATGGCAAACGACATAGCTCCGCGGCCATGGAATGGTGGATTACCATCGAAGAGCTCGGAGATAGTACCGATTGCATGATAGTCAATCTCGTCTTCGTAGCCCACCATCTGACGCTCAACGAACGACAGGCGTGTGCGCTTATAGAGTTTCAGGCATGCTTCCATATAGAAGCCTCCCAACCAGGGCCATGCAGTACCCTGATGGTATGCATAGTCACGCTGTGCTTGCGGACCCACATACATGGGGTTGTAACCGCCACTCTTCGGAGAGAGTGAACGGAGTCCCTTAGGTGTAAGCAGCTCGCGCGTACATATATCTACAACACTCTTCATCTGCTCTTGGCTTAGTGGCGAATAGTCGAGAGCGACAGCGAAGATCATGTTCGGACGTACGCTCCAGTCCATCATATTGCCATCGACATAGTCAAGCAGATAACCATACTCGTTGACAAAGGTGTCAACGAATGACTGTTTGGTCTTCGCAGCCAATGCTTCAAGATGTTCAACAGACTTCTGGTCATTCGTATCGGCAGCCATCGAAGCGCAGAACTTTACTGCGTTGTACCACAATGCATTGAACTCAACGATATAGCCAGAACGCGGAACGACTGGACGACCGTTTGCGGTAGAGTTCATCCACGTAATGGCGCGATCACGACCGTTGGCATAAAGCAAACCATTGTCATCAAGACGCAAGTTGGGATGCTCGCCTTTCTCTATAAAGACTACGATGTCCTGCAGCAACTTTCCATAACGCTTGAACGCTTCTTCGCGGCCCACATATTTCGCATATTGCTGAATGCTCCACACACACCACAGCGGCACATCGGGCATGTCCATCTCGTAAATCTTCACCGACAGGGGTTTGCCTTCCATGAACTCACGCAATCCTTTCTCGGCCGTCTCCATCACGAACTCGAAATAATCTTGCTCGTCGATGGCGAGAGTCAAACCAGGCAATGCGATAAACGTATCGCGCGCACGGCACTTGAACCAAGGATAGCCAGCCAGCAGATAACGAGTATCGTCGGCCTCACGATTGTGGAACTGATGGGCTGCAGTTACCAGACAATGATAGAAATTGTCGCGTGGCACGCGAACATCCATTTCTTTCTGGAAAAGTCCCTTCAGCTGATTTGACTTGATACCAGACGTAGAGGCAGAGAAGATAACGCTCTCGCCCTTCTTGATGGCAACCTCGAAATAGCCGGGTACGTAGAGGTCTTCATTAGATGCATATCCACGCTCCTGCTCCTTCGGATACTCGATGCCACGATACCAGTCGGGTTGGAAGATAAACTCGTTCTTCTTAGAGAACTGCATGAACAACTCTGGATAGCCCTGATACATGCAAGTCTTGATGCCGTTGTCAATCGTCTGATAGTCACGGCTGGCCACGGAGTTCTCATGGGTGAATGAACGAACCGAGCGGAACGCCAGGAAGGGGCGGAAGCGCAGTGTAGTAGCCGAATGAGCTTCCTCCAGGGTGTACCGGATGAGGATGCGGTCCTCATAGGCCTGGAAGATTGCTTCTTTCTTCAATACCACGCCACCCACACGATAGATTGTGGTGGGCACCAAACTGGCATCAAACTCTCGAATGTACTTGTGTCCCTTTGGACTGTAGTTGTTGCCTTGATACTTGTGGAGACCTAGGTTGAACTCTGCTCCGTGCTGTACCACCGTGCAGTCGAGCGACGACAACAGCACATGGTTGTCATCGTCAATCTCAGGCACAGGTACGACAAGAAGTCCGTGATACTTACGCGTATTGCAATCGACGAGAGTCGATGAACTGTAAGCACCAGAACGATTTGTACGGAGTAATTCGCGGCGTAGTGATTCCTCAAGGTTTGTCATCACGGCTTTCTCAAATCGCAAATAACTCATAGTTCCTATTTTAAGGTTTGAAAATATTTATTAGTTTTTAGATTACACCTCAAAAGTACATATTTTTTATCTCATAGCAAAATAAAAAACGAATATTTTTAGATTTTTGCACAAAAAAGCACAAAAACGTGCGATTTTTTGGCAAGATGCCATTCTTTTCGTATTTTTGCAATCATTTTATTTACAGAATGAATCTTCCAGAAAAAGAATTCGACAAAACAGAGATTGCCAAATCCCTGAAAATACTTTGGGAACCACTAGCCGACGAGCAACGTGAGTTACTTATAGATAATGTTTCAATATTACAGTTGGAACGAAACGAGGTACTTTTCACGAAAGGAGACACTCCTAAGTACCTTTATTTCCTCGTAAAAGGTAAAATCAGTATTCGCCGCGAAGGTGTTGGCGGACAGCAACAAATTGTGCAGATGGTAGAACCTGGCGCCATGTTTGGCTACGCCGCGGCAATCGAAGGGCGTGACTATTATTCTACTGCTATCGCGGGCAATAAAACAACCGTCTTCCTGATTCCTATCAGTCTCACCATTCATTTCATCTGGGAGAACAGTGACATTGCCATGTTGTTCCTAAAGGAGATGGCTTCATTACTCAGCTTATCGGTAGACCGTACACTTGGCCTAACACAGAGACACATTCGTGGCAGACTGGCTAACACACTACTGACAATGAAAGATAAATACGGTGTGGAAGATGACGGACTGACGCTGGCTATCTATCTTAGTCGAGAAGATTTGGCGCTGATGTCAAACATGACGACGAGTAATGCCATCCGTACGCTCTCTACCTTTGCCAGCGAAGGTGTCATCTCGCTGGAAGGGCGAAAAATCAAGTTTACCGATATTGAAAAACTTCAGATGATCTCCGAAAGAGGATAATAAGTATTATTTAGTCTGGTATCAAAAAGTTAATGACTTCCTGTTCAACCTGAATTTTATAACTGCCAACAGGGGTCTTCATCAGACGACCATCAATACCGACCAAAGCTTTCTTGGCCTCATCGACCGCAACCTCGCGAGTGCGGTAAGGATGGACAGAATGGTGATTCAAAAAACGTCCCGTGATAAGTAGCCATAATCCATGAAGAAGCTGGGTGGACTGGGGATTATAAACCAATGAAACATCGAGCATGCCATTATAAGGAACGGCACTAGGCGTCTGACCATACCCAGTTCCGTTGCCCACGCACATGGTCATCACCTTACGATCAACGACGTCACTATTAATACGCAACTTCATCTTATAGTCCATGCGGTGGAACAGCATAACAATAAGGGAGGTAACAAAAGAAAGAGTGCGAGAACCAAACAGGCGACGTGTCTGTCGACGAAGATTCATGATATCGGCTGTCATTCCTATATTCACGCAGTTCAGAAAATAACGATGACACTTCTCGTTCTGTTTATTCGTATAGCGTATACAACCGAGGTCAATCTTACGCACTCTGCGCTTCAACAGCCAGTCAATGGTCTGTTCGTCTTCATCCTCATCAAACTGCCAGAAGCGGGAAAAATCGTTCATCACACCGTTAGGAATATTGCCCAGCACAATCTCGTCACGCACTTTTTTCTCCTCACGCATCAGACAGTTCACAGCATCGTTCAACGCAGAGTCACCTCCAACAATGATAATGGTTTTATAGCCGTTGTTGATGAGCATGGTGACCAGACGATCAACGCTATCAGAGCTCTCGCTATGAACCACGTCATAGCTGACACCCTTAACATCGAGGATAGGTTTGATTTTCTCCCAGCGCTTACGTTTGTTGGATGCTCCCGATTTCGGACAATACAAAATGCCCCATCGTGTCGTTTCTACTGTCATTGGTCGTTTTCTGAACTAATTGTAATATTTTCGGCAAAGATAAACAATCTTTATAAAAATTGAAAAATTAAGGAATTAAAAAATTGAAAAAACAACAATCTGTCTTTCCTTAGCCCTATACTTTCAACTTGAAACTTCAAGACCAGACCTCAACTCCATGCACTCAACAATCAACTAAACCACGCACCGCCTCCACTTTTTCCTCCATAGACAGGGTGGCGTCTATCCAGTGAATGGTGAAGCCACGACGCTCCATGCCACGGAACCAGGTCATCTGGCGCTTTGCAAACTGATGAATAGCTATTTCGAGCTGACGGAACATCTCGTCATAGGAAAGATGCCCGATAACATATTCGGTAAGGTATTTATACTCCAAACCATAATAAATAAGGTCTTCGGCTGGAATACCACTGGCCAGCAGCCCACGAATCTCGTCGACCATACCTTCGTCGAGACGGGCTTTCAGACGACGTGTAATCTTCTCACGTCTGAGCTCGCGATCGATATTCACGCCGATGATGAGCGAATTGATGGCAGGCAGCTCGCGCAGCGGCATAGGGTGTTCCAAGTTATAGGTTTCGATCTCGATAGCACGGATGGCCCGCTGGCAAGAGTCTACATCAGTCGTGTTATGCATCACAGAGCCACTCTTCGCTTTCAGTTCTTCCAACAACCTGGTCAGTTCTGCCAACCCCTTTCCTTCCAAGCGATTACGAAGGGACTGGTTCTGAGGTACAGGCGAGAGGTGATAGCCTTTCAGTACGGCCTCGATATATAGACCCGTGCCACCACAGAGGATGGGCTGTAAGCCGCGAGTAACAATATTCTCATAGGCATCGAAGAAGTCTTGCTGATATTGAAAAAGATTATACTTCGTGCCTGGTTCACAGATATCGATAAGATGATAAGGCACATCCCCATAGTCACTGAGGTCTTTACCTGTGCCGATATCCATACGACGATATACCTGTCGAGAGTCAGCGGAGAGGATCTCTGCCCCATAATGCTGAGCTATGCCCTCCCCTATCTTAGGAAACGAACGAGCTAATGCTGCTGCCAAGGGAGTCTTTCCACTGGCCGTGGGACCTAATATGGTAATCAATTTCTTCATTTTGGCGATGATCTGCTTGCAAAGATACAAAGAAAAATGATGTTTCGTAAAAAAGTAAAGCATAAAATGGCAGAACAAATCAGAGGTACGGCCAAAAGCAAAAGAAAAGCCGTCCAACAACTGTCGGACGGCTTAGTGATTGTATCTACTTACTGATATTATTTCAGCTCAGCGAGGTACTTAATGGTGCGAACCATCTGAGAAGTGTAAGAGTTCTCATTGTCGTACCAAGCAACAACCTGCACGAGAGAGTTGCCATCACCAATCTTGCTGACCATTGTCTGGTTAGCATCGAACAGTGAACCGAACTTCATGCCGATGATATCGCTAGAAACCAGCTTCTCCTCAGTGTAACCGAAGCTCTCGTTAGCAGCAGCCTTCATTGCAGCGTTGATATCCTCAACAGCAACCTCACCCTTTACAACAGCGTGCAGGATAGTGGTAGAACCTGTGGGAGTTGGAACGCGCTGAGCAGCACCAATCAGCTTACCGTTCAGCTCGGGGATAACGAGACCGATAGCCTTAGCAGCACCAGTTGAGTTAGGAACGATGTTCTGAGCACCAGCACGAGCGCGCTGAACATCACCCTTGCGCTGAGGACCGTCGAGGATCATCTGGTCACCAGTGTAAGCGTGAACAGTGGTCATGATACCGCTCTGGATTGGAGCGAGGTCGTTCAGAGCCTTGGTCATAGGAGCCAAGCAGTTTGTGGTACAAGAAGCAGCTGAGATAACAGTGTCAGCAGGAGTCAGAGTCTTGTGGTTAACGTTGTAAACGATGGTGGGCAGATCGTTACCAGCAGGAGCTGAGATAACAACCTTCTTAGCACCAGCGGTCAGGTGGGCAGAAGCCTTCTCCTTAGAAGTATAGAAACCTGTGCACTCCAGAACAACGTCTACGTCCAGCTTACCCCAAGGCAGCTCAGCAGCGTTAGGAATAGCATAGATAGTGATCTTCTTGCCATCAACTACGATGTAGTCCTCACCAGCCTCTACAGTGTGCTTGTTCTCACCGAACTTGCCGCAGAAACCACCCTGAGCGGTGTCATACTTCAGCAGGTGAGCGAGCATCTTAGGACTTGTCAGGTCGTTGATTGCTACTACCTCATAACCCTCGGCCTCGAACATCTGACGGAATGCGAGGCGACCGATACGGCCGAAACCGTTAATTGCTACTTTTGTCATAATACTTAATTTATTTATAAAAATGAGTTATAAATTTGCTTTCTCTAGTAAAAAATGTACTCTTTCTTGCACTTTTTTCTCGTTTCGGGCACAAAGTTACAAAAAAATATCTATATTTGCAGTTGAAATCTTTATTAATTTAAGTGAAAAGTGAAAACAGAGAAGAGAAAAACAAGATAAATCAACATTAGCAGGTTAAGATTGTAAAATGCAGATAGCAAATCATACATTAAACATTATTCATTAAACATTAAAGCTTATGGGATTTATTAAAGAATTCAAGGAGTTTGCCGTTAAGGGCAACGTGATGGACATGGCTGTCGGTGTCATCATCGGCGGTGCATTTGGTAAGATCGTAACCAGTCTGGTCAACGACATTCTCATGCCGCTGATTGGCATCGTTACGGGTGGTATCGATTTCACGGGTTTGAAAGCCACAATCGGTGAGGCTAACATCACCTACGGACAATTCATCCAGAACGTGATTGATTTCATCATCGTAGCTTTCTGTATCTTCCTGATGCTGAAGGCTATCAACAAGCTGAACCGTAAGAAGGAAGAGCCTGCAGCTCCTGAGGCTCCCAAGGGTCCCACACAGGAGGAATTGCTCGCTGAGATTCGCGATCTGCTGAAGCAGAAGTAATCCCCTTTTTCCTTTACGGAACCTTATTCCAAATCAAAGAAAGCAGCCATAAACAGAAAAAGTGGGCTGCTTTCTTTCATTAATATAAAAAATATGTGTACCTTTGTGCCCTCGTTTTCCATAGGGAAAAAATATAGGTAGTAAATATAGGTATTATAAAAAGAATGAAAACACTTGATTTCAAGCCGAAAATTGTATCGGCCATTAAGAATTACAATCGCCAGACGCTGATGGCCGATGTAATGGCAGGCCTGATTGTGGGTATTGTCGCACTGCCCTTAGCCATTGCCTTTGGTATTGCCAGTGGTGTATCACCTGAGAAGGGCATCATCACCGCCATCGTTGCCGGACTGTTTATCTCACTATTTGGTGGTAGTAAGGTACAGATTGGCGGACCTACGGGCGCCTTCATCGTCATTGTCTATGGCATCATTGAGCAGTATGGCATCCAGGGACTGACCATCGCCACCCTGATGGCGGGTGTATTCCTCATCGTACTGGGCGTATTGCGCCTGGGAACCATTATCAAGTATATTCCCTACCCCATTGTGGTTGGCTTCACGAGCGGTATCGCCGTGACCATCTTCACCACACAGGTAAAGGACCTGCTGGGCATGCAGATGGATCAGGTGCCATCTGACTTTGTTGAGAAATGGGGTGCCTACATATATAATATAGGTAATATCGACCCATGGAGCGCACTGGTGGGTATCGTCAGCGTTGCACTGATAGCCGTATGGCCTAAGCTGGCGCGCCTTTTCCGCCTCTCACCGCTCAAGGCACTGCCCGGTTCGCTGGTAGCCATCATCCTGATGACGGTAGCCGTATTGCTGCTCAAGCAGTATGCCGGCATCACCACTATCGAGACCATTGGCGACCGCTTCAGCATCAACTCTACACTGCCAGGTGCTGTAGTACCTGAGTTGTCATGGGAGACTATCAAAGGACTGGTAGGTCCTGCCGTAACGATTGCCGTGCTGGGCGCTATCGAGTCGCTGCTGTCAGCGACTGTTGCCGACGGTGTCATCGGCGACCACCACAATTCTAATACGGAGCTGATTGGTCAGGGTATCGCCAACATTGCATCGCCCCTCTTCGGCGGTATTCCCGCCACTGGTGCCATTGCGCGTACGATGACCAACATCAATAACGGAGGACGCACACCTGTAGCCGGCATCGTACATGCCGTAGTACTGCTGCTCATCTTCCTGTTCCTCATGCCTCTGGCACAGTATATCCCCATGGCCTGTCTGGCCGGTGTACTCGTTGTCGTCAGCTACGGCATGAGCGGCTGGCGCTCGTTCCTCGCCATGACACGCAATCCGAAGAGCGACGTCACCGTGCTTCTGCTCACCTTCTTCCTCACCATCATCTTCGACCTTACCGTAGCGATTGAGTTCGGTCTTATCTGCGCCTGCCTGCTGTTTATGCGCCGCATGTCAGAAACCACCGATGTCAAGGCTATCTACGATGAAATCGACCTCAACGAGGATGCTGACATGGAGCGTGGCAATCTGGAGCACCTCACTATTCCTGAGGATGTAGAGGTATATGAGATCAACGGTCCCTACTTCTTTGGTGCCGGCAACCGCTTCGAGGACATCATGGCCCGCTACGGCAGCCATCCTAAGGTGCGCATCATCCGCATGCGTAAGGTTCCATTCATCGACTCTACTGGTCTGCACAACTTGGAGAACATGTGTCTGATGAGCCAGAAGGAGAATATCACCGTAGTGCTCTCAGGTGTTAATGCCAAGGTGGACGCCGTGTTACGTCGCAACAACTTTGAGCAACTGTTGGGTACAGAGAATATCTGCAACCACATCGACCTCGCACTGGCTCGTGCCCGCGAGATTGTAGCGTCACAAAGTTAAACTTTCTTAAAAGTTACGTTCACGACTGCCAAGAGTACACATATTTAATAGAAAAGCAGTACCTTTGCAGTCCGATTATGGGGGAGAGACTTAGAATCCCCGTGAATTAGTGCGGAATAGCGGTGCCTTTGGCCGGACACTGCGGTTCGTGAGAGTGCTGATTCAGTGTACGTTAGACTGCTTGCAGGGAGTTAGACCTCTGCTAGTAGCTATATGTGCGCATAAGAGAGTAAGAATATAAATGTTTTTTAGTAGTAAAATTTAAATTTAGAAATGAACACTTTAAGTTACAAGACCGTTTCCGTAACTAAGGAAGCTGCTCGCGAACAGAAGGAATGGGTGGTTATCGACGCTACCGACCAGGTAGTAGGCCGCCTCGCTTCAAAAGTAGCTAAGATTATTCGCGGTAAGTACAAGCCAACCTTCACTCCTAATCAGGACTGTGGAGACAACGTCATCATCATCAACGCCCAGAAGGTGATTTTCACCGGCAAGAAAGAGACTGACAAGGTTTACACCCGCTACACTGGTTATCCCGGTGGACAGCGCTTCAACACACCTGCTGAGCTCCGCAAGAAGCCTTTCGGTGTAGAGCGCATCATCAAGCACGCCGTAAAGGGTATGCTGCCCAAGGGTCCTCTTGGCCGCGCCCTGCTGAACAACCTCTATATCTATGAGGGTACAGAACACAAGCACGAGGCTCAGAAGCCAAAGGCTATCGATATTAACCAGTATAAATAAATAAGGAACGATGGAAGTAATAAATGCAATAGGTCGTCGTAAGAGCTCTGTAGCTCGCGTTTATCTGTCAGAAGGTACTGGCAAGATTACGATCAACAAGAAAGACTTGGAAGTATATTTCCCCTCTGCTATTCTGCAGTATGTGGTTAAGCAGCCGCTGAACCTGCTGGAGGTAGCTGAGAAATATGACATCAAAGCCAACCTCGACGGTGGTGGTTTCACTGGTCAGAGCCAGGCACTGCGCCTCGCTATCG
Source organism: Prevotella sp. (assembly GCA_024692385.1). Taxonomy (GTDB): domain Bacteria; phylum Bacteroidota; class Bacteroidia; order Bacteroidales; family Bacteroidaceae; genus Prevotella. The sequence goes on along the minus strand of JAILMS010000100.1, from coordinate 4,712 downwards.
CCCGTGCACTCGTTAAGGTTAACGAAGAGGATAAGAAGAACCTGAAGGACCACGGTTTCCTGACCCGCGATGCTCGTGAGGTTGAGCGTAAGAAGCCAGGTCAGCCCAAGGCTCGTCGTCGCTTCCAGTTCAGTAAGCGTTAATATACTGAACAGTTTAGTATCTAAATCAGTGAGACTCTGGCTAGTACTACTAGGAATACTGGTACAACTAGACTACCCGCTGATTGATTCTAACAAACAGAATTAAAAAGAAAGTAAACAACAAGTAAAAAAGAAAAGCAAAATGGCAAGAACAAATTTTGACCAACTGCTGCAGGCTGGCTGCCACTTCGGCCACCTGAAGCGTAAGTGGAACCCTGCAATGGCTCCCTACATCTATACCGAGCGTAACGGTATTCATATTATCGACCTGCACAAGACAGTAGCTAAGATTGACGAGGCTGCTGATGCACTAAAGCAGATTGCCAAGAGTGGCAAGAAGATCCTGTTCGTCGCTACTAAAAAACAGACCAAGGAAATCATCGCCGAGAAGGCTCAGAGCGTTGGTATGCCTTACGTGATTGAGCGCTGGCCGGGTGGTATGTTGACCAACTTCCCGACTATCCGCAAGGCCGTAAAGAAAATGGCGAACATCGATAAGCTGATGCAGGATGGTACATATGCAAACCTGTCAAAGCGCGAGCTGCTGCAGATTACTCGTCAGCGTGCTAAGCTGGAGAAGAACCTCGGTTCTATCGCTGACCTGACCCGTCTGCCTTCTGCTCTCTTCGTTATCGACGTAATGAAGGAGAACATTGCCGTTCGCGAGGCTAACCGTCTGGGTATCCCCGTATTCGGTATCGTTGACACCAACTCTGACCCCAAGAACATCGACTTCGTTATCCCTGCTAACGACGACGCTAAGGATTCAGTAGAGGCTATCCTCACTGCTTGCTGCGCTGCCATCAACGAGGGTATCGAGGAGCGTAAGGTAGAGAAGGCTGACGAGAAGGCTGCTGACGCACAGGTAGAGGCTGAGGCTGAAGAGGCAAAGCCCAAGCGCCAGGCTCGCAAGCCCCGCAAGGCTGCCGAAGAGGCTCCCGTAGCTGAAGAAGTGAAAAGTGAAGAGTAAAAAGTGAAAAATTTGCTGCCGCCCCACGTGAGCGGCAGTAAATAAATAGTAAATTGTAAAACGTAAAATCGTAAATAATTATGGCTATTTCAATTGACGATATCAAGAAGCTTCGCGCAATGACCGGCGCTGGTCTGGCTGACGTAAAGAAGGCTCTGACCGAGGCTGATGGCGACTTCGACAAGGCCAAGGAACTGCTCCGTGAGCGTGGCCTGGCTATCGCTGCCAAGCGTAGCGACCGTGAGACATCTAATGGTTGTGTACTCGTAAAGAAGGTAGATGGCTTCGCTGCTATGCTCGCCTTGAAGTGCGAGACCGACTTCGTGGCCAATGGTGCCGACTTCATCGCTCTCACACAGAGCATCCTCGACGCTGCCATCGCCGCTAAGGCTGCCGACATCGAGGCTGTGAAGGCCCTCGACATCAACGGTCAGACCGCTCAGGAGGCTGTCACACAGCGCAGTGGTATCACTGGTGAGAAGATGGAGCTCGACGGCTACCTGACACTCGAGGGTGACAATGTGGAGGTTTACGACCACATGGGTAAGCACACCCTCTGCACCATGGTTCAGACTAACAAGCCCGCTGCTGAGCAGGGTCACCTCGTGGCTATGCAGGTGGCTGCCATGAAGCCCGTAGCACTCGACGCTCAGAGCGTTGATCAGAAGATCCTCGACGAGGAGTACAAGACCTCTTTCGAGAAGACCAAGCTCGAGCAGGTAGAGAAGTTCGTGGAGATGAAGCTCAAGAAGGCTGGCATCAACCCCAACCTCGTTGACTCTGAGGATCACATCGAGAGCAACACCGCTAAGGGTTGGCTCACCAAGGAGCAGGCCGACGAGGCCCGTAAGATCATTGCTGACGCAAAGGTCGAGGGTGAGGCTCAGCTGAAGATGCCTATGATTGAGAACATCGACAAGGGCCGTGTTCAGAAGTTCCTGAAGGAGAGCTGCCTGGTCGACCAGGAGTTCCAGTTCGGCGACGGCGACAAGGCTACTGTTGCTCAGTGGCTCGCCAAGCAGGACAAGGATCTGAAGATCGTTGCCTTCAAGCGCTTCACACTCGTAGCTGACTAATCATTAGCGCAAGTATAAAAAGAATCGGCATTGCAAACGCAGTGCCGATTTTTTTGTGTCTTATAAAGCGGTTGTTATTTCCTGCCGAAGTCTGCAGGCACCTCGCCCCATTTCGACGTCTCCCACTTGATGATGGGATTCCGGAAATTATGGGTGTTCAGCCATTGCTCAGCCCGCAGGATAATCTGATAGAGCTTCTCCGTCTGCGGCGTGCGTTCCAGCTTCGTCTTGCACTTGCGCTTCTGAACCCAGAGAATGGCGTTGTAAGAGTCTGAGTAGATGATCTTGTCGTGCAGTCCCTGATTCCAGCAGAGCGCCAGGGCATGGACGATAGCCAGAAACTCCCCGATATTATTCGTGCCGTGGATTGGTCCGAAATGAAACACCTGATAGCCCGTCTGCAAGTCGATGGCCTGATATTCCATCGGTCCGGGATTACCCGAACAGGCCGCATCCACAGCCCACGCATCAGCCTTCACCTCCATTGGCAACGGCAGCACGGTATCGTGGCGATAGTCGGGCGGGTTCTGTGTCATCGTTTACATTCTTTCCGGCACCTCGATGCCCAGCAGCCCCATACCGTTCTTGATGATCTTCGCCACGTTCTTAGCCAGCACAAGTCGGAAGAGTTTCTTCTGCTCATCGGATTCGTTAAGGATTGAGTAATCGTGATAGAACTGGTTAAACACCTTCGTGAGCTCGTAGCAGTAGTTGGCGATGCCCGATGGCGAATAGTCCTTGCCGGCCTGTTCTACGGCAGCGCCGAACTCGTTCATCTTCTGTATCAGCTCCACCTCCTTCTCCGAGAGTGCAACAGCGGTGATGGCAGGCTTCAGGCCCTCAGCCTCGGCCTTGCGCAGTATCGAACGGATTCTCGCATAGGTATACTGGATAAACGGACCTGTATTACCATTAAAGTCGATACTCTCCTCAGGATTGAAGAGCATATTCTTGCGGGCGTCGACCTTCAGGATAAAGTATTTCAGCGCACCCATACCCACGATACGGGCAATCTCCTGACGCTCCTCATCGGTCATATCAGCAAACTTTCCCAGTTCGAGCGAGGTCTTCAGCGCATCGCTCACCATCAGTTCCATCAGGTCGTCGGCATCCACCACCGTACCCTCACGGCTCTTCATCTTGCCGTTGGGCAACTCCACCATACCGTAGGAGAAATGCACCAGCTCCTTGCCCCACTTGAAACCTAAACGGTCGAGCAGTATCGAGAGCACCTGGAAATGGTAGTTCTGCTCATTACCCACCACATAGATCATCTTGTCGATGGGATAGTCCAGGAAACGCATCTCGGCCGTGCCGATATCCTGTGTCATATACACGCTGGTGCCATCAGAGCGCAACAGCAGCTTCTGGTCGAGTCCCTCGTTGGTCAGGTCGGCCCAGACAGAGTTGTCTTCATGGCGCTCGAAGAGACCTTTCGCCAGTCCTTCCTCCACCTTGGCCTTACCTTTCAGATAGGTCTGCGACTCATAATAGATCTTGTCGAAGCCCACCCCCAATTTCTTATACGTCTCGTCGAAACCGGCATACACCCAGTTGTTCATCTTCTCCCACAGGGCGCGCACCTCCGGGTCGTTCTGCTCCCATTTCACCAGCATCTCGTGGGCCTCCTTTATCAGCGGCGCCTCCTGCTTGGCCTTCTCCTCATCCATGCCCTGCGCCACCAATGCCTTGACTTCCTCACGATAGTGCTTGTCGAAAGCCACATAGTAGTCGCCAATCAGGTGGTCGCCCTTCTTGCCGGAGGATTCCGGTGTCTCGCCGTTGCCGTATTTCAGCCATGCGAGCATCGACTTACAGATATGGATACCGCGGTCGTTCACGATATTCGTCTTCACCACCTTGTTGCCGTTGGCAGCCATGATCTGCGCCAGACTCCAACCGAGCAGGTTGTTGCGCACATGACCTAGGTGCAGGGGCTTGTTCGTATTCGGCGATGAGTATTCGATCATCACGAGAGGCGCGTCGTCCGAGGCCTGCTTCATGCCGAAGTGGTCGTCCTTGTCGATGGCGCCGAGCAACTCCACCCACGCACCGTCGCCGATGCTCAGGTTCAGGAAACCCTTCACCACGTTGAATTTCTCCACCGCCTGACAGTGCGCCACCAGATAGTCGCCTATCTCCTGCGCCGTCTGCTCAGGACCCTTTCTGGCAGCCTTCACAAAGGGGAACACCACCAGCGTCAGGTTACCCTCAAACTCACTTCTCGTCTTCTGCAGCTGCAACATCTTCTCCGTAGCCTCCAGGCCATAGAGGGCCTTCACGGCCTCGCCGGCAGCCTGACTGATCAATCCTTCTATATTCATCTCTATAACGCTAAACTATAAACTCTAAACCAAATTTGGGTGCAAAGGTAACAAAAAATTCTTGATGCTCCTAAATAATTGATAAAATATTTGGCGGTTTCGGGAATTAGCCGTACCTTTGCACATTGAAAACGCGCCGCAATGGTGGAATTGGTAGACACGAGGGACTTAAAATCCCTTGACCCGAAACGGTCGTGCG
>JAILMS010000079.1 GCA_024692385.1 Prevotella sp. | reverse complement strand
AAAATATTAATAGTTAGAGAAAACTCTGAACTTTAAACTCTGAACTCTAATTTTTTTTGTACCTTTGCACCCTGTTTGGAGTAAGTTATATTTAAGTAACAAGAAAAAATAGATAGAAATGTCTAAGATTTGTCAGATTACGGGAAAGAAGGCACAGATTGGTAATAACGTGTCTCACTCAAAGCATCGCACAAAGCGCAGCTTTGATGTAAACCTGTTCAGCAAGAAGTTCTACTACGTAGAGGAGGCTTGCTGGATTCAGTTGAAGATCAGCGCCGCTGGTCTGCGTATGATTAATAAGGTTGGTCTGGACGCTGCCCTGAAGCAGGCTGTTGCTAAAGGTTATGTAGACTGGAAGGACATTAAAGTAATAGGAGACTAATAACTATGGCAGGTAAGAAAGCAAAGGGTAACCGTGTACAGGTGATTCTGGAGTGCACTGAGATGAAAGAGAGTGGACTGCCCGGAACAAGCCGCTATATCACGACCAAGAATCGTAAGAATACCCCAGAGAGAATGGAACTCATGAAGTATAACCCCATCCTGAAGAAGATGACTCTTCACAAGGAGATTAAATAATCTTATTTAGAGCATGGCAAAGAAAACCGTCGCTACCCTCCACGAAGGCTCAAAGGATGGTCGCGCTTATACAAAGGTTATCAAGATGGTAAAGAGCCCTAAGACTGGCGCTTACGTCTTCGATGAGCAGATGGTTCCCAATGAGGCCGTTAAGGACTTCTTCAAGAACTAATTATACGATTGAAATATGGTGATAAGGTTGCAAAATTCGTTTTGCAACCTTATTTTTTTTGAAATAGTTTGTCTGTTCAAAAAAATATCGCTATCTTTGCATAATTTAATTGAAACTAGTATCTAAACACATATATGAGCAAACAAATTCTTGTCTTTTTCGTAACTCTGTTCCTTGGCTATGGTGCGGTCAGCGCTGAGGAGGTACAGAAAAGTGAGTTGCAGCAGCGCGCAGAGGCTGTTGATGTTAAACAGAACATTGCAAGTGCACGTTCTTTGTATATCCATGCCTTCAACGATTATGCCAACAAGGGCCAAATCCAGCAGGCTGCAGAGTGTGGCGCCAAAGCTACGGCACTTTACTACAAGGAGAACTTCTGGAAAGAGGCTTTCGACTTGCTGCGTCGTGTGGATCAGGCTATTGATGCTGACTCCAAGTCAACTACTCCAGTGAAGGCAGCAGCGCACTATCTGACTTCTCGTGAGCGCATGCAGATGTACATGAAGCTGAGAAAGTCTACCAATGCAATGGACTTCCTGAAGGTCATGGAGAATCAGGCAAACCTGTCTGGTGACGAGAAATTGAAGAATGACCTGCTCTATAACAAGGCTGTCTATTTCTATACATTCGGTCAGAATGCAGAGGGTAATGCCGTCTTCAAAGAGATGGCCGACAAGCTGACTAAACAGAAAGAATACGATAAAGTGGATGAGGTTTATCAGACGCTCATTGCCAATGGTCGCAGAAGTAACAGTGCCAGCCTGGTAGCCCAGTCTTATAAGGGCTATATGGCATGGAAGGATTCTACCAATGCACTGAAATATGCTGACGAGATTGCTGGCCTGAAGAAGCAGATTAGTGACAACGAACAGTCCATTGCCGAGAAAGATAGCTCATTGACTGCCCGCATGGCATTCATCGTAGGTCTTGGTATCTTGGCTGCTGTTCTGGCTGCCGCCCTGGTTATTGGTGCTATCGTAATGTTGCGTTACATCCTGCTTACTCGTAAGCAGCAGAAGAATATCCAGATGCTGACAGATAGCAATGCCCTGAAGGCTAAGTTTATCAGCAATATTGCTGGTCAGCTGCAGCCTACCTTTGAGAAACTGGATAGTAGCGTTCCTGAGGTAAAGGCCCTCTTAGACTTCTCAGAGCATATTCAGACACTGTCGCTGATTGAGAACTCAACGGATGAAGCAGTAGAATTGGAAGAAACACAGATTCCACAGTTCTGCGAAGGTCTGATGGATCAGATTCGTAACAAGGTGAAGAAGGATGTGGCGCTTAATGTCAACGCTCCTAAGATGAGTGCCCCAATCAATAAGGAGTATGTATCACATCTGTTGCTGCATCTGCTGAATAATGCCGCTGAGTATACCCCTGCAGAGGGTACTATCTGGCTGGAGTTCAAGAAACGCAGTGCTCATACCCTGCAGTTCTTGGTAGCTAATACAGGCTCGAATATTCCTGAGGAGAAACGCGAGGATGTGTTCAAGCCATTCCTTGAGATTCGTGACCTGACAAAGGGCGACGGTCTGGGATTGCCTATCTGTAAGCAGATGGCGCTGAAGATGGATGGTGACCTGGAGATTGATCCTGAATTCACCAAGGGCGTGCGCTTCGTGCTGGAGTTGCACGTGTAAAAAATTGAGACATTGAGAGAATGATATATTGAGAGATGGGTATTTTTGGTTTTTTCAATAAGGAAAAGAAAGAGACGCTGGATAAAGGTCTGGAGAAGACCAAGAGCAGCGTATTCGACAAGCTGGCACGTGCTGTGGCTGGTAAGTCGAAGGTGGATGACGATGTGCTCGACAACTTAGAGGAGGTGCTGATAACCTCTGATGTAGGTGTGGAGACTACGCTGAAGATTATTGAGCGTATTGAAGAGCGTGTGGCTCGTGATAAATATGTGTCAACTAGTGAGTTGAATGAAATATTACGCGACGAGATAGCTTCTCTGCTGGCAGAGAATAACTCTGAAGATAATGATAATTGGGACCTGCCAAGCGACCACAAACCTTATGTGATATTGGTAGTGGGTGTCAATGGAGTAGGTAAGACTACAACCATCGGCAAGCTGGCATGGCAGTTCAAACAGGCTGGCAAGAAAGTCTATCTGGGTGCTGCCGACACCTTCCGTGCTGCTGCTGTTGAGCAGATTTGCATCTGGGGTGAGCGCGTAGGTGTACCCGTCGTCAAGCAGCAGATGGGCTCTGACCCTGCATCCGTTGCCTTCGACACGTTGCAGAGCGCCAAGGCTAATGGTGCTGACGTGGTGCTGATAGATACAGCAGGTCGTCTGCATAATAAGGTGGGCCTGATGAATGAGCTGAAGAAAATCAAGGACGTCATGAAGAAGGTGATGCCTGATGCACCTGATGAGGTGATGCTCGTGCTCGACGGCTCTACTGGCCAGAATGCCTTTGAACAGGCTAAGCAGTTCTCGGCAGTGACTAACATCACAAGTCTCGCTATCACTAAACTCGACGGTACTGCCAAGGGTGGTGTGGTTATCGGTATTAGCGACCAGTTGAAGGTTCCTGTGAAATATATTGGACTGGGCGAGCGCATGGAAGACCTGCAGCTGTTTAATAAGCGTCAGTTTGTGGATTCACTGTTTAAGCATGAGTAAGAAGCCAACAATAGATTTTATCTCTTTAGGTTGCTCAAAGAACCTGGTGGACTCGGAGACTCTGATGGGACTCTTCGAGGCCAATGGCTATCATGTGACTCACGACGCAGACAATCCTACGGGTGACATCGCTGTTGTCAATACCTGTGGATTCATTGAGGATGCTAAACAGGAGAGCATCGATACCATCTTGGAACTGGCTCAGTCCAAGGAGGAAGGTCGTCTGAAGAAACTCTATGTGATGGGTTGTCTGTCAGAGCGCTATCTGGCTGATCTGGAAGCTGAGATTCCTGAGGTTGACGGATGGTATGGCAAGTTCAACTATAAGCAACTGCTGGCAGATTTAGAAAAACAATATAACCTTGAGAATGCTCACCGTAAGATAACCACTCCCAAGCACTATGCCTATCTGAAGATAGCAGAAGGCTGTGACCGTCACTGCGCCTATTGTGCTATACCTATTATTACTGGTAAGCATCAGAGTCGTCCGATGGACGAGATACTCGACGAGGTGCGCTGGTTGGTTAGTCAGGGTACAAAGGAGTTTCAGGTGATTGCTCAGGAACTGACCTACTATGGTGTTGACATCGATGGTAAGCAGCATATTGCTGAACTGATAGAAAAGATGGCCGATATCGAGGGGGTAGAGTGGATACGTCTGCACTATGCCTATCCAACCCATTTCCCATGGGACTTGTTGCGTGTCATGCGAGAGAAGAAGAACGTATGCAACTACTTGGATATCGCCCTGCAGCATATCAGCGACCACATGCTGGACCGCATGAAGCGTCATGTCACTAAGGAAGAAACTTATGAACTGATACGCCGCATGCGTCGCGAGGTGCCAGGCATCCATATCCGTACCACGCTGATGGTTGGATTCCCCGGTGAGACGGATGAAGACTTTCGTGAACTCGTTGAGTTTACTAAGTGGGCGCGCTTTGAACGTATGGGTGCTTTCGCTTATTCAGAGGAAGACGGAACCTATAGTGCTAAGCATTATGATGACGATGTCCCTGCTGATGTCAAGCAGAAAAGATTGGACAAACTGATGCGTGTACAGCAGAACATCAGTGCTGAGCTGGAAGCTGAGAAGGTAGGTAGCGTGATGCGTGTCATCATCGACCGTCAGGAGGGTGACTGGTATGTAGGACGAACGGAGTTCTGTTCGCCAGAAGTAGATCCGGAGGTGCTGATTCCTGCTGATGAAAAACTTACTATCGGGGAGTTTTATGATGCTCGTATTACGGATGCGGAAGAGTTTGACTTATATGCCACGATAAGAATATGAACAACAAGGAATTTATAGCTGAATTGGCTGAGCGTACAGGGTATAGTACCAAGGATACTCAGAAACTGGCCGGCAACCTGATTGATGCTATGGGTGATGCCTTCCAAGAGGACAACTCCATACTGATTCCTAACTTTGGTGTCTTTGAGACCAAGAAAAAGATGGAACGCATCATGGTGAATCCTGCTACTGGACAGCGCATGCTGGTCCCGCCCAAACTTGTGCTGAGTTTTAAACCCAATCAGACGTGGAAAGATAAACTGAAAGGAGGACAGTAAACTATGGGAAAACTGACAATACAGGAGGTTGCAAAAATCTTGACGGAGAAGAACGGCTTGGAACCACGTGAAGCCAGTCGTTTTGCTGCCGAGATGTTCTCTGTTATACTCCAACGTTTACAAGAGGGTGATGCTGTCAAGATAAAGGGACTGGGAACCTTTAAGATAATTAATGTCGAGGCCCGCGAGAGTGTCAGTGTCCGCACGGGAGAACGTGTTGTGATTGACAGTCATGCAAAGGTTACTTTTACGCCAGATACTCTGATGCGTGAGTTGGTTAATAAACCGTTCTCGCAATTTGAAACCGTGGTACTTAACGATGGTGTGGAGTTTGAGGACATCAAGGATGAAGTATCTGAAGATGTCGCTGAGGAACCCGTAGCTGAGGAGCCTGTGGGCATAGTCGAGGAGCCTGTGACCATAGCTGTGGAACCAGTCGTTGAAGAGCCAATTGCCGAACAGCCTGTTGATGAACAGCCTATCGTTGAGGAACCTGTTTTTGTCGAGGATACCCCAATTATCGAGGATACTCCGGTTATTGAAACTCCAACAGCCGAAGAACCGACTCTTGATGAAACTCCCGTAGTGGAGGAGCCTGCCGTTGAGGAACCTGTTGTTGAGAATCTTGCTGCTAAAGAGTCTTCAGAACTGATTGATTTCTTTGAAGAAGAGAAACAGGAGCCTGAGCGTCATTGGGGAAGATGGCTGTTGTGCGGTCTGGTAGTACTTCTTTTGTTGGTAGGTGCCGCCTATGGAGGTTATAAATATGGTATCCAACAACAAACTGTTACACTCGTTCCTGATACTGTAGTCGTAAAAGACACTGTTTATATGGCTGAACTGGAGGATTCTGAGGTAGGAGAGGAAGCGGAGAATGTTATTGCGAGCGAGATGACTGCTCCATCAGCAGCCAAGGAAGAACCCAAGGTTGAAACACCTGCTAAGAATGAACCTTCCAAAGAACAGCTTGACCAGTGGTCGGCCAAGGATGAGCGTGTTCGCCTGGGAGCTTACCGTATTGTAGGCTTGTCACATGAGGTGACTGTCTTGGAAGGACAGACCTTCTACAGTATTTGTCGTGCACATCTTGGCCCTGATATGCAGTGTTATGTTGAGGCCTATAACAACCTGCCTAACAACCCGCAGATTAAGGCTGGTCAGGTGTTGAAAATCCCTAAGCTGGAATTGAAGAAGCGACGTAAGTAGAATATAATATCTATAATAGATTGAAAAGTTTCTTAAAATGTAAGTTTTAGGAAACTTTTTTAATATTATTTAGGTGTCTCTCCGAGTATATTCAGCGTGGAAATGAGTACTTTTGCAACTTGTAAAAAGTAAATACCAATAAATAGTAAAAATATGGCTGAAGCTATTGACATCCGCGAGTTAAATGTACGGATAGAACAACAAAGTGGATTCGTTACCAACCTGGTAACGGGTATGGATCGAGTTATCGTAGGACAGAAACATTTGGTAGACTCTCTGCTGATTGGTCTGCTGAGTGATGGTAATATTCTTTTGGAAGGTGTTCCTGGTCTGGCTAAGACGCTGGCTATCAAGACGCTGTCACAGCTAATTGATGCTACATATAGCCGCATCCAGTTTACTCCTGACCTGTTGCCTGCAGACGTGACGGGTACAATGATTTATTCGCAGAAGGAGGAGAAGTTCCAGGTAAAGAAGGGCCCAGTATTTGCCAACTTCGTATTGGCAGATGAAATTAACCGTGCACCAGCAAAGGTACAGAGTGCATTGCTCGAGGCCATGCAGGAGAAGCAGGTGACGATTGGCGCCGATACCTTTGAATTGCCTAATCCTTTCTTGGTAATGGCTACTCAGAACCCCATCGAGCAGGAAGGTACCTATCCATTGCCTGAGGCACAGATGGACCGTTTCATGATGAAGGTGGTTATCGGCTATCCAACTATCGAGGAAGAGAAGAAGATTATCCGTGAGAATATTGCTGGTGCACTGCCTACCGTTTCTCCAGTAACCACAGCAGCCGAGATTATCAAGGCTCGTGAGGTGGTTCGTGAGGTGTATATCGACGAGAAGATTGAGCAGTATATTGCTGACATTGTATTTGCTACCCGCTTCCCCGATCGCTATGGTCTGAAGGATATGAAAGACATGATATCGTTTGGTGGTTCACCACGTGCCTCTATCAATCTGGCCAAGGCCGCTCGCGCCTATGCTTTCATCAAGCGTCGTGGCTATGTCGTTCCTGAGGATGTGCGTGCTGTCGCCTACGATGTTTTGCGTCATCGTATTGGTCTGACCTATGAGGCTGAGGCCAGCAACATCACCAGTGAGGAGATTATCTCAAAGATTATCAATAAGGTAGAAGTACCCTGATGGAGACTTCTGAAATATTAAAAAAGGTTCGCAAGATAGAGATCAAGGCCCGTGGCCTGAGCTCGAACGTCTTTGCTGGGCAATACCATTCAGCCTTTAAGGGTAGGGGTATGGCCTTCAGTGAGGTGCGCGAGTATCAGTATGGCGACGATGTCCGTGATATCGACTGGAATGTGACCGCTCGTTTCCATCGTCCTTATGTGAAGGTGTTCGAGGAAGAGCGTGAGCTTACCGTGATGCTGTTGATTGACGTCAGTGGTTCACTGGATTTTGGTACCCAGCGTCAGATGAAGCGTGATATGGTGACGGAGATTGCTGCCACTATCGCTTTCTCAGCCATCCAGAACAACGATAAAATCGGTGTCGTATTCTTTTCTGATCGTATTGAGAAGTACATACCACCAAAGAAGGGCCGCAAGCATATCCTGTATATCATTCGTGAGATGCTCGACTTCCATCCGGAGTCAAAGCGTACGGATGTGAAGCAGGCTTTGGAATTTCTGACTAGCGTGGCTAAACGTCGTTGTACGGCTTTTGTGCTCAGCGACTTCTATGTGCGTCAGGATTTCTTGCAGCCTTTACAGATTGCAAATCGTAAGCATGATGTTGTGGCATTGCAGGTGTATGATTTGCGTGCCCGTGTCTTGCCTGATGTTGGTTTGATGCGTGTCGTCGATGCCGAGACGGGCCATGAACAGTATATTGATACAAGCAGTCGAGCGCTGCGTGAGGCCCATGAGCGCTATTGGCGCAATCGACAGCAGCACCTGCGTGAAACCATGACCAAGAGTAATGTCGATTTGGTGAGCATCGCTACCAACGAGGACTATGTGAAGGCGTTGCTGATGCTGTTTAAACAACGTAGTTAAATGAAACGACTGATAATATTATTACTTCTGGTAACCAGTGTGTTGTGCACTTTTGCTCAAGCAAGTGTTACAGCAAAGATAGAACCTGTCGAGATGATGATAGGAGAGCAGGCACAGGTGACTATTTCTGTGCAAGCTAACGACGGCGCTAAGGTGTCGTTTCCTGTTTTTAAGCCTCGTCAAGAACTGGTGCCTGGCGTTGAAGTACTCAATACTCAGCAGCCCGACGATAATACACTCCAGTTGCTATTGACAAGTTTCGACGGCAAGTTATATCACTTGCCAGCTTTCAAGGTAAAGGTTGATGGTAAGGAATTTAAAACTGATGATCTGGCACTGAAAGTAATAGAAGTTGAGGTAGACACCACGAAGCTTGATCAGTTCTATGGCCCTAAGGATGTTCAGGATAATCCCTTCCAGTGGAGTGATTGGTCGCTGTCGTTCTGGTTGAGTATCCTGATGCTTGTCATGATGGCTGTATGCTATTATCTGTATCTGCGTCTTCGTGACAATAAACCTATCATCGCTCATATCAAGATTGTAAAGCGCTTGTTGCCTCACCAGAAGGCCATGAAGGAGATTGAGCAAATCAAGGCCGACAAGATGGTCAGCTCTGACAATCAGAAGGAGTACTATACCAAACTTACCGATACCTTGCGTCGCTATATCGAGGAGCGTTATGGTTTCTCAGCGATGGAGATGACAAGTACGGAGATTATCGAACGCTTGATGCAGACTGACCAGCAGTCGCTGGAGGAGTTGCGCCAGTTGTTTACTACCGCTGACCTTGTGAAGTTTGCCAAGTATTCTACGATGATTAATGAGAACGATGCCAACCTCGTGAATGCTATTGACTTCATCAATCAGACCAAGCTGGAGAATCAGCCGACGGAGACTGTTGAAAAGCCCCAGCTGTCTGCAGAAGACCAGCGTAGCCAGAAAGAACGCCGTGTGCTGAAAGTCTTTATCGGATTGTTGACGACGGCTACTGTCTTGCTGTTCTGCTATGTGTTGTACAATATTTATCAAATGCTGAATTAAAACATGGAATTTGCCAACAAAGAATATCTGTTTCTGCTCTTGCTGATGATACCTTATCTGCTATGGTATCTGATGTATCGTAAGAAGAGCGAGCCCACCATGCGTATGAGCGATACGATGGCCTATCGTGTAGCTCCACGTTCATGGAAGGTTGTGCTGATGCCTGTTCAGCTGTTGCTGCGCCTGGCCACCTTTGTATTGATAGTCTTGGTGCTGGCACGTCCACAGACTCAGAACTCATGGAAGAATCAGAGCATGGAGGGTATTGACATCATGTTGGCAATGGATGTGTCTACCTCTATGCTGGCAGAAGACCTGAAGCCTAACCGAATGGAGGCTGCCAAGCAGGTCGCTGCTGAATTTATTGTAGGTCGCCCCAATGATAATATCGGTTTGTCGATATTTGCTGGTGAAGCTTTTACTCAGTGTCCTATGACTACCGACCATTCCTCATTGCTGAATCTGTTGCAGAATGTACGAACAGACATTGCTCAGCGCGGATTGATAGAAGATGGTACGGCCATCGGTATGGGCTTGGCCAATGCCGTTTCACGATTGAAAGACTCGAAGGCAAAGAGTAGGGTAGTCATCCTGCTTACTGATGGTTCAAATAACCGTGGCGACCTGTCGCCTATGACTGCTGCTGAGATTGCCAAGAGTTTTGGTATTCGTGTGTATACCATTGGCGTTGGTACCAATAAGGTGGCACCTTATCCGATGTCGGTGGCTGGTGGTGTACAGTATGTCAATATTCCCGTGGAGATTGATACGAAAACGCTGAGTGACATTGCTGCAGCAACTGATGGCGACTTCTATCGTGCTACAAACAATAAGGAGTTGCAGCAAATCTATAAGGAGATTGACAAACTTGAGAAGTCGAAGCTCAACGTCAAGCAGTTTAGTAAGCGTTATGAGGCCTATCAGCCTTTTGCTATCGCAGCTTTCTTGCTGTTGTTGCTTGAGATGTTGTTGCGGATAACCGTATTCAGAAAATTACCGTAAGATGTTTAGATTCGAAGATCCAATATACCTATATTTATTAGCCGTCATACCAGTGCTGGCAGTGATACGTTGGTTGATGGTACGTCAGCAGAAGAAGCGCCTGCGCGCTTTTGGCGATCTTGAGCTGATTCGCGAGTTGATGCCTGATGTGTCTCGTTTCCGTCCGCTGGTTAAGTTCTGCCTGTTGCTGATGGCTTTATCGCTACTCATCGTGATGCTCGCTCGCCCACAGTTTGGTACGAAAATTAGCCACGAGAAGCGTACTGGTATCGAGACCATTATCGCGATGGATATCAGTAACTCCATGTTGGCAGAGGATGTAACGCCCAGTCGTTTGGATCGTGCTAAGATGATGGTGGAGAACCTTGTCGACAACTTTACAAACGATAAGATTGGCTTAATTGTCTTTGCAGGTGACGCTTTCATCCAGTTGCCTATCACCAGCGACTATGTCTCTGCAAAGATGTTCCTGTCAAGCATTGACCCATCGATGATTGCCGTTCAGGGAACAGACATCGCCAAGGCGGTATCAATGGCATCACATAGCTTTACACAGGAGGAGGGTATTGGTAAGGCCATCATCGTTATTACTGATGGTGAGGACCATGAAGGAGGTGCTCTTGAGGCTGCTAAGGAAGCTAAGGATAGAGGACATAGAGTGTATGTGTTGGGCGTCGGTTCTACCAAGGGTGCCCCCATTCCCACAGGTGATGGCGATTTTATGAAAGATAATACTGGTCAGACTGTGATGACGGGATTGAACGAGGAAATGTGTCGTCAGATTGCTCAGGCTGGTGGTGGCGCATATATCCATGTGGAGAATAATAGTAGTGCTCAAGAGAAGCTGGATGCCGAATTGGATAAGTTGGCTAAGAAGGAGACAGAGACTACTATCTATAGCGAATACGACGAACAGTTCCAGGCAGTGGGCATCATTGCGCTGCTATTGTTGGTTTTGGAGGCTTTCATCTTGGAAATCAAGAATCCGTTGCTGAAGAATGTATCGCTGTTCCGTAGGAAGAAAGTGTCAACCATTATTGCCTTGTTGTTAGTGGCTGGAACTGTTGCTGCACAGAGCGACCGCCAGTTGGTTCGTCAGGGTAATAAGCAGTTTAAGGCTGGCAACTTTGCCGATGCAGAGGTGTTGTACCGAAAGGCAGTCGAGAAGAATCCTCGTAATCCGCAGGCAGTCTATAATCTGGGACTTTCTCTGATGAGGCAGCAGAAAGACTCTGCTGCTGTTCAGCAGTTTATGGATGCTGGCAAGATGGAAACCAATCCGATACGTCGTGCTCAGTCATACCATAATGCTGGTGTCATCTGTCAGGGTAAGAAGATGTACGGTGAAGCCATAGAAGTCTATAAGGAGGCTTTGCGTAACAATCCTACCGATGATCAGACACGCTACAATCTTGCTGTCTGCAAACGTCAGCAGCAACAACAGCAGCAACAACAAAAACAACAGCAGAAGCAAGACCAAAAGCAAGAACAGAAAAAGGAGGAGCAGAAACAGGAACAACAGCAGCAAAAACAAGAGCAACAGAAGCAGCAGGAACAGCAGATGAGCCGTGAGAATGCTGAGCAGATGTTGAATGCTGCCATGCAGGAGGAAAAACAGACTCAGCAGCGCATGAAGAAGGCTCAGCAGCAGCCTAATCGTCGCAAGTTGGAAAAGAATTGGTAATGGTAGATATGAAGAGATATACAACGCTGATAATTCTAACGATGATGGTCGTGGGCGCTATTGCCCAGACGTTGACAGGTCGTGCTCCCTCACAGGTTGCTGTGGGTGAGCAGTTCCGTTTGTCATATACCATCAATACGCAAGATGTAAAAGGATTCCGTGCTGGTAACATCCCTGACGAGTTAGAGGTTCTGATGGGGCCTAGCACGTCGACACAGTCGAGTTTCCAGATGGTTAATGGTCATACGTCGAGCACGTCGTCGGTGACCTATACCTATATTGTTGTAGCCACAAAGAATGGTACGTTTACCATTCCTCCCGCTCATGCTACCGTTGATGGTAAGACCGTTACCTCTAACGAGATACGTATCAAGGTTAGTGGTCATGCACAGCAGGGTGGCCGACAGCAAGGTCGCCAACAGGGTGGGGGCAACGGAGAGTTGCGTCCCGCTGGCAGTACCATCTCTGGCAGTGACCTGTTTATTCATGTCAGCGCCTCCAAGCAGCATGTTCGTGAGCAGGAACCCATTCTGCTGACCTATAAAGTCTATACACTGGTAGGTCTGACGCAGCTCAGTGGAAAGATGCCTGACCTGAAGAGTTTCTACACTCGTGAGGTGCCTCTGCCTCAGGAGAAGAGCTTCAAGATAGAAACCTTCAACGGTCGCCAGTATCGTACGGTAACGTGGCAGCAATATGTCATGTTTCCACAGGCTACTGGTAAGTTAGAGATTCCGTCCATTACCTATGATGGTATTGTTGCCATGCAGAATCGTAATGTAGACCCATTCGAGGCCTTCTTCAATGGTGGCTCAGGATATATCGAGGTGAAGAAGCAGATTAAGGCACCAGCTATCACTATTCAGGTAGATCCGCTGCCTCAGCGTCCTGCTAATTTCTCTGGCGGCGTCGGTTCTTTCAATATCTCAGCACTGCTGGATAAGACTGAGGTAAAGGCTAACGACCCTGTCATTCTGCGTGTAACCATTAGCGGTGTGGGCAATATGAAGCTTCTCAAGCAGCCTGTTGTTCAGATTCCGAAAGATTTTGACAGCTATGATGCTAAGGTGACTGATAAAACAAAGTTGACTGTCAATGGCTTGGAAGGTAGTATCGTCTATGACTTCTTGGCTGTGCCTCGTCATCAGGGTACCTACGAGATTCCACCGATTGAATATACCTATTTCGATACTAAGTCTAATAGCTACAAGACAGTACGTACTGAGGCCTTTACACTGAAGGTTGGCAAGGGTGATGGTCAGACCACTGTGGCTTCGTTTGCTGGCCAGGAGGATGTCAAGCAGTTGGCAAGTGATATTCGTTACATCCATACAGGAGATACCGACCAGCATGGTGTCAACGATTTCTTCTTTGGCTCCGCCACCTATTGGGTGTCGCTCGCTGTGCTCGTCATCGTCTTCTTGTCGCTGTTCATCATTTTCCGCCAGCGTGCTATTGAGAATGCCAACATTGTTAAGCAGCGTGCCGGCAAGGCCAATAAGGTAGCAGTAAAGCGCCTGAAGGTAGCTGCCAAACTGATGAAGGCTGGTAAGGATGGCGCTTTCTACGATGAGGTGATGCGTGCTCTTTGGGGATATGTCGGTGACAAACTCAATATGCCTGTCGATCAGCTGTCACGTGAGAATATAAGTCAGCAGCTGTCTGCCTATAATGTTTCCGACGAAACCATTGCCCAGTTCATTGGCGCCCTTGATGAGTGTGAGTTTGCCCGTTACGCCCCTGGCGATGCCACAGGTAATATGAACAAAGTTTATGATGCTGCTATTACAGCTATTACACAGATTGCCAATACGATGAAGAAATCAAATAATGCCAAGCCACTGACTGCTGTGCTCTTGTTGCTGCTGATGATGCCACTCGGTGCATTGGCTGCTAATAAGGCCGCTGCCGACAGCCTCTATGCTGCTGAGCACTATCAGGAGGCTGCCAAACAGTATGAGACGCTATTGAAGCAGGGTATTTCGTCAGATTTATACTATAACTTGGGTAACTGCTATTATCGCATGGATGATATGACTCGTGCAGTGCTCAATTATGAGCGTGCCCTGTTGTTGTCACCTGGCGACCGTGATATCCGTTTGAATCTGCAAATGGCACGTTCCAAGACCATCGATAAGATTGTACCTGAGTCAGAGATGTTCTTTGTGACGTGGTACCACTCGTTGGTTAACCTAATGAGTGTCGACGGATGGGCTCGTATGGCGCTGGTCTCACTAGTCATCGCTATCATCCTCGCCTTAGCATATCTTTTCAGTGACCTCATATGGTTGCGTAAGGTAGGTTTCTTCGTAGGTCTGTTGTTCCTCGTTGTCTTCGCATTGAGCAACCTCTTTGCCTACCAGCAGAAACAGGCTTTCGTTCAGCGTTCGGGAGCTATCATTATCCGTTCGGCTGTTAATGTAAAGAGCACACCGGCTAATAATGGTACCGACCTGTTTATCCTCCATGAGGGTACAAAGGTAACTATTACTGATGCTACGATGAAGGAGTGGCGCGAAGTTCGTGTTGCTGACGGTAAGGAAGGTTGGATACAGACCAAAGATCTGGAGGTAATCTGATGGAGGAGATAATTCAGTTTGACAAACAACTACTGCTGATGGTGAATGGCAGCGATTCAGTGTTTCTCGACTATGTCGTGCTGACACTGACCAATGCCAAGACGTGGATACCCTTGTATTTAAGCCTGTTCTATGTCGTGGTGATGACGCATAAGCCTAATTGGCGCGATATCCTGTTGATATTGGGTGCTGCTGGGCTATGTGTGCTGTTGGCAGGTACCGTCGATGATTCCATCGTTAAACCGTTGGTGGCTCGCTGGCGCCCCACGCACGACCCTGAGATTGGCATGCTTGTTGATGTCGTCAACGACTATCGTGGCGGTAACTACGGATTCTTCTCGGCTCATGCCTCTAATACGTTCAGCATAGCGTTGTTCTTCTCGCTGTTGATGCGCCACCGTTTGTTTGTCATCTTTATGGTCTGCTGGTCGCTCATCAACTGTTGGACGCGTCTGTATTTGGGTGTCCACTATCCGGGTGACATCACCGTTGGACTTATTTGGGGCGCTATCGTTGGTTACAGCGTCTATCGTCTCTACTGTCGCATCACGATTCCAGCCCGTTACGACAGGAAACACCTGTATGTTCCCATGGCAGTGTTAGGTCTTTCGATTGTCTATGCGTTGATACGGGCGTCTATCATGACGATGGCATAAGGAAAATCGGGTAATTGATTTGCAATTTGCCCGTTTTTTTGTGACTTTGACTTCGACGAAGGTACTCACGTTCGAAAATACCCAAATAAATTTGGTATTTTACTCACTTATTCGTACCTTTGCATCCGATTTTCGAAAATATAATATCATTGCAATGAATATATCTTATAAATGGTTGAAAGAGTACGTGGATTTCGACCTCACACCGCAGCAGGTTTGTGATGCACTGACATCTACCGGTCTGGAAGTTGACGCACTCGAAGAAGTACAGAGTATTAAGGGCGGTCTGAAGGGACTTTATGTCGGCAAGGTGCTGACCTGTGAGATGCATCCTGACTCAGATCACCTGCATGTAACTACAGTAGATTTAGGTAAGGGTGAACCTCAGCAGATTGTCTGTGGCGCCCCCAATGTAGCAGCAGGACAGAAGGTTATTGTAGCCGATCTGGGCTGTGTGCTCTACGATGGTGACAAGGAGTTTGTCATCAAGAAGTCTAAGCTGCGTGGCGTAGAGTCTTTAGGCATGATTTGTGCCGAGGACGAGATTGGTGTTGGTACCAGCCACGATGGTATCATCGTACTGCCTGAGGATGCAGTCGTTGGTACTCCTGCAGCAGAATATTATAATTTGGAGAGCGATTGGCTCATCGAGGTGGATATCACTGCCAACCGTGCCGACGCCCTGAGCCATTGGGGTGTAGCACGCGATTTGTATGCATGGTTGAAGCAGAACGGTTATAAGACCGCTACTCATAAGCCCGCAGTCAGCGATTTTGTTGTTGATAACAACAACCTCCCCATTGATGTTGTCATCGAGAATAGCGAGGCCTGCAAGCGCTATGCTTGCGTCAGTGTTACTGACTGTAAGGTTAAGGAGTCACCAGAGTGGCTGAAGAACAAGCTGACCACCATTGGTCTGCGTCCAATCAATAATATCGTCGATATCACCAACTATGTGATGATGGCACTGGGTCAGCCTTTGCACTGTTTCGATGCCGATATGGTGAAGGGTCATAAGATTATCGTAAAGACTATGCCTGAGGGCACGCCATTCCAGACACTCGATGGTGAGGAGCACAAGCTCTCTGACCGTGATCTGGCTATCTGTAATGCTGAGGACCCCATGTGTATCGCTGGTGTATTCGGCGGAAAGGGTAGTGGTACCTATGAAACTACTAAGAATGTAGTTTTGGAGAGTGCCTACTTCCATCCTACATGGATTCGTAAGTCTGCCCGTCGTCACGGACTCAGCACCGATGCCTCGTTCCGTTTCGAACGTGGTGTAGATCCCAATGGCACCATTGACGCCCTGAAGTATGCTGCTCAGCTCTGCAAGGAGTTGGCAGGCGGTAAGGTGTCTATGGAAATCAAGGACGTCTATCCCGAGAAGATGGAGAATGCCAAGGTTACCCTCAACTTCGACTATGTACACTCACTCATTGGTAAGGAGATTCCCGTAGAGACCATCAAGAGTATCTGTGAGAGCTTGGAGATGAAGGTGCTTACCGAGACTGCTGAGGCTTTGGAACTGGAGATCCCTGCTTACCGTGTTGACGTACAGCGTCCTTGCGACGTAGTGGAGGATATCCTGCGTATCTATGGATATAACAATGTAGAGATTCCTACTCAGCTGAAGTCAAGCCTTGTTATCAAGGGCGACGAAGACCAGAAGCACAAGTTGGCCAACCTTGTCAGCGAACAGTTGGTAGGTGCTGGCTTTAACGAGATTTTGAATAACTCGCTGACCAAGGCTGCTTACTATACTGAAGAGCAGCAGGCTCAGCTGGTAAAAATTATGAATCCGCTGTCAAGCGACCTCAACGTGATGCGTGGCACTCTGTTGTATGGTGGTTTGGAGAGTATCGAGCACAATGCTAAGCGCAAGAACGGCAACTGCCGCTTCTTCGAGTTTGGCAACGTCTATAGCTTTGACCCTGAGAAAGAGAATCAGGACGATCCCATGCAGGCCTACAAGGAGCAGAACCACATGGCTCTGTGGCTGACAGGTAAGCGTGTTGAGGGCTCATGGGCTCATAAGAACGAGGATACCTCTTATGCTGAGTTGGACGCCTACGTGCAGAATATTCTGGCACGCATCGGCGTACAGCCAGGTATGCTGGTTCGCAAGAAGTCTGAGAACGCTATTTTCTCTGCTGGTCTCACTATTGAGAACCGTGGTGGTAAGAAGCTTATCGAGATGGGTGTGCTTGCCAAGAAATTGCAGAAGCAGTTCGACATCGACACACCAGTCTATTATGCTGAACTCAACTGGACAGCACTGATGAAGGTGATTCGCAAGCAGAAGGTGCTCTACACAGAGATTGCCAAGTATCCTGCTGTTAGCCGCGACCTCGCCCTGCTTATCGATAAGAATGTAAAGTTCGCTCAGATTGAGCAGATTGCTCGTCAGACTGAGAAGAAGTTCCTTAAGAAAGTCGAGCTGTTCGACGTCTATGAGGGTGACAAGCTGCCTGCTGGCAAGAAGTCGTATGCTGTCAACTTCATTCTCCAGGATGCTGAGAAGACTATGGGCGACAAGCAGATTGAAGCCATCATGACAAAACTGATTCAGAACCTGAAGAAGCAACTCAACGCTGAGCTTCGCTAATCACCTCGAAACATCGTAATATCGAAATAAAATAATACAATAACAATATGGGAAGAGCATTTGAATATCGCAAAGCTGCGAAACTGAAGAGATGGGGCCACATGGCCAAGACATTTACAAAGATTGGTAAGCAGATTGCCATCGCCGTAAAGGCTGGCGGTCCAGAGCCCGACATGAACCCAGCGCTGCGTGCAATTATTGCCAACGCTAAGCGTGAGAACATGCCGAAGGACAACATCGAGCGTGCCATCAAGAACGCTATGGGTAAAGACCAGAGCGACTATAAGGAGGTAACCTACGAGGGATATGGCCCTCATGGAGTAGCTATCTTCGTTGACACCCTGACTGATAACACCACCCGTACCGTTGGTGACGTTCGCTCAGTATTCAACAAGTTTAATGGTAACTTGGGTACTCAGGGTTCTCTGTCGTTCCTGTTCGACCACAAGTGCGTATTCACTTTCAAGAAGACCGACGGTCTGGATATGGACGAGATGATTCTCGACCTTATCGACTATGGAGTAGAGGATGAGTACGATGAGGACGAAGAGGAGAACAGCATCACCATCTATGGCGATCCCTCTTCATTCGGTGCTATTCAGAAGCATCTGGAGGAGAATGGCTTCGAGGTAACAGGTGCTGAGTTCACTCGCATACCTAACGACCTGAAGGACGTTACTCCCGAGGAGCGTGAGACCATCGACAAGATGATTGAGAAACTCGAGGACTTCGACGATGTACAGACTGTGTACACCAACATGAAGCCCGAGGGTGTTGAAGAGTAATATCGGTTAACGTTACTGATAATCTGACTTACGGAACGTAGCTTCAAAGAGCTTCGTTCCGTTTTCTTTTGTAGAATAGTAAGTATAGCGGAACGAATAGCCTGCATCCTTGTATAGCTTCAGGTTCGGACTGTTCTTCACCTGTTCCAGCAGGCGCTTGCGGGGCTCGTTGCTGTTGATTACTGCCGTGTCGTCTATGGCGCCCTTCACCGTATAGCTGTATCCGATGGTCCTTGTGGCCTTGTCGAATGTCATGCTGTCCATCACCATATTCTCCGTGATGAGAGTGGGGCAGTGTTTCTCGGTGTATTCTCTTGCTTCGCGTGCACAGCGGTCTTCCAGTGTCTCCTGACAGGCTGTAAGCAGCAGTATACTCAATAGTAATAGTGCAGTATTCTTCATCTTTTATCTTTATTTTTACTGCAAAGGTACATGTTTTTATCTTAAATTTACGAATTTTATTACTTTTAACATTCTTTAAGTAGTAATTCTCGAATGTTAACTTTTTTCTTTGTACTTTTGCAGACAGATAAAATTACTAATACCTTATAATAATTTAGTATTAACAAAAACAATTAAGATTATGAAGAAAATGATGATGATGCTGATCATGGCAACAGTTGCCCTGACAGCCAGTGCACAAAATGCGCGTCACGCCGCAGGTTCATTCACAATTCAGCCCATGATTGGTATCGCTGCTGGTTCACTATCAGGAACTTATAGCGACCTCGAATTTAACTCTAAAGACCCACGTGCAGGTCTGGCCATTGGTGCTGAAGCAGAATACTATACCAAGACTTCTTGGCTTTCTCTCTCTGCTGGTGTAATGTATGCTCAGCAGGGTTGGGAGACAAAAGCTGGTGGTAAGACTTTTACCCAGAAACTCGACTACATCAATATCCCTGTCCTGGTGAATTTCTATGTTGCCAAGGGCTTTGCGCTGAAGATTGGTTTGCAGCCTGGTTTCCTGATAAACGCTAAGTATGAAAGTACAGACAACAAGAGTGATTGTGAGTCGTTCAACCTCTCTATGCCTATCGGCCTCTCTTATGAGTTTGCCAACGGTATCACCCTCGATCTCCGTGGAACTCCAGCCCTTACTGCTGTCAACAAGAACTCAAACAGCGACTGGAAGCTTCGTAGTGATTGCAGCACGCTGACCATCGGCTATAAGTTCTAATTCTAAGCATTTTTCTAAATATAATATATGTTTACCTGCAGAGACGTTGTTCTCTGCAGGCTTTTTTATTTACAAAAGCGATGCTACTACAGCTAATACAGACGCGTATTAGCCTGATAAAGAAATGAATTAGCTATAAAGAATAATGGGAACCATGTGGTTCCCATTATTTTTAGTGCGGAGAGTGAGGGATTCAAACCCCCGATACCCGAAAAGGGTATACCGGATTTCGAGTCCAGCGCGATCGATCACTCTGCCAACTCTCCGAATAAGTGAGCGTCAACGAGTAAAAACTCGATTGGCCTGGCGTGTGGAAAGTCAATTGGATATTGAACTCTCCTTCACTTTTTGCGCATGCAAAGGTAGTGTATTATTCTGAAATATCCAAAATATATCTTGGTTTTTTTGAAAATAAATTGTACCTTTGCAAACGTTTAAGAAAACATATACATTTATAATACAATTAGAAAAATGAAAGCATTTGTTTTCCCCGGACAGGGGGCACAGTTTGTTGGTATGGGTAAAGACCTGTATGACAACAACGAGACTGCAAAGGAATTGTTTGAGAAGGCTAACGAGATTCTCGGCTATCGCATCACCGACATTATGTTTGCCGGTACTGACGAGGATCTGAAGCAGACGAAGGTTACTCAGCCTGCCGTTTTCCTGCATAGTGTGATTTCTGCCTTCTGTATGGGCGACAAGTTCCAGCCTGAGATGACCGCCGGTCACTCACTGGGTGAGTTCTCTGCACTGGTAGCTGCTGGTGCGCTGAGCTTTGAGGATGGTCTGAAGCTGGTATATGCTCGTGCTATGGCTATGCAGAAGGCTTGCGAGGCTGCTCCCTCAACGATGGCTGCCATTATCGGTCTGCCTGATGCACAGGTTGAGGAGGTTTGCGCTGCTGTCAGCAAGATGGGTAAGGGCGTTTGCGTAGCTGCTAACTACAACAACCCCGGTCAGCTGGTTATCTCTGGCGACATCGACGCTATCAACGAGGCTTGCGAGCAGCTGAAGGCTGCTGGTGCTAAGCGCGCTCTGCCTCTGAAGGTGGGTGGCGCTTTCCACTCTCCACTGATGCAGCCCGCTAAGGACGAGCTGCAGGCTGCTATCGAGGCTACAGAGATTAAGGCTCCTAAGTGCCCCGTTTATCAGAATGTAGATGGTAAGCCTCACACTGATCCTGCTGAGATCAAGGCTAACCTGATTGCCCAGCTGACAAGCTCTGTTCGCTGGACTCAGAGCGTACAGAATATGATTGCTGATGGTGCTGATGACTTCACTGAGTGCGGACCTGGTAAGGCCCTGCAGGGTATGATTGCTAAGATCAACAAGGAAGTTGCAGCTCATGGCATCGAGTAAGATTATACTCTATCAGATTTTTACCCGTCTCTACGGCAATCGTAACACTACTCGCAAGGAGAATGGTACGATAGAAGAGAACGGATGTGGAAAGATGAACGATTTCACGCCCACGACCCTGAAGAATATCAGGGAAATGGGCGTGAGCCATATTTGGTACACTGGTGTGATTCGCCACGCCACGCAGACCGACTACAGCAAGTATGGCATTCCGCGCCAGCATCCTGCTGTGGTGAAGGGTAAGGCGGGCTCACCCTATGCCATTGCCGACTACTACGACATTGACCCCGACTTGGCGGTCAACGTGGATGAGCGCATGGCGGAGTTTGAGGCGCTGGTAGAGCGCACCCATCAGGCTGGCATGAAGGTGATTATCGACTTTGTGCCTAACCATGTGGCTCGCCAATATCACTCTATCTGCAAGCCCAAGGGTGTGAAGGATTTGGGTGAGGATGATCATATTGATCACGGCTTTGACCCGCAGAACAATTTTTATTATTGTCCTGGTCAGCGCTTTGAGCCCTATCTCGACCTGTATCAGGGCGAGAAGGAGGCGTATCACGAGGAGCCTGCCAAGGCTACGGGTAACGACTGCTTCCATAATGCACCAGGCATGAACGACTGGTATGAGACTGTCAAGCTGAACTACGGACTCGACTACTATGCAGGCAGAGTGGGGCACTTTAATCCTATTCCCAATACATGGGATAAGATGACGGATGTCCTCTTGTTCTGGGCGCAGAAGGGCGTTGACGGTTTCCGCTGTGATATGGCAGAGATGGTGCCTGCCGCCTTCTGGCATTGGGCTACGGATAAGGTAAAGTATCGCTATCCCAATATCATCTTCATCGGTGAGGTATATAACCCTGCTGAATACCGCAACTACATCGGTGCAGGCTTTGCCTACCTCTATGATAAGGTAGGCATGTACGACACAATGCGTGCTGTGATGTGTGGCCATCAGTCAGCGCATGCCATCACGGCAGCCTGGCAACAGACGGACGACATCCGCCAGCACATGCTCTACTTCCTGGAGAATCACGACGAGCAGCGCATAGCCAGCGATTTCTTTGCCGGAGACGCTAAGAAGGGTGTGCCAGCCATGATAGCCTCAGTGCTGATGCAGCAGAACCCATTCATGCTTTACGCTGGTGAGGAATATGGCGAGCGTGGCATGGATAAGGAGGGATTCAGCGGTAAGGACGGCCGTACTACTATCTTTGATTATTGGAGCATCGACACGCTCTGTAGGGCTGCCAGCAAAAAGCTGCGTAAGGAGGAGAAACTGCTGTTCGACATTCACCAGAAGACGCTACAGATTGCTGCTAAAGAGAAGGCGGTAAGAGAGGGTGTCTTCTTCGATTTGATGTATGTAAACGGACAGTTACAACGTCAGTATGCTTTCCTGCGCAAGGCGGGTAGTGAGGTGTTACTCGTGGTAGTAAACTTCGATGCGCTACCCGTGAAGACTACGGTGAATATTCCTGCCCACGCCTTCGACTATCTCAGCCTGAAAGAGAAGAATGCAATGGCTACCGACTTGCTCTCAGAACAGAAAATTAAGCTTGATCTGAAACGTGATGGTGCTATTCCTGTAACGCTCGAGCCACTTAGTGCAATCGTGCTGAGTTTTAAGTCATAATAAAAGGGCGGCCAATGATGGTCGCCCTCTTGTTTCCCCAATCTTTTTACCTATTATCCTTACTGCTCGTTGATGCTTCCTATGCCTGGACGACGGGTGTTCTTATGTGCTGGATGACCACCGTAATTCAGTGAACCGACACCCGTCACATTTCCGTCAATTTTCTCTTTGGCATAGCAGTTGATGCTGCCTACACCCGATACCAGCGCCTTCACACTCTTGGCCTTCAAGTCGCCAGCTTCTATGCTACCCACGCCACTGCAGGTGAGGTTGGCATAGATGGTCTGTCCGTTGATGCTGATGCTACCTACACCGCTACATGCAGCACTGATGTCGTCAGCAATGACCTTATTAATCTCTATGCTTCCGGCTCCGGAATTTTTGATGTCTAGATGGTCGGTATCCAGACTGTCCATTGTTATCATCGAAACGCCGCTATTGCTGAGCTTGATGAGGTCGCTGGTATATATCTTTACCTTGATGTGTTCGCCGTTCATATTCAGCTTCTTTAGTGTGGACTTGATGTTCAGCCTTTTGTTCGTACTCTCAAACTGGATGTACTCTACAAAGTTGTCGGGAGCCGTCAGTTCTACCGTTCCATTCTTGGCATCGCTCTGTATCAGCTCTACAGTGCCCACACAATGCATGGCAACCTCCTCAAATGGTGATAATTTGTACTCCTTGGTGACAATGTTCTCACTGGGGGTAAGATTCCACGTACCGAACTCTGTTTTACAAGCCGTCAGCGCTAATGCGCAGACTGTCAGAAGCAATACTTTTTTCATACTATTCACTATTTATTGTTGATTGTATTTGGTTGGTTGTTTTGATGATTAGACGTAGTCAGTTGCCGAAAAGTTGCATTTTTCTTGTTTTTTTCTTTTTTTATTAGTATTTTTGTGCCTAAAATTAAAAGATAATGGCTGATTATATCCTAAATGAGCATAACAAGGAAGAGTTTCCTCCCGCTCATACTGCCGAGCACCTGTTGAATCAGACAATGATACGCATGTTTGACTGTGGACGGTCGTACAATGCCCATGTGGAGCGTAAGAAGAGTAAGATGAGCTTCCACCTGAGTCAGAAACCCTCGCGCCAAGAAGAGCGTGAGATAGAGCGCCGAATGAATGAGCTGATAGAGGAGGACTTGCCTGTTACGTTTGAGTTCGTAACGCGTGATGAGTTGCCTGAGGAGGTGTCGTTGGATCGTCTGCCTGATGATGCGTCAGAGACCATCAGACTGGTACGCATAGGTGATTACGATGTCTGCCCGTGTATCGGCAAGCATGTTCGCTCTACCTCGCAGATAGGTCGCTTTGAACTGTTAGGAACAAACTGGGACGAGCAGGAACGCTCTTTCCGCGTGAGGTTCAAGATAGTATAGGAAATAAGAAACCCCCGCTGGCTGGCGGGGATTTTCTTTTATGAATTATAATTCAATCTTCATGAACACGGGATAATGGTCTGAGTAGGTCAGCTCCGTCTTGTAGTAGGAGATGCCTTTGAGACTCTCGTCGTGGAAGATGTAGTCGATACGTACGGGCTTGTTCTTACTGCGGTAGGTGTGCATCCAACCGGCACCGCACTCCTTGAAACCGTCGACCAAATCGCCCTTGACAGTGTTGTAAACGAAGGAGTAGGGAACGTCGTTGAAGTCACCACAAAGAATGATGGGCTTGTCAGACTCGCGCTTTTCGTTGGCAATAGTGATGGCCTGACCAGAACGGAACATCATTCCCATCATGTAGTTGCCGTAGATGGCGTTGAGCAGGCGGTTTCTGTCAACCTGCTGATGTTGCTGAGCCATTATCTTACCAGCGCTGTGAAGTGTGCGGTTGATACCCGTTGTCTCCAAGTGGATATTGAAGATGCGGAAAGCCTTGCCCTTCACGTCGATATCAGCCCACATGGCACTGTTGTTAGTCTCTTCAAAGAGAATGGTCTTGCTTCCAGTGATGGGATATCGGCTGAAGATAACCATATCCTCACGGCCAACCTGCATATAGGGGAAATACTCCTTGTAACTCTCTGAATTCTTCTTGTCGCCACTAATCTCGTTGTACTCCTGGATGCAGAGTACGTCAACCTTCTGACGTCGCATCTCAGCCAGAATGTCCTGAGCCATGAAACCTGACGTCTCACGTCCGAACATCGCTACGTTGTAGGTGGCTATCTTGAGGCCGTTCTGTGTGTTGTACTGCGGCTCGTCGAGGCTGAACTGGTAGATGGTGCCGATATAAGGTATACAGCAGGCAAGTGTCACCACGGGGATGGCGAGGAAAATCCAACGGCGGCGTATCAGCCAATAGAATACCAACAGAACGTTGGCGATAATTAGTATGGGAAGGATATATACACACAGGGCACGGGCCGTATTGCCTACGGGGGTGACATTACCTCCGAAGAGGCCTACCAAGGTGAAGATGCTGACCACAATCTGAAAAGTCAGAAACATGGCAGCAACATACTTGTAAACAGCTAGTTTTCCCATAAAGATGTAGCGTGATTAATCCTTTACGTATTTCTGTACAACATCCAGCAGGTCTTCCACACGGAACGGCTTGGCCATGAATTCATCACAGCCGGCAGCCTTGGCCTCACGGATATTCTCGTCGAAGGCATAGGCGCTAAGAGCCACAATGGGGATGTCGTGGTTGACTTCCTTGATGATGCGGGTGGCATCCAGACCATTCATGTCTGGCATGCGGATGTCCATCAGAATCAGGTCGGGACGGTCGTCTTCACAGAAGGTGACGGCCTCAATACCGTTGATGGCGCGTACCAAACGGTAACGCTTAGACAATACAATCTTGACCAATTCATAGTTGCTGTCCTCGTCTTCTGCCACCAGAATCAGCGGAGCATTCTTCACGTCGGTCTTGGTGTTGACACGGATGGTGCGTGAGTTGGTAGTGATGCGGCTGTCTTTTCTCAAACCGCCAATGGTACCTTCGAAAGGCAGAATGAAGGTGAACGTAGAACCTTGACCAAGTTTAGAGGTAACATTGATGCTGCCACCCATCTTCTCAACGATAATCTTACAGAGCGCCAGTCCCAGTCCGTAACCGTTCTGCTGCTCTGCGTCGCGAGACATGTAGGTGGTGAAGATGTGCTTCAGGTCTTCCTCTGCAATACCCGAACCGGTATCGGTCACAAAGAACTCTACCTCCTGACCGTCGTTGATAAGACGATAGCCATAGGTGATGTTGCCTTGTGTGGTATGCTTCAAGGCATTGCTGATGAGATTAGAGAAAATCTGTGTGAGGCGATTTGCGTCAGTATTGAGTGTTACGTTCATTGTGGGATTCGACCACGACAGACGTACACCCTCTGAGCAGCGGAACTTGAAAATCAGCTGGATGTTTTTGCAGAGCTCGCTGAGGTCAGTCATGCTCTTGTTGATGCTAATTTCACCGGCCTCTACGCGTGAGAGGTCAAGAATCTCGTTGATGAGTGCCAGCACACGGCTATTGTTGCCTTCAACAATCTCCATGTACTTCATGCGGTCCTCGGCAGAGTCGGTTTCAGCCATGACACGTGCAAAACCCTCAATAGCGTTTAGTGGGGTGCGAATTTCATGGCTCATATTGGCAAGAAACAGCGATTTCATGCGACTTGCCTGCTCAGCTTTCTGAGCCTTCTCCTCGTATTCGTTAATGCGCTTTTTGGCAGTGTCTAACTCCTGCTGAGTAGTCTGCAATTGGGCTTTTGCTTCTGCTAACTGCTGCAGAAGCCTCTCTCTCTCGTCTTGGTTCATCTTCAGAATTGGTATTATCTCTGCAAAGGTAATACAAAATCTTCATATAACCATCATTTTTCACAAATTTTTAGCCTCTTTTTGCTTTCTCCCATGTTCCGCCACCTTGGTGGGTCTTCAAATAATGCATGCCACGGAACACGTTGATGTTCATGAAGAGGAAATAGTAGGGGACATACAGAAGTTTGTTCTTTCGACCGTGCTGCTCCAGCAGATAGCCGCCGAGGGCAGCCAGATAGAACAGAATCTGCAAAATCCAGATGATGGTATATACTGTTCCGCCTTTCATCATGACCAGTGCCACGTTGAGTGGAATGAGGGCCATCAAAGCAATGGGTGTGATGCTCCATCTGAGTACTCGATGGGAGACAAATTGGAAGGCTACTATGGGGTTCTTGAAGGGGTTCATCATGCTGCGCAACCACCAAGAACTCTGTAGTCCGCCAGCAGCAATGCGACGCTTGCGTTTGGATTCTTCTTCAAGATTTGCTGAGCCGTATTCCATTGCGTAAGCCTTTGATGCATAGGCTATTTTGTAACCTTGTTCAACTAATTTCATTGACATAACGAAATCGTCGAGTAGGGCTGTCTCTGGCATCGGCTCATAAAGTTTTGTGCGGATAGCGTTGAGTTCTCCTGCGGCACCCATAACGGAATAGAGTTCGCTATCAAGACGCTTCAAAGTACTCTCATATTTCCAATAGAGACCTTCGCCCTCGGCGGCAATTTCTCCCTCGTGACGTGACATGACGCGCTTCTCACCAGCCACACATGCCACCTGTGGGTCTTGCATGCAGCGTACGATTTCTCGGATGGCCTCACGATTGACCAGCGTATTGGCATCGGTCATCACTGTTATCTCGCTCTTTACCTGGCTAATGCCATGGTTGAGTGCTGCCGTCTTGCCGCGACGCTCAGGAGAGAAAACCACCTCTACGTCGGGATAGGCTTTGAGGCGCTCGTTGGTATCATCGGTAGAACCGTCGGTGACCCAGATGACGTGGAGCTTTTCTTTGGGATAGTCGAAGTCGTGGATGTTCTGCATCTTCATCTCTACCACGTCTTGTTCATTATAGGCACACACCATGAATGCTACATCTGGCAATGCCTGATCATTGGGCAGTTCAGCCTGTTGCGGTGCTCCCTTGATGAGTCGTTTCAAGAGGACTAGCAGATAGAGTAGAATACCATAGCCTACGTAGGTGTATAAGCAGATAATAAGACAAATCCAGAAAAGTACCTTTAGCGTTGTCATGGTCGTAGTGTATAATATTGTTCTGCAAAGGTACGAATAAGTGAGTAAAATACCAAATGAATTTGAGGATTTTCGAGCGTGAGAATGCGAAGCCACACTTTGTACCTTCAGGTCAAAGAACTTCCGACTGTTAAGTCAAAGGTAAAAAGAAATCTCCGAATCACTTGTTGGTTCGGAGATTTCTTTGTGTTGTCGGGTAGGGTGGAATGCCCTACGAATTCGTCTCAATGTCTTCCTGCATATCAATGAACTGGCGCTCGCTGTCGTAGAATTCATACTGGAGGAAAGCCAGTTTCTGCGACGGGATGATACGAATGCCCAGACCATACTTCATCTGCCATTGACGCTTGAGCGACCAAAGGCCCTGATTGATGTAGGCGGCAACGTAAGGATGTACGTGCAGACTGAATTTGCGAATGCCGATTTTGTTGACCAGGCGGTCAATCTTGCTCTCTAACTGATCCGTAAACAGGATGGACGACTTAATCTTTCCCTTACCAAAGCAGGTAGGGCAGGTTTCCTCAACATTGACATCCATAGCCGGACGTACTCGCTGACGCGTAATCTGCATCAGTCCGAACTTCGACAGCGGTAGGATGTTGTGGCGTGCTCTGTCTTTCTGCATGTTCTTACACATGCGCTCATAGAGCAGTTGTCGGTCTTCGGCGAGGTTCATGTCGATGAAGTCTACCACGATGATGCCACCCATATCCCTGAGTCGCAACTGGCGTGCCAGTTCATCAGCAGCACCGAGGTTTACTTCCAGTGCGTTCTGTTCCTGACCGTTTTCTGAGCGAGTGCGGTTGCCAGAGTTGACATCTACGACATGCATGGCTTCTGTGGACTGGATGATGAGGTAGGCTCCACGCTTGTAGTTCACCGTCTTGCCAAAGCTTGATTTCAGCTGCTTGGTGACGTTGAAATTGTCGAAGATGGGCACCGTGCCAGTATAGAGCTTCACGATGTCTTTCTTCTCGGGAGCAATCATCGATACATAGTCCTTCACCTGATTCATAATGTCGGCATCATTCACATAGATACCGTCGTAGGTGGGGTCAAACAAGTCGCGTAGCATGGCTACGGCACGTCCTGTCTCCTCGAAGCACAACTGGGGTGTCTTAGTGGCCTTCTGGGCCTTGGTAATCATGTCGTCCCAGCGCTTCAGCAGGGTTTTTAACTCGCTGTCGAGCTCTGCCACACGCTTGCCTTCGGCTGAAGTGCGTACAATAACGCCGAAGTTCTTTGGACGGATGCTCTGGACGAGTTGCTTCAGACGCGCTCTCTCCTCGCTTTTCTTGATTTTTGACGAAACCGATACTTTATCTCCAAAGGGAATCAGCACCATGTAGCGTCCGGCGAAGCTGATGTCGCACGACAGACGTGGACCCTTGGTGTTGATAGGCTCTTTGACAACCTGTACCAAAATCTCCTGACCTTGTTTCAGCATCGTGATGCTGCCCTCCTTGGGAAGATCAGGCTGGCGAGTTGCCTTGCCAATGGGATAAAGGTTCTTTTTGTCGCTTTGTACCTGTTTAAGGTATTTCTCGTAAGAGCTGAATTGAGTACCTAAGTCAAGATAGTGCAAGAAAGCATCACGCTCAGAACCTACATCAACGAAGCAGGCATTGAGGCCGGGCATGAGCTTGCGCACCTTGCCCAGATAGATGTTGCCGACGGAGTAGCTTGCCTCTTCGCGCTTCTCGTTCTGGTATTCTACCAGATTCTTGTCTTCGAGCAGGGCGATAGAGATCTCTTTCGGCTGTACATCGATAATTACTTCACTTGTCATTCTCTTGTCGTTTGGTGTTCTTTTACAGGAAAGGAGCGCTCCGTCAAACAATTGTTCTCGGGTTGCACTCCTTTCATTACTTCTCTTTTAGCGCCAGAGCTTATTTGCTCTTATGACGATTCTTGCGCAGTCTCTTCTTACGCTTGTGAGTAGCCATCTTGTGGCCCTTCTTCTTCTTTCCGTTTGGCATAATTCTAAAATATTTAAATATTTGGTGTTAAATTATTGCATCTTTGCAACGAAGCTCTTAGCGGGCTTGAATGCTGGAATATCGTGAGCCTCAATGACCAGCGTGGTGTTCTTCGAAATGTTACGCGCGGTCTTCTTTGCACGGTGCTTCACTGTAAACGTACCAAAGCCGCGGAGGTATACATTCTCTTTACGTACGGCCATACAATCACGAATTTCTTCCATAAATGCCTCTACTGTAGCGGCTACGTCCTTCTTGGGGAGGCCGGTATCTTCGGCGATTTTGTTGATGATTTCTGCTTTTGTCATCTCTCTATTTTCTTATATGTTTAATTTTCGGACTGCAAAGTTACTGTTTTTCAGTGTAATATGGAAATTTTCTACAGACTTTTTTTCAAAATTCTACTTTTTTTCGTAACTTTGCACAAAAATAATAGGGATTAGCACAAAATTAATAGGGGATTAGGACATGAAACAGACTAAGATTGTAGCGTCAGTTAGCGACCGTAGGTGTGATGTAGATTTCATCCGCCAACTTTTTAATGCCGGTGTCAACGTAGTGAGAATGAATACTGCTCACGCCAGCGAGGAGGGTATTAAAACTATAATAAGGAACGTGCGCGAAGTAAGTCCTCATATAGGAATCTTGATAGATACCAAGGGTCCGGAGGTGCGTACTACTGGTTGCGAGGCGCCTATCGAGTATAAGACGGGCGACGTGGTAAAGTTGTTTGGTCGTCCGGATGTCGACTCCACCCATGATATTATCAATCTCTCTTATGAGAATTTCGCCGCCGATATCCAGGAGGGCGACCATGTATTGTTTGATGATGGCGCACTGGATATGCTGGTTATTGGTATCAATGGCCCTGCCGTCATTGCACAGGTGCAGAACGACGGTGTGCTGGGTTCTCACAAGAGTGTCAATGTTCCTGGTCGTCATATTGACCTTCCTGCCTTGACAGCCAAAGATCGTAAGAATATCATGCTGGCCATTAATCAGGATATTGACTTCATTGCCCATAGTTTTGTGCGCTCTGCTGCCGATGTCCGTGCTGTGCAGGCTATCCTCGACGCTTACAACTCTGAAATCAAGATTATCTCGAAGATAGAGAATCAGGAAGGCTTGGATAATATCGACGAGATTATCGATGCCTCCTATGGTATCATGATTGCCCGTGGTGACTTGGGTATTGAGGTGCCTATAGAGCGCATCCCCGGTATCCAGCGCCAGATTATCCGTAAGTGTGTGCAGAAGAAGAAACCCGTTATTGTGGCTACACAGATGCTCCATTCAATGATTCAGAATCCCCGTCCTACACGTGCTGAGGTAACTGATATCGCTAATGCCATCTATTATCGTACCGATGCCCTCATGCTCTCTGGTGAGACGGCCAGTGGTCGTTATCCCGTTGAGGCTGTGCAGACGATGGCGGCTATTGCTGAGCAGGCTGAACGCGACAAGATGCGTGAGAACGATATTGAGGTACCCCTCTCACCTGATTGCGATGTCCGTGAGTTTATGGCTCGTTCGGCTATCGAGGCTACTGAGAAACTGGGTGTAAAGGGTATTATTACTGACTCTAATACAGGCGATACGGCTCGCAATCTCGCTGCCTTCCGTGGTCCCAATCCTGTGCTGGCCATCTGCTATAATGATAAGTTGCAGCGCCTGCTGAATCTCTCGTATGGTGTCATTCCCGTTTTGCAGAAAGAGCATATTGCTCCTCAGCAACTCTTCCTGGCTGCCGTTCGTATGTTACGCCAGAAGGGGTATGTGGACCTTGATGATAAGATAGCCTACCTTAGTGGTAATATGGGTGCTGGTGGTACGACGAAATTCCTTGAAATAAATACCGTCAGGGAAGTATTTGACCAGAATTATCAGTTCCATTTACCCAAGATGTAAGGCCGCCAAAATACTTGTTTTATACGATTTATTCGCTATTCTCCAAAAATTTTACGATAAATATTTGGAGGGTAGCATTTTTTTACCTATCTTTGCCCCAACTAAAGCTTAAAAAATACGAGGACCTATGTTTAAGATTTTCATCAGATTAAAATGCTGGCTGTTGTTGATGCTGTTGATAAGTGTCAACACGATGGCTAATGATGAGAATTTGGTCTTCATTTCTTACGATGCTTCTAATGGTCTGGCAGACAACAGTGTACAGATTGTACGATGCACCAGAACTGGTAGAATTCTGATATTTACCATTGGTCATGTCAACTTCTACGATGGTGATAGTTTCGTACATATCGACCCGTCGACTCGTGATGTCATCAAACTGCCAGGCTATCAGGGTGGCTATCAATTATTTTTTGATAAGTATCACCACCTCTGGGGAAAGAATATGGGTGTGCTGGTATGTGTCGACTTGCTGACAGAACACTTCATGCCCGACGTGCGACAAGTGTTGCGTGATATGGGTGTCAACAAACCTATTGACGACCTCTATGGCGATGGCGAATGCAATATGTGGTTCCGCTCCGGTAAGCAGCTTTCCGACCCCAAGAAAGGCAAGACGTTTACGATTCGCACTGAGGCTACACTACAGGATGTCGATCTCTATGCCGACAGTCTGCTGATGATGTTCTATGCTGACGGTTCGGTAGGTGTCTATGACTACAAGCACCCTCGCTATCTTTATAAGGATGACGCCTTTAAGACTGCAGAAGAGAAAGATCACTATGCCCAGTCGTCTATTCTCTGTCTGGTGGGCGACCGCTATTACCAGATTCGTAACGGTGAGGAGACAGCCGTACTGATGCGCTATGATGTTAGTGAGCGTAAGTGGGCTAAGATTCTGGAAACTCCCTTCCAGATGAGAGATCTCTATCCGAAGGAAGACAAGCTATATATCGCTACAGAGCGTGGCTATATGGTTTATTACTACCAGACTGGTGAGGTAAAGCATTATGAGACGATAAAACTCTCTAAGGGGCGTAGCATGACACCCAATATCAACTCGTTGATGTTTGACCGTCAGGGCGGCTTGTGGATGGGTACCAAGAATCGTGGTTTGCTCTATGCTAAGGCTTACCCCAGTCCTTTCTCTACGATTCCGACACAATCTCCAGAGGCAGAACCTTATCTCAAGTTGCTCGATAAGCAGACTGCCCGCAAGACAACTCTTCCTTATAAAATGAATTGTTATTTGAGCGATAGCCGTGGCTGGTTGTGGACAGGTACCTATACAGGTCTGAAGCTGGAGCGCCCGGGAAAGCCCGCACAGATATTCAATCGTAAGGACGGACTGATTAACGAGGTTGTACATGCTGTCATCGAGGATGACGAGCATCATATCTGGGTATCTACCAGTTATGGCGTAGCTCGTCTGTATGTTCGTAATGGTGAGGTCTCGCATTTGGAGGTATATATCAATCAAGACAACATTCCTAGCGATGCCTTCCTTAATAGGCGAGCAGCTAAGATGGATGATGGCACCATCGTCATGGAGTCTCTTGACCGTATTGTGGTGTTTAATCCCGCCCATTTCCAGGGTGAGCATTTTGGTGAGATGGTGCTCTATCCCAAGCTCTGCCGCCTGATGGTCAATGGCGTGTTTGTTGAGCCCGGTGCCAAACTGGATGGAAAGGTTATCTTGGACCGTAGTGTGTCGCGTACCCATGAGTTACATGTCAACTACAATCAGAACTCGCTGACGCTGACCTTCTCGGGTCTTAACTATCTGCGCCCTGTACAAACCTATTACCGTGTCCGTGTGAAGGGTGTTTCTGGTTACAATGACTGGCGTATCATGTCTTACGGAAAGTCGGGAGGATTGGTTGACAAGAATGGTATGCTCCACCTCCCGCTGGTGGCTATGAAGCCCGGCCATTATGTCATTGAGATGCAGACATCTATGTGGCCGGACAAGTGGCCTGTAGATCCTTATACATGGAATCTGCATGTTGAGGAGCCTTGGTGGCGCACCACCGGACTCTATATCTTGATTGTTCTCATATTGGTGGTTTTGGGTGCGCTCAACTTCTTCTCCTTCAACCGCAATACGAAGTTGCGCATGCGCTGTCTGAACGATGAGGAAGACATGATACGCCGTGTTCGTGGCTTTGCAGACCGTTGTGTTGAGTTGCATAACGAGCAGTTGGCACCTACCACAGCTACTGAACGAAATAATCTCTTAGAGGATGATGATCTGGAGAGTCAGACTTTTGATGAAGTGATGTTGAAGCTGATTCCTTATGTCACCAAACATCGTGGTGAGCAGTTACGCTTCCATGCCTTTGCTGATCAGGCAGGAATGGGTAAGGGTGAGTTGTATGTCTTGCTGGCTAATCACATTGATAAGAATCCACGCATGCTGATTAGTAAGTTGCGTTTGCAGGAAGCTGCAGAACTGTTGCGGACCACGGATATCCCAATAGAAGATGTGGCAGAGACGCTGAATTTTGTATCGCCCAACTACTTCATCACGTCGTTCTATCGTCGCTATCGTGTCACGCCAAAAGATTATCGAAAGTCCAAAGACTTGTAGCCTACCAGTCGCCATGTGCGACCTCCCACCTCTTTATAATATACTAATACCTGATAGCGGTTTTCTGTCTGGAAGAAATTACCCTCTGATGGCGGTATCCGCCTGTCAGCGGTAATGTATCGGTAGTTGTAGTAGCCCTGTTTCTGCAGCAATGCCGTGTAGTACACCTTGCGCTCTCCGTCGTAGCGCATCAGGTAGTGCTCCTTGTCCACGTCCGTTGCCCATTGCCCGTCGATATACAGCTCTCCCTGATAGGGCGCCTGTAACTCGTAGTTTACCCATACATAGTCGCAGGTGTATTCAGATTCTGAGCGATTGCTGTTGCGGATGTAGAAGGCACCGTTAGCATCGACGTCGGTGAGATAGTTCTTGAAGGTGAATGCTGGGAAAGGGTAGGCCTGATAGTAGGTGCCGTCCCATGTGATACGTTCTATTCCCATGGTGGGGTGGCTGACATCGAGCACTTCAAACTTATGGTATTCGTTGCCACCGTTGAAGATGAGTTGGCGATGATGTTGCCATAGCAGTCCCTGTGTCGTGATGTGGTTGGGGCGGATGTTATGGCGGGCGTCACGCTCTATCCAGTTCTGCATCACCACCGTTTGCAGTTGCTGCTCAAGGTCAGTGACGCGCAAGTTGTTGTATTTCAGGCTGAACGATAGCTGTTGATGACTGTCGTTATGGTCAATATCCGTATTAGTGGTCACCTCCATACCTATTGTCATCAGTGGCTCAACGACGAAGAATTCCACCTCCAGCAGTTTCTCGTCGGCATTATCCTCGTCATAGATGGTCAGACGGTAGTTGCCGCTCATCTTCAGCTGACAGCGGTCGTTAGGAATGGTGAGCTGATAGTGCGTGTAGAGTACAGTGGTATTGATAGAGTTCTGATAGTCCTCTATCTGCCAGTCGTTGAAGCCTTGCAGCCAGTCGCTCTCAAAGATATCTTCTGATACGCTCCAGTCAGCCTCGCAATGGTCGAGGTGACAAGTCAGGCGGTGGTAGTTGTGTGAGAACTCGTCGAAGCCGATGTTCAGCACGTCATCGCTGCCCAGCGTCATCACAGGACGGTTCTGCCAGTCTGTTCCCACCATGCTGGTCAGCGTCTTGACACGAGGCGAGAAGATACTGTTGTCGCCCCATGTCGCCAGCGTCACCATCAGCAACAGCGTGATGAGTGACAGCCTGTAGTTAATATTGCCGCAAGGCACTGAGCAGTTCATTATTCTCTGTACGTGTACCAATGGTGATGCGCAGGCAGTTCTGACAGAGTTGGATGCGTGAGCGGTTGCGCACGATGATGCCCTTGTCCACCAGATAGTTGTAGATGCTTTGTGCATCTGTCACGCGTGCCAGGAAGAAGTTGGCATCCGTAGGATAAATCTGCTCACAGATGGGCAGTTCGTGGAATGCCTGTATCAGTCTGCTGCGCTCCTGCAGGAGCATCTTTACGTATTTATCCACCTCAAAGGGGTCTTTCAGCATCTCCATAGCCTGCTGCTGTGTGAGCTGATTGACATTATAAGGATATTTCACCTTATTATATATAGAGATAATCTCCTTCGAGGCGAAAGCCATACCCAGGCGGATAGCTGCCGAGCCCCATGCTTTCGACATAGTCTGCAGAATGATGAGGTTGGGATGTGAGGGCAACTCCTGACGCAGCGACTGCTGGTGGGCAAAGTCTATGTAGGCCTCGTCCACGATGACGATACCTTCGAAGCCCTCAATCACCTTCAATATCTCGTCACGGTCGAGCGAGTTACCGGTAGGATTGTTGGGCGAGCACAGCCAGATAATCTTCGTGTGTTCGTCGCAAGCCTTGAGAACAGCGTCAGCATGCAGCTGGAAATGGTCGTCAAGCAACACTTGTCGACACTCAATGTCGTTGATGTCGGCACATACCTGGTACATGCCATAGGTGGGTGCGATACTCACCACGTTGTCACGACCGGGTTCGCAGAAGATGCGGTATGGCAGATCGATAGCCTCGTCACTGCCATTGCCCAGGAAGATATTCTCGGCAGGCACACCCTTCACGCGCTCCAACAGCTGCTTGACCTCACGTTGCAGTGGATCGGGGTAGCGGTTGTATGGGGCATTATACGGATTCTCGTTGGCATCGAGGAAGACGTGTGCTTCCTTGCCAGAGTATTCGTCACGTGCACTGCTGTATGGAGCCAAGCTCCAAATATTCTTTCTGACAAGTTTTTCTAAAGGCTTCATAATCATCTATGCGGTAGCAAATTCTTCACTTTTCACTATTCACTTTTCACTATTCACTTTTCACTTTTCACTATTCACTTTTCACTTTTCACTATTCACTTTTCACTATTCACTTTTCACTTTTGCAATGCGTACTGTCATCGCATTCTTATGTGCATCCAGCTGTTCTGCTTCTGCCATCAGTTCCACAGCACGACCGATGCGGCGGATTCCCTCTTCGGTGAGGTGCTGGAAGGTAATCTTACGACAGTAGCTGTCGAGGTTGACACCATTATAGGCTGTGGCGTAGCCGTGGGTAGGCAGCGTATGGTTCGTACCGCTGGCATAGTCACCCGCACTCTCACAGGCATACTGTCCGAGGAATACGGAGCCAGCATTGACCACGCGCTCTGCCAGCTGCTC
Organism: Prevotella sp.; assembly: GCA_024692385.1. GTDB lineage: Bacteria > Bacteroidota > Bacteroidia > Bacteroidales > Bacteroidaceae > Prevotella. The sequence continues at coordinate 10,871 of JAILMS010000079.1, read as the reverse complement.
GTAATCAGCTGTCTGGATAATCAGATGCTCAGGGGCATAGGCGTTAGACAGTGCTATCATCTCGTCAACGGAATCGACGAGTACGAGGCGGCTGTTGTCCAGTGCCTTGCTGGCCATCTCCTGACGGGGCAGCAGTGCCAGTTGGCGTTCTACCTCTGCCTGTACCTCTGCCAGTTTCTGTTCTGATGTGGTAATGAAGAGCACCTGTGAGTCGATGCCGTGCTCAGCCTGCGACAGGAGGTCGGCAGCTACGAACTCGGCATTGGCAGTATTGTCTGCCAGTACGCAGACCTCGCTGGGACCTGCAGGCATGTCGATAGCCACCTCGTCGAGGCTTACCTGTTGCTTGGCAGCCATCACATACTGGTTACCCGGACCAAATATCTTGAATACCTTGGGCACGCTCTCCGTACCGTAAGCCATCGCACCGATAGCCTGTACGCCGCCAGCCTTGAATATCTTGCTGACACCGGCTATGCGTGCTGCCACGAGGATGGCGGGATTCACCTTACCTTCCCGATTCGGCGGTGTGCAGAGCACAATTTTCTCACAGCCGGCAATCTTGGCGGGAGTGGCCAGCATCAATACGGTAGAGAAGAGTGGGGCAGTACCGCCTGGGATATAGAGACCCACGCGCTCAATGGCGACACTCTTCTGCCAGCAGCTGACGCCGGGCTGTGTCTCCACCTTCTTGCCTTCAAACTTCTGGGCAGCATGGAACTTATAGATGTTCTCGTGGGCCAACTCGATGGCGGCCTTCAGTTCCTGGCTCACCAGCTGTTCAGCCTCCTGCATCTCCTGTTCGCTCACGGCCAGCGACTCTAGCGCAACCTTGTCGAACTTCAGTTCATACTCCTTGACGGCCTCGTCGCCACGTTGGCGCACGTCGCTCAATACCTGAGCCACCGTCTCATTCAGTTTGGTTAAGTCCAGACGTGGGCGAGAGGTAATCTCGCCCCACACTGTTTTTTCAGGATACTTGTATATCTTCATTGTGCGGTAGCCAATTTTTCACTATTCACTTTTCACTAATCACTAGCGAAGCGTTACAGTATCATCTTTTCAATCGGAGTCACCAGGATACCCTGAGCACCCATTTCTTTCAGCTTGCCGATAATCTCCCAGAAGCGCTTCTGGTCGAGCACGGTGTGTACTGAGCACCAGTCCTCATCAGCCAGAGGAATGATAGTGGGACTCTTCAGTCCTGGCAAAACGTTGATAATCTCCTGCAGATGAGCCTTCGGAGCATTCATCCGTACATATTTCTTATCTTCAGCATCCTTCACGGCCTTGAAGCGGAACAGCATCTCCTCCAGTGTGGCGCGCTTCTCCTTGCTGAGGTTTTTGTTGCCGATGAGCAAAGCCTCGCTCTGCATCACCACCTCCACCTCGCGCAGGTTGTTGCTGACCAGAGTAGAACCGCTGCTGACGATGTCGAAGATACCGTCGGCCAGTCCGATACCCGGGCTGATCTCCACAGAACCAGTGATGACATGAATCTCAGCATCGATGCCCTGCTCGTCCAGGTATTTCTTCAGGATATGGGGATAGCTGGTGGCAATCTTCTTGCCGTTAAACCAGTTTACACCACGATAGTCAATGTCTTTGGGGATAGCCAGTGACAGGCGGCACTTTGAGAAGCCCAGACGTGAGATGACGTCAGCATCCTCGTTACGCTCTACAAATTCGTTTTCGCCTACTACGCCGATGTCTGCAACGCCTGATGCCACACTCTGTGGAATATCGTCGTCGCGCAGATAGAGCACCTCCAGTGGGAAGTTGCCCGACTGCACCAGCAGTGTTCTGCGACCAGAGCTAATCTTGATGTCTGCCTCTGCCAGCAGGTTCATTGTGTCGTCAAACAGACGACCTTTGGATTGTACTGCAATTCTTAACATAATATGTTTGGTTTTACTTATTACAATTTGCTGTCTCTGATTAATTTTTGCATTTTAAGGATGCAAATTTAAGCATTTCCAATGATATTTGCAAGAAAATGATTACTTTTGCACCCAAAATCGTTAGAAATTGAGCAGAATAGGCATATATATTCATCTTTTCGCTCTTTTGCTGCTCGTGACAGCTTGCGGTCAGAAGCGACAGGAACCCGTGGTCACTCCGTGGGGTGAGATTACTGACACCATACCCACTGACGATGAGTTCGATCTCGATGATATTCAGCGCAATGGCGAACTGATAGCCCTTACGCTGACGGGCCCTGAGACCTACTACGACTACCGTGGCCGTCATCTGGGCGCCCACTATCTGCTTTGTCAGCGCTTTGCCGACAAACTGGGTGTCAGCCTGCGCATGGAGGTATGCCGTGATACTGCTGAGATGCTGCAGCGCTTGGCCGATGGAGAGGCCGACATTATCTGCTTCCCCCTGTCGAAGAAACAGCTGGGTTGGAAGATTGGTGCCGACAAGGAAGACCTTGAGAAGGAGTTGCAGCAGTGGTATCGCCCCACGCTGATGGCAGATGTCAAGAAGCAGGAAGACTATCTGCTCTCCTCGCGCAGTGTCAAACGCCGCGTCTTTGCTCCTATGCTCAACCGTGCCGGAGGTGTCATCTCCCATTATGATGCTCATTTCCAGCGCTATGCCTCACAGATTCGTTGGGACTGGCGATTGCTAGCCGCCCAGTGTTATCAGGAGTCCACCTTCGACCCGCAGGCCCGCTCATGGGCTGGTGCATGTGGTCTTATGCAGATTATGCCAGGCACTGCCGACCATCTGGGGTTGGCCCGTGCCGACATCTATAATCCCGAGAAGAATATCGCTGCTGCGGTGAAGTATATCGCAGAGTTAGAGCAGTCGTTCTCTGACGTCCGCGACCATAACGAGCGCACCAAGTTTGTCTTGGCAGCCTATAATGGTGGCGGCTACCACATCCGCGATGCTATGGCACTGGCCAGTAAGCATGGCCGTGATGCCCACCGCTGGCGCGACGTAGAGCCCTTCGTCTTGGGCCTGCAGCGAGCAGAGTACTACAACGACCCCGTAGTCCGTAATGGCTATATGCGTGGTTCAGAGACTGTTGAGTATGTGCGTCGTATCCACGACCGTTGGAATGGCTACCGTGGTGTCAAGACCGTCCATAGCGTTGCCGGACCTACTGGTATACCTCAGAAAGCTAAGCGTGAACGCAAGGCGAAGTACCAGTTAACTGAATAGATTGTTTTATAGACTTTTACGTTATTTGCCAATAGAAAAATACTGGATTTCTATTGGCTTTTTTGCTACGTTTCTTGTCTTTTTTGACACAAGTCAAGAATTTTAGCGAACAATTAACGGAAATTAACGTTTTTTTTTTTTTTGTTTGCGTTTCGCGTTGTATATTTGCACCCGAATACATCATGTGACTAAAAATCGGTGTAGTGTGCATATATATAATAATAAGGTGTAAAAGCCAAGCGATATAAAGCAAACAAAAATAAGATATTAGAAAGAAAAAGAACTAAAAATTCAAGTAATTATGAAAAAGTTTATTATGCTTTCAGCCGTTATGGCTGCTGTTTCGACGGCTTTTGTAGCCTGCTCGAGTGATGATGATTTGGCACTGGCTCCTGCCGTGCCAGAGGAAACTGTTATAGATACTCCTAAAGGAACTCCATTCTCTGTAATGCCTTATAGTGGCGCTACTCGTGCAGACCTATATAATAAAGATGCTTGGGATGGAACTAACGATAATTTCGTTAGTTGCTTTAAGCTGAATGGTAGGCAGGGTACTGCCGACCCTTGGGTAAATGACGTTGTATTTACTCGCTCTAGCAAGTCTGCTGCATGGGTCGCTGAGCGTGATGCTGATGGCGCAATTTCTTCTTTGAAATGGCCTAAGGATAATCCTGCAACAACAGAAGTTGTCGAGTCTGCAACAGCCACCGATTTCTATGCTATTACTGATAATGCCATCAAAGATCAGGCAAACAACAATGCGTTAGATTATGTTACTAACTGGATGAACCCTGTTGGTAGTTTTACCTATACCCTTCCTGCGGAATTAGTGAAAATTGTTTGGGAAGACACTAATAATCCAGGATCGCTTACAACAGGTTATCTTGATCCTAGCGATCCTGATTATGTGGAAAATCCCGATGTTAATATTATCAAGAATGCTGATTTGAAGGACTTGATGGTTGCAACAGTTTCGCATAAGGAATCAGATGCTGAAGTAGTTGATGGGGCTCTTCCTTTGGCTTTCAAGCATGCCTTGGCTGGTCTTACCATTCAGGCGAAGTTCCTATCGCATGGTGAATATGATTCGAACTCAACGCAAAACGGATGGGCCAAGGTGAAAGCCGTAGCTGTTTGTGGCTTGAATACATCTGGACCTTATACTTTTGGTACAGGTTGGGGCACTCTTTCTACTCCCGTGAACTATTACTATGAGCTTACAACTCCAGAGAAGTTTGATGTTCAGGATGAGACGGATGCGAACAAAGCAAATCCTACGACAAAGACGTTAGTGGCAGCAGGAAATTGGCTTGTTATCCCACAGACGACTACACCATGGGATATCTCTTATAATTCAGGCCTGTTACCTAATCCTGCTACCTGTGCATATGTTATTTTGAAACTTGAAGATTTCAAGAATGTAGGTACGGATTTCTTCCTATGTTATCCACTAAACACAACGCTGCATGCAGGAAAGAATCGCACGATTGTGATAGATATTGCCCAAGGCAGAGATTATTCTTATAATACTGATGATCCAGACAAGTGTGATATGTATTATCATCCTGCTACGATCTTTGGTGGTGCTCGTGAGTTCAAAATGGACGAATAAATGTTGAAACGATTACAATTACGAATATGTAACCCATTAATGATATTGCCTATGGTTAAGATGTCAAGGAATCTGCTCCGGTGTTTGGTAATGTGGCTACCTGTTACGGTGTGTCTGCTATGTGCTTGTAACACTGAGCATGCGGATACGATGGCAGAAGCTCCTGAGGATGATGATTCTCCTGCGGAAATATATGCCACGGACATATCGCGGGGAGAAGTTACCCGAGCGGCGAATATGTCGCTGAATTCCTTTGGTCTTTCAGTCTTGAATGTCAAGACAGGGATGATAATATCGGATAAACTACAATATGAAAAGACGCTTACCAGCTTTGCGCCTGTCAGCGGTTCCTTCCGTATGGTTACTGCAGAAATGAAGGCGATAGCTATAGCTCCCTCGATGACTATTGTGGAGAACATAACGCTGACTAAGGATGCGGCAGGCTTCGATTATGAGGTTCCAACGACCGATCAGACAATGGTGAAGATTAGTGGTAATATGAGCTTTACCAAAAGGTCTACAAATAATAAACTCTCGTTGAATTTCGTTAATGCCATTTCTCAGTTTACCGTAAAGGCTCGTAATGAGTTGAAGTTGGAAGTTGATAACAAAGAATATGAAGTAGACCTCTATGTAAAGGGCATTACGCTTCATAACTTTGCGTCAAAAGGTCATTTTGAATATACGGCAAACTACAATGGTACGTGGACTCCTATTGATGGATATTGGGCAAACTATACGCAAGAGTTCCCTTCTGCTGTCAAGTTGTCAACAACCACATTCATCAATGTTGTGGATAGTGCGTTCGTCTTGCTTCCACAGTCTCCTGAGAAAAATGCTTGGGCGCCAGGTGGCTTAGCGAATCCTCCTGCGGAAGATGCCGTCAGCGTAGCCAATGCCAATCATAAGGCATATATTGAGCTTCGCTGTGCGATGACGATTCAGCGCGACAATCAGACTGTTTATGTCTTTGGCGGACCGAACACCTTTAAACCTGTATACTTCCCATATATCAAGAAGTACTGTCCAAAGGCATGGAATGCAGTCAACCGACAGGGTATTTACAACTTGAAGATTGTCAAGGCTGAGGCGCTGAATTCAGACGGAAGTCCGGTTAAGCCTGAGGAGTTGCAAGATGAGAACGGCCAGTTCGAGAACGCCGTATTCATTGAGGTGGCTCCTACGGATGACTATGGCAACGACAATGTGGATAACTGGCCCGATGCCGACGTCATCGACGTAAAGATTTAAACAATGTAGTACAAATTTAAAACGAAACGATTATGAATACGAAGAAGCAATATATGGAACCCGAGATGAAGACCGTAGAGTTGGTTATGCCTTCAGCGTTGCTGGCTGGTAGTGGAGCTAATTTGATCACTCCTACTGGTGGTCCAACTGGTGAGGACTGGACTGATGAATGATGACATTAAAGTTGTTATTCCCTCTCTCATAGCAAAACAAATAGATTAATGTATTTTACAATGACGACAAATCTGCCTATGAACAAGAACATGAAAACACGCTGGCAGTATGCCTTATGGCTGTTGCTGTCGGGAATGTGGCTCGTAGGCTGTTCGACAGACAAGAGCGTAGAGTCTGCAGGTGATGCGGACTCCCGCTCCTTTGTCTTTACCGTCAGCACCGAAGCCCCTGAGGAGGCGGAAACCCGAGGATACCTCCTGAATGAACTGGATGGTGAGTTTGGTCTCTTCTGCGCCAAATATGATTATGACGATGAATGGGGCGATGAAGGCCAGGCGCTGAATTTTATGTATAATGAGATGGTGATAGGTGACGGCAACTACTGGACGACCTCCGAGGGTTACTTCGTTCCGAAGACCGATAAGATGAAGTTCTTTGCCTATTATCCCTACTACGACGATGTGCAGATGGGCACCTGTCCGCTCACGATGTTTGGCGGCAGATCGACCGTTCGTCCAGCTCCGTCGTTTACCTATATCATGCCCGACGATGCCGACTATCAGCAAGACTTGATGTATGCTATGAGCAACGAGTTAAAGGCAGACCCCGTGACTCATCAGTTAGGTGTAGTACACTTGCACTTCCGCCATCTTCTGACAGGCATCTCGTTTATTGCCAAGAGCAATGAGACGTGTACGCTGAAGCGCATTACGCTGACAAACCTTTATAAGAAAGGTGAGTTTGAATTTAAGGATGGTGCTGAGCTTCGCGCTGATGCCACCTATAACTCTGGCGAAGGCTTTGGTGATGTATATGTTGACCTGAACATGAAACTGAAGTCTACCTATAAGACGGCAGACGCAGACAAATCGTTCCTGCTGATTCTGCAGCCTAAGGATGATGATGATAATATTGTCGTGAACCAGGAGGCTAAGATGATTGTAGAACTCGAAGCAGGTGGCAGGACTTTTACTTTCAGTAAGTCGATTGTTGATCTTGCCGAATCGCTTGGCAACTGCAAGAACACGGTGTTGCGTCTTTCTGTAGAGAGCCTGCAACGTATCAAGATTTCTGCCACGATTACAGATTGGGGTCATGGCGCCAACTTCGACGGTGCTGTGAGCGACCAGCCTACTCTGGAACTGGAACCTCTGATACTCGACTGGGATGACCAGGATGGTAATGGAAATAGTACAACTACCGATATTGTCACAGGACCTCAGTCATAAGAGAAGAAATGAAAAATGATAAGTAGATATAAGTATATGAAAACAAGAATATTATTATCTGCCTTTGCAGCGCTTGCCCTGCTGAGCGCTTGCAATTCTGACGACAAGCAGCAAGCGTCGTCTCAGAATGACGATGGGCGAGTGCCTATCCTCCTGTCTTCAGGTATCGGTGATGATACGCGTGCGTCTCAGGGTCTTCAGAACACCCAGTTCCGTAAGAACCAGACGCTAGACGTACAAATTACCTCGCAGGACAATATGACGGGTTACGACATGCTGACCTATTTTGCCTCTGACAATGCAGGTACGCTGCAGCCTCTGAAGGGTGTATTCCCATATTATCCTACAAATGGATCTGCAGTGGATATTCGAGCTATCTATCCTACAGGATATATGAATAGTAGTAGCTTTTCAGTGACGAAGATTAGTCAGACTTCTCCTGAAGCATATATGGCGAGCGACCTGATGTTTGCTAAGGTAGAGGGTATTACAGCGCAGAGCACTGCCGTTCCCTTGGTGTTCCAGCATAAGATGACAAAGATTTGTGTGAACCTGACGGGTGAGGGTGGTGTAACGCTGACCAACTCTACTGTAAAACTGATGGGCGTGAAGACGGAGACTACCTTCAATCCTCTCACTGGTGTAGTAAGGATAGAGGATGCCGCTGGTGCCTCTTCGAATATTCTGATGACCACCAATGGCGCACAGGGTTGTGCTGCCATCATCGTTCCGCAGACGAAACCTAGCGGTTTCCTGCTGGAGATTTGCTTGCAGAACAACGACGTACTGCACTACAAGACTGTTCAGGACGTTATCTTTGAATCGGGTAAGGTATATACCTTTAACGTAAAGGTTATCGAGAGTAACATCAGCGTAGAGACTGTCGTTACTCCTTGGGAGGCTACCACTGATGTGGAGGAAGACCTGATGCTTTGAGTACTTAATGAATGAATTAAAAGAAAAAAGATTATGAAGAAATATCAGATAATCGTTACAGTTGTGGCACTAGCGGTGCTTAGCGCCTGTTCGGGCGAGAACTCGCAGGAGCAGAAAAAGAACCACACTACAGCTGAGCAGCTGCCTATCAAGCTGGGTAGCAGCCTTGGCGACGAGACGCGCTCTAACACTGCCACTAATCTGATAAACGGTGATACCATCTGGGTATGGGCCGATATGATCAATGGTGCTACACTGGAAGTTTCTGAATACTTCAAGGCGTGGGCACTGAAGGCTAATGGTGTAGGTGGATTGGCTACGCTGGAAGCTGGCAATACAAAACTATTCCCTGCCACCAACGTGTTGAATTTCTACGCCATGGTAGGTAACTTCGGCAAGGAAACTGATGGCGAACGTGCTGGTCTGCCAATGATTGATGCCGAGAATTCGGAACTGCCAACTACAGGTATCCGCCACACGGTAATGAGCGACCAGACTACTCCAGAGGCTTACTATAAGAGCGACCTGCTCTATGCCGTGGTGAAGAACCAGGAGCCTATCAGCTCTGCTGTAGTTCTGCCGTTTAAGCATCTGCTGTCACGCATCCAGGTAGTGCTTGTGGCTGGTAACGGAATGACTGCTAATGACTTAAGTTCGGCTACCGTTAAACTCTTGAACCTGAAGCGTCAGATTGCTTTCAATCCTGATAAAGAGGTAGACTTCAGCTCGCAGAGTGCTTTGGCAGGTTTGCTTAGCTGGTCGAATCTCTTCCAGACCAGCGATATTCAGATGGCTACAAGTGCTATAGAAAGTGAGGATATTACAGGTGCGGCTACGGCAAGTAGCACGGTATATGCCGATGCTATCGTGGTTCCACAGACCATCGAGAAGGGTGCCAACTTTATCCAGGTTGAGTATCTGGGACGCACCACGTACTATCGCATTCCTAACGGCACTAATGATGAGCCGCTGACCATTGAGAGTGGCAAACAGTATCGTTTCCGCCTGATAGCCAATCGCATAGGCAGTGGTTATCAGATGACTGTCACCGTTTCCGACTGGGACGTGCAGGCTGGCGATGCGATGTGGGCTGAATAATGTGAAGTTTCAGTATTAAATATGATAGCTATGAGAAAGTTTCTATATATCATATTCGCAGGAGCGACAGTTATGGCTATCGCTTCCTGTGCTAACGATGTATGGCATCAGAATGGTGATAGTGCCGGTGAGGGTGGTCTTATTGAGTTTACGGCCACTACCACTACAGCCGTTGATGTGACACGTGGTGGTATGGATCCTCTGAAGGTCACTGGCTACAAGAAGCAGCTATGGCTTATTCCGACTGTAGAGGATGCCGCCAAGGATGTTACCCGTGGCACTCAGCTGACTAGTGCAAGCATCTTGCAGAATTTCGGCGTGTCAGCCTATCTTCATGGCAAGACTGAGGATATCACTGAGAAACGCCCCGACTTCTTCTATAATAAGGAAGCCGTCCGCGATGCTACGACCGGTAAGTATAGTTTCGAACAGGACTATTACTGGCCTTCAGGCAACGAGTATCTGTCGTTCATGGCTTATGCTCCTTATGGTAGTAACCTCGCTGCGTTGGCAGACGTCGGTGCTTCAGAACCAGCTAAAGGTGCTCAGAAGATTAGTTTTACCGTTGCTGCTAATGTAGCCGACCAGATAGACCTGATGACGGCAACTGCTATGCAGCAGACCCCGAGTACGACCTCAACACCTAATGTGAATCTTCAGTTTGAGCATCAGCTGGCAGGTATCCGCTTTGTCGTTGGTGATCAGTTCCCCACTAAGGGTTATATTCAGAAGATTACGCTGAAGAATGTGTATGCCAGTGGTATCTATACCTTGTCTGATGGTGCTACTCCTGGCTCATGGAGCTATGGTGATCGCTATAACTATGTGGCTAGTACTGCCGACCAGGAGTTGACAGGTGAGGTAGGTCAGGCTATCACTACCGAGGCTCAGACCTTCCTGATGCTGCCTTGTACTTTTGCCAGCAATGATGCGGCAGAGGTGGAGATTGACTACTGGGATGGCTATGCCAAGCATACCGTAACTGCCTCACTGGCAGGTGTAACATGGGAAGCTGGCAAGACCTATACCTATGAGTTGTCTTCTCAGAATCTGACGAAGCTGAAGGTACAGTCAATAGCCTTTGCTCCTACCATCTCGGATGCTCCTCATTCCAAGTGGCAGACGGGCGATAAGGTGGGTCTCTATGTTGTTCAAGGCAAGGATGCTCAGGGTGCTACAGATGGCCATACCCTTCGCTACAAGAATATCCCTGTTACCTGTACCGTATCTACGGTTGGTAGTAATGAGGTAGTTACTTGGGAGGTTGACCACACCACAGCTCAGGGTAACGTCTATAAGTTCCCTGGCGATTCTTATTACTTCTACTATCCTTATAAGGAAGGTACACCTGATGGCTATCCCAACGAGTGTAATGAACTGGATGCTACAGCTCCTAC
>JAILMS010000075.1 GCA_024692385.1 Prevotella sp. | reverse complement strand
GTCACCTGATTGATGCGCTTGTCGGTACACTGTGCGCTGAGCACTACAGCTACCAGCAGCTGGAAGATGCTGCCAAACTCCAGTTCAGTCTGCACCTCTGGCATCTCCTGACGGAAAAAGCGGAGGATAGCGTCGTAGCGTTGTTTCTTAGTCATCGTAATATTTTTAAGTTTTTCTATCTCGAATTAAAAAGAAATTGTTATCTTTGCAGCAACAACCCAAAATTAACTATTTATGAAAAATACTCCTACTCCCCATATTGGGGCTCAGTACGGCGACATTGCCGAGACTGTTATCATGGCGGGCGATCCGCTGCGTGTGAAACTCATGGCCGAGAAATACCTGGAGAATCCCGTATGTTTCAATAACGTGCGTGGCATGCTGGGCTATACTGGTACCTACAAGGGTAAGCGTATCAGCGTGATGGGCCACGGCATGGGTATGGCTTCTATCGGTATCTATACCTATGAGCTCTATAACTTCTATGGTGTGAAGACCATTATCCGTGTAGGCTCTGCCGGTTCTATTAACAACGACCTGCATATTGGTGACCTCGCCATCGCTATGGGTGCCTGCACCAATAGTAACTTCTCTTCTCAGTATGAGATGCCAGGCTCTTTCGCTCCTATTGCTGACTTCGACTTGGTTCGTAGAGCTGTCGAGTCGTGTGAGAAGTTCGGCTATAATTATAAGGTGGGCAACGTGCTGTCGTCAGATATGTTCTATCACGAGAATCCCCGCACTGACAAGTGGATCAATATGGGTGTGCTGGCTGTAGAGATGGAGATTGCTGCTCTCTATATGAATGCTGCCCGTTCAGGCAACCGTGCTCTGGGTATCTGCACCATCTCCGATCATATCCTGACAGGTGAGGTGACTACTGCCGAGGAGCGCCAGAACAACTTTACCCACATGATGGATGTGGCTTTCTCGCTGGTTTGATTACAGCGGCAGATAAACCACGTTTTTCTCCTTGAACCAGTCTTCGTCGAAACGCTGGCTGAGGTCAAGACAATCAACGATATGGCGGTAGGGCTGCAGTTCAGCCTGCAGGTCGCCGCCCTTCAGACAGAGTATGCCATTGGGCAGTGCGTTGCGCTGCTCTTTGGCTATATTTTTGCGTACTATCTTCACTAAATCGCTGAGAGGCATTACGGCACGGCTTACGATGAAGTCGTACTTACCTTTTTCTTCCTCGCCACGCAGATGCTCAGGATGACAATTCTTCAGTCCGATAGCGTTAGATACCTCTTGAGCCACGCGAATCTTCTTGCCTGTGCCGTCAATCAGCTTGAACTGACACTCAGGGAAGAGGATAGCCAAGGGAATACCAGGGAATCCGCCACCCGTACCGAAGTCGAGAATCTTCGTGCCAGGCTTGAAGTTCAGCATCTTGGCAATACCCAGCGAGTGGAGCACATGGTGCTCGTAGAGGTTGTCGATGTCCTTGCGCGAGATCACGTTAATCTTCGCGTTCCAGTCACGATACAAAGCGTCGAGCGCAGCGAACTGGCGCTGTTGCTCGACGCTAAGATTGGGGAAATATTTCAGAATGATATCCATCATTAATCAATAACCATTAACCGTTAACCATTCATGCTGAGCAGGAACTCCTCGTTAGAGTGAGTCTGTACCAAGCGGTCGCGTACGGTATTCATGGCCTCGATGGGGTTCATCTCAGCAATGAACTTACGGATAATCCACATGCGGTTCAGTGTGGTCTGATCCTGCAGCAGATCATCACGACGAGTAGATGACTGTACCAGGTTGACAGCGGGGAATACACGCTTGTTGGCTAGCATGCGGTCGAGCTGCAACTCAGAGTTACCAGTACCCTTGAACTCCTCGAAGATAACCTCATCCATCTTAGAACCAGTATCTGTCAGGGCTGTAGCGATGATGGTCAGCGAACCACCGTTCTCAATATTACGGGCAGCACCGAAGAAACGCTTAGGCTTCTGCAGGGCATTGGCATCAACACCACCAGTGAGCACCTTACCAGAGGCTGGACTTACGGTGTTGTAAGCACGAGCCAGACGAGTGATAGAGTCTAGGAAGATAACGACATCGTGACCACACTCCACCATGCGCTTAGCCTTCTCTAGTACGATGCCGGCAATCTTCACATGGCGGTCGGCAGGCTCGTCGAAGGTAGAGGCGATAACCTCTGCATTGACGGTGCGAGCCATATCAGTAACCTCCTCAGGGCGCTCGTCGATGAGCAGCATCATGATGTATGCCTCAGGATGGTTGGCAGCGATGGCATTGGCGATATCCTTCATCAGGATGGTCTTACCCGTCTTTGGCTGAGCCACGATGAGGGCACGCTGACCTTTACCGATAGGAGCAAAGAGGTCTACAATGCGCACGCTGGGGTTGGTGGTAGCGGGATTGCCACAGAGTGTGAACTTCTCCTCAGGGAACAATGGTGTCAGATGCTCGAAGCTGACGCGGTCGCGTACTTCGTGGGGCTGACGACCATTGATGGTCTTCACTGTGCTCAGGGCAAAATACTTCTCGTTATCATGGGGAGGACGTACGGTGCAGTCTACTACATCGCCCGTCTTCAAACTCCAGCGCTTAATCTGCTGGGGTGATACATAAATATCATCAGGTGACGACAGGTAGTTGTAGTCGCTTGAGCGCAGGAAGCCATAGCCATCCTGCAAAACTTCCAATACACCGTTGCCGTCAATAAGGTCGGCAAAGTCAAACTTCTCGCTGTCGCGCGTACCATTGTCTAAAGGCTGCAGACGGGTCTCTGGCATCTCCTTAGGCATCTGCTGTGTCATCGGACGGTCAAAGATGTCGAGTGAAGGAATGGCAGCCTGGTCTTCGATGGGCAGATCGACAACGGGGATGAAGTCGGTGCCATCGCCTGGATCGCCTTCCCATACACCATCTGTATTGGGTACCTCGTCAGCAGCTACGGGAGCTGGCTCCTGACTGTGCTGGGTCATCTTCTCCTGCAACTGTGTAATCAGGTTCTGCTGCAGAGGCTCAGCATCAGTGTCATTGCTGGCTTCAGGAATGATGGCGTCCTCATCGATAGGTGAATCGCCTGCGGCAGGCTCTTCTGCCTCTGCCTGCTCTTCAGCAGCCTTGGCAGCCATCTCCTCAAGTTCTTTCTTCGACTTGCGGCCACGCTTCTTAGGAGCGGGCTTCTCTTCGTCAGCCTTCTCTTCTGCAACGGGAGCTTCAGCAGTTTCCTGCTCAGCGGCAGCAGCCTGTTCGACAGCTTCCTGCTCGGCAAAAAGACTATCGAGGGTAGGCTTCTTCTCAGCCTTTTTCTTCTTCTGGCTCTTGCTGTCGAGGTTCTCACCGTCGCTACCAGTAACTGTATATACCTTATTGGTGTCTTTCTTGGCAATGCGTGTGCGCTTGCGCTTAGCCGTAGGAATGCCTGCGGCAGAATTTTCAGCGGCTTTATCGAGGATAGCGTAGATTACGCTCTCCAGCTCGTCGTTCTGAGAGACTTTTACTCCCAGTTCACTTGCTATCTCCATAAGATCGGGGATAGAAAGCTTCTCTAATTCTTCTTTCGTGTACATATAACTATACAGTAAATCGTTATAAATTCAATTGATGTGGAATATGAAAACTTTTGGAAAGAATGCTTCACGGGAGGAAGCACGTTTTCTGAAATTCGACTGCAAAGGTACAAAAAAGTATGGAAAGAGCCAAATTATTTGTGTTTTTTTTGTACCTTTGCACACAAATAATTGATAATATGGAAATCAAGCAAGCAGAGTTCTCACTATCGGCTCCTATGGTGTCGATGTGTCCGAAGGATACGAAGCCTGAGTATGCGTTTATTGGCCGCTCGAATGTTGGTAAATCGAGCCTGATCAATATGCTGACGAACAACAAGAAACTGGCGAAGACTTCATCGACGCCGGGAAAGACGTTGCTCATCAACCACTTTGTTATTAATAAGGAGTGGTATCTCGTCGACCTGCCTGGCTATGGCTATGCCAAGCGCTCGAAGAAGGAGGTGGACAAGCTGGACCAGATGATTCGTGGCTACATTCTGCAGCGCGAACAGCTGGTGAATGTCTTCGTGTTGGTAGATATCCGTCTGGAACCGCAGAAGATTGACCTGGAATTTATCGAGTGGCTGGGCGTTTCGAGCGTTCCCTTTGCCATCGTCTTCACCAAGGCTGATAAGTTGACACCCAACAAGTGTCGTCAGGCCATGGATGCTTATAAGAAAAAACTATCAGAAACCTGGGAGGAAATGCCCCCAATGTTCCTGACATCCTCTGAGAAGAAGGATGGTCGCGACGATGTATTGAACTACATCGAGCAGATTAACAACGATCTGAAGGCATGACTCCATATCTCGACGTACAACACTTGACGAAATCATTTGGTGCCCTGACACTGTTCAGCGACATCAGTTTCTCTATTGGCGAAGGTCAGAAGGTGGGACTGATTGCGAAGAACGGTACGGGTAAGTCGACACTGCTGTCGATACTCTCTGGTAAGGAGGGTTACGACAGTGGTAGCATCGTGTTCCGCAATGACCTCAAGGTGGGTATGCTGGAACAGTCGCCTAAGTTCGACCCGGAGGAGTCGGTGCTGGATGCCTGTTTCAATCACGAGGGTGACCCTGAGAAGGTGCTGAAGGCCAAGCAGGTGTTGACACGCTTGAAAATCAAAGACCTGGAGCAACCGATGGGACAGCTGAGTGGTGGCCAGCAGAAGCGTGTGGCACTGGCTAACGTGCTGTTGACGGAGCCTGACCTGCTGATACTCGACGAGCCTACGAACCATCTCGACCTGGAGATGATAGAATGGCTGGAAGGTTTTCTGGCTCGTAGCAACCGCACACTGTTAATGGTGACGCACGACCGTTTCTTCCTGGACCGTGTATGTAGTGTGATTCTGGAACTCGACGACCATACCATCTATACCTATCGTGGCAACTATGCCTACTATCTGGAGAAGCGCCAGGAGCGTATCGACAACCGTAGGGCAGAGGTGGCACGTGCCAATAACCTCTATCGTACGGAGTTGGAATGGATGCGTCGCATGCCACAGGCTCGTGGCCATAAGGCGCGCTACCGTGAGGAGGCTTTCTACGAGTTGGAGAAGGTGGCTAAGCAGCGCATTGAGGAGCGCCAGTTGAGGCTGAAGGCTTCTAATGTATATATAGGTAGCAAGATTTTTGAGTGCCAGTATATTTCCAAGGCATTTGATAATACCATCATCCTGAAGGATTTCTACTATAACTTTTCACGCTTTGAGAAGATGGGTATCGTGGGCAGCAACGGCACGGGTAAGTCTACCTTTATCAAGATGTTGCTGGGACTGGTGCCTGTTGATGACGGTCGTATCGTCATTGGCGAGACAGTGAAATTCGGCTATTTTTCGCAGGAGGGCTTGCAGTTTAATGAACAGGATAAGGTTATCGACGTGATTACTGCCATTGCCGACTATGTGGACTTGGGCAGTGGTCGCAAGATGAGTGCCTCGCAGTTGTTGCAGTATTTTCTGTTCACCCCAGAGCAACAATATAATTATGTATATAAGCTCAGCGGTGGTGAGCGCAGAAAGTTGTATTTGTGTACGGTGCTGATGAAGAACCCGAACTTTCTGGTGCTCGACGAGCCTACCAACGACCTCGACATCGTAACGTTACAGATACTGGAGGAATACTTGCAGGACTTCCCCGGCTGCGTGATCGTGGTATCGCACGACCGCTACTTCATGGACAAGGTGGTGGACCATCTGCTGGTATTCAAAGGACAGGGAGAGATAAAGGACTTCCCCGGAAACTATACACAGTATAGGGAGTGGGAGAAGGCGCAGCCTATGCCCCCTAAGTTAGGGGGCGACAGGGGTCTGAACAAACAGAAAAACTGCACTTCTTCAGACCCCCAACCCCCTAACTTAGGGGGCTTACAGAAGCGTAAGCTCAGCTACAAAGAGAAGCGTGAGATGGAGCAGTTGGAGAAGGATATCGCTACCCTTGAAGCTGAGAAGAAACAGATAGAGGAAGCACTATGTGGCGGTGTTACCTCTGTTGATGAGATAACGGCTATGAGCAAGCGACTGCCAGTACTCAATGAGGAACTGGACGAGAAGTCGATGCGATGGCTGGAACTGAGTGATATGGAAAATTAAAAAATTAAATAATTAAAAAATTAAGTAATTAAATTGACTCAACAATATCCATCGGAACTGCTGGAGAAGGCGGTGCAAGAATTCAGCAAACTGCCTGGCGTAGGGCGCAAGACAGCTCTGCGACTGGTACTGCATTTGTTGCGCCAGGATACTGACGAGGTGATGCAGTTTACGGAGACGATAGCGCGTATGCGACAAGAAGTGAAGCGCTGTCGCATCTGCCATAACATCAGCGACAGCGAGGTATGTCCTATCTGTAGCGATGCCCGTCGCGACGAGACCACCATCTGTGTGGTGGAGAATATCCAGGATGTGATGGCGGTAGAGAATACCCAGCAATACCAGGGTGTCTACCATGTGTTGGGTGGTGTTATCTCACCGATGGATGGTGTCGGACCTGCCGATTTGGAGATAGACTCACTGGTAGAGCGTGTGAAGGAGGGGCATGTGAAAGAGGTGATATTGGCGCTGAGCTCCACCATGGAGGGCGATACCACCAATTTCTACATCTTCCGCAAGCTGGCATCCTTTACCGATGTAAAGCTGACCATCATCGCGCGAGGTATCAGCGTAGGAGACGAACTGGAATATACCGATGAGGTGACGCTGGGACGCTCGATACTGAACCGCACACCCTTTGCGGGCTAAAGCCATAGTGATTATCGAATAGTGAATAGTAAAGATATGAACACAGAAACTATACAATTTTTATTGACCACCTTCATGGAGCTGGCTACGCTGCTCTGTGCTTATATGGGGCTGCGCCTCTTTAAGAAGTCGTGGAAATGGCGGATGGCACTTATCGTCGTACCGCTATTGGCTAATGCCATCTTATATGCTATCTATCAGACGACACCGTTCTTCTATCTGGGTGTCATCCTCTTACTTTGTCTGCCTTTCGTATGGCCAAGAAAATCAGCATAGTTATTGTCAGCTATAACGTCTGCCAGCTGTTAGACGAGTGTCTGCAGAGCGTAAAGCGCGCACTGCAGGACATCGATGGCGAGGTGTATGTCGTAGACAATCGTTCTGTCGACAATACCATAGAGATGCTGCATGAGAAACATCCTGATGTCCACCTCATCTCTAATCAGCAGAATGTGGGCTTTGCCTGTGCCAACAACCAGGCCATCCGCTGCTCAGACTCAGAGTATGTGCTGTTGCTGAATCCCGATACGGTGGTCTATGAGAATACGCTGCATGGCGTGCTCGACTTTATGGACCAGCATCCCGAGGCGGGTGGGGCAGGAGTGCGCATGCTGACACGAGAAGGACAGCCTGCACCGGAGTCGCGTCGTGCCATACCGACACCGTGGGTTGCTATGCTGAAAATGCTGGGTTCTACCCGACGCTACTATATGAGTCATCTGTCGTGGGACGAGCCAGGACAGATAGAGGCTATCAGTGGTGCCTTCTTCCTCTTGCGTCGTAAGGCTCTTGAACAGGTGGGCCTGCTCGACGAAGACTATTTTATGTATGGTGAGGATATCGACCTCAGCTACCGACTGCTGAAAGGTGGTTGGCAAAACTGGTACTTACCTTTTGACATTATTCATTATAAGGGTGAGTCTACGCAGAAGTCTACCTTCCGCTATGTGCATACCTTCTATCAGGCGATGCTCATCTTCTTCCGTAAGCACTACGGACATCTGAGCATCTTTTTCTCATTGCCTATCCAGCTGGCCATCTATTTCCGTGCCTTCATGGCATTGATGCAGATGATGGGTAGCCGCTTTCATCACTTATTACATCCTCGCCCATGACACTACGCGCTTTAGAACCCGAGGATCTGGAACTGCTCTACCAGATAGAAAACAACAGAGAACTGTGGCTGGTGGGGGCTACCAATGTGCCCTACAGCCGTTATACGTTGCACGACTATATCGCTACCTCCAGCGACGACATCTTTGCTGACCGTCAGCTGCGCCTGATCGTGGAGAATGAGCAAGGCGAGGCTGTGGGTATTGCCGATTTGGTGCATTTCGACCCGCAGCATCAGCGTGCTGAGGTGGGTATCGTCATTTTACCGGCCTTCCGACGCAAGGGGTATGCCTCGGCAGCCATCCAGGAATTATGCGACTATGCCGTTCGTATTGTTCACCTTCATCAGCTCTTTGCAGTTGTCGATAGTACGAATGAGGCAGCAGTTTCTTTGTTCCAAAAAGAGGGCTTTACCACCCAAAACACACTCTCAGAATGGCTTTATGATGGTCGAGAATACCATGATGCGGTACTTCTGCAAAGATTTTTATAAACTTTTCGCGAAAAAGTTTTGTATATCCAAAAAATCTTATTACCTTTGCACCCGCTAAACAACAAAAGCAAGTCTCTGGTGCGTTAGTTCAGTAGGTTAGAATGCCTGCCTGTCACGCAGGAGGTCACGAGTTCGAGTCTCGTACGCACCGCTTGATAGAGAGTTGTGAAGCGCTCCACATAGTGGAAATAAATTTATTGATTTTGGTGCGTTAGTTCAGTAGGTTAGAATGCCTGCCTGTCACGCAGGAGGTCACGAGTTCGAGTCTCGTACGCACCGCATAATTAGAAAGCTCATTGGAAACACTCCAGTGGGCTTTTTACACAAAATAGCATTAAAACTATGAAACAAACTATCCTAGTTACAGGTGGTACTGGTTTTATTGGTAGCCACACCACTGTAGAACTGCAAGAGGCAGGTTATGGGGTCGTCATCGTCGACAACCTTTCTAATTCAAACATTCATGTGCTTGATGGTATTGAGAAGATTACGGGCAAGCGTCCTGCCTTTGAACAGGCTGACTGCTGTGACTACGACGCTATGGAGCGTATCTTCCAGAAGTATCCTGCCATCTCAGGTATTATCCACTTTGCAGCCTCTAAGGCCGTAGGTGAGAGTGTAGAGAAGCCGTTGCTCTACTATCGCAACAACCTTACCTCTCTCATCAACCTGCTGGAGCTGATGCCTAAGTACGACGTCAAGGGTATCATCTTCTCAAGTTCATGTACGGTTTACGGTCAGCCCTCTCAGGAGAATCTGCCTGTTACAGAGAACGCACCCGTACAGAAGGCGATGTCACCTTATGGTAATACCAAGCAGATCAATGAGGAGATAATTCAGGACTATGTACACTCTGGCGCACCTATCAAGTCTATCATCCTGCGCTACTTCAATCCTATCGGTGCACATCCCACAGCACTTATCGGTGAGTTGCCCAACGGTGTACCCATGAATCTGATTCCTTTCGTTACTCAGACTGCTATCGGTATCCGTCAGCAGCTGAAGATTTTTGGTAACGACTATAATACACCTGACAAGACCTGCATCCGCGACTATATCTATGTCGTTGATCTGGCTAAGGCCCATGTAAAGGCGATGGAGCGTGTGCTCGATAATCCCGATACCGATGCTGTAGAGGTATTTAATATCGGTACTGGCAAGGGCCTCTCTACGTTGGAGGTGGTAGAAGGCTTCGAGAAGGCTACTGGTGTCAAGGTCAACTGGACCTATGCTCCCCGTCGTGAGGGCGATATCGAGCAGGTTTGGGGTAATGTCGATAAGGCCAACAAGGTGTTGGGCTGGAAGGCTGAGACTCCTACTGAAGAGGTGCTCAAGTCTGCATGGAAATGGCAGCAGAAGCTCCGTGAAGACGGCATTCAGTAAGCGCTTCTTCGACCTAAAGGTACGAAGTGTGGCGTTGCAATCGCTAGTGACTATTTAATAATGAAATAAAAAAGGCCTGCTCGATGGAGCAGGCTATTTTATTAACCATTAACCATTAACCGTTAACCGATTAATAGCTGCGGGCAATGATGACACGATACTTGGCAGGCTTGCCGCTTACCATATCAGTACCAGGTGTCTGCTCGTAGGCAAAAGGCACACAGCGGATAGTAGCCTGTGTCTCCTCCTTAATCTGTGCCTCTGTCTCGGCAGTGCCGTCCCAGTGGCAGAGGAAGAATCCACCGTCCTTTACCTTCTCCTTGAACTCCTCGTAGTTGTCGCACTCATAGACGCGCTCGTCACGATACTTGCGTGCCTTCTCGAAGATGTTCTTCTGGATATCCTCCAACAGCTGCTCCACATACTGTGCGATGCCCTCGATAGGACGAGTCTCCTTCTCCAGTGTGTCACGACGCATCACCTCGATGGTGCCGTTCTCCAAGTCGCGAGCACCCAGTACCAGACGTACGGGAATACCCTTCAACTCGTAGTCAGCAAACTTGAAGCCAGGACGCTTGTTGTCAGCATCGTCAAACTTCACGCTGATGCCCTTCTTGCGCAACTCCTCGATGATAGGAGTAACCTCCTTGTTGACCAGCTCCATCTGCTCGGGCTTGGTAGCGATAGGAATGATGACTACCTGAATAGGAGCGAGACGTGGAGGCAGTACCAGACCGTTGTCATCAGAGTGAGTCATGATGAGCGCACCGATGAGTCGGGTAGAGACACCCCATGAGGTAGCCCATACATACTCGGGCTTGTTTTCCTTATTAAGATAGGTGACTTCGAAAGCCTTGGCGAAGTTCTGACCCAGGAAGTGAGAGGTACCGCTCTGCAGTGCCTTACCATCCTGCATCATAGCCTCGATAGTATAGGTGTCGAGGGCACCGGCAAAACGCTCGGTCTCACTCTTCACACCCTGCAGCACAGGTACGGCCATCCACTCCTCAGCGAACTTGGCATATACCTTCAGCATCTTCTTTGCTTCCTCTTCAGCCTCCTCGCGAGTAGCATGAGCCGTATGGCCCTCCTGCCACAAGAACTCTGAGGTGCGGAGGAATGGACGGGTACGCATCTCCCAGCGCATCACGTTACACCACTGGTTGCACATCAGGGGCAGGTCGCGCCATGAGTGAATCCAGTTCTTATAGGTGTTCCAGATAATAGTCTCTGAGGTTGGGCGCACGATGAGCTCTTCCTCCAGCTTGGCAGCGGGGTCAACGACCACACCGCTCTTGTCCTCAGTAGCCTTCAGACGGTAGTGTGTTACTACGGCACACTCCTTGGCGAAGCCTTCTACGTGCTCAGCCTCTCTTGAAAGGAACGACTTCGGAATCAGCAAGGGGAAGTAGGCGTTCTGTGCGCCAGTCTCCTTAAACATACGATCCAGCTCATGCTGTATCTTCTCCCAGATTGCATAGCCGTAGGGCTTGATAACCATACAACCGCGAACAGCAGACTGCTCGGCGAGGTCTGCCTTTACCACCAGATCATTATACCACTGGCTGTAATTGTCAGCCCGTTTTGTTAAATCTTTTAGTTCTTTTGCCATATTTTTTAATGGAATTCTTAAATTTTGCTGCAAAGGTACAAAATAATTCATAATTCATAATTCATATTTCATAATTATTTTCTAATTTTGCATCAATATTAGTACGTTTCACTTTAAAACAATTTAAAAACAAAAACATTATGAAGACAAAAATTCTATCTTTGATGCTTTGTGTTGGCTTGCTCGTTGCATGTAACAACACGCAGAAGGGGGCAGGTATCGGTGCTGGTGGTGGTGCTTTGTTGGGTGCTATTATTGGCCATGTAGCTGGTAACACTGCAGTAGGTGCTGCTATCGGTGGCGCTGTAGGTGCTGGTGCCGGTGCTATCATTGGCAACCGCATGGATAAGGCTAAGAAGGCTGCTGAGCAGGTTCAGAACGCTCAGGTACAGACCGTTCAGGACGCTAATGGTCTGGAGGCTGTAAAGGTTACCTTCGATTCTGGTATTCTGTTTGCTACTGGTAAGGCTGACCTTTCTCAGAGCGCAAAGAACTCTCTGGCTCAGTTCGCTAAGGTACTGAACGAGAATAAGGACTGTGATGTTGCTATCATCGGTCACACCGACAGCACTGGTTCTGACGCTGTCAACCAGCCTCTGTCTGTTAACCGCGCTAAGAGCGTTGACAACTACCTGAAGTCTTGCGGCGTAGGTACTGCTCAGATTAAGAGCGTTGAGGGTCAGGGTTCTACCAACCCCGTTGCTGACAACTCTACTGAGGCTGGCCGTAAGCAGAACCGTCGTGTAGAGGTTTACATGTACGCTTCTAAGAAGATGATTGAGGAAGCTCAGGCTCAGGCTAACTAATTGACAATTCTTTGACCAAGGTCAAAGTGTGGCGTTGCAATGATAATTGATAATTGACAGTTGAAGAAGAAACTGACTTTCATTCAAAAACTCAAGAATACGTTGAAATGGATAGTGGTGGCGTTCTTCGCCTCCACTATTCTTTCTGTTGTTATTCTGCGATGGGTGCCCGTTTATTTCACGCCCCTCATGTTTATCCGTTTAGCACAGCAGAAGCTCAATCACCAGGAGCTGACACTCCATCACCATTGGGTACCTCTTGAAGAGATGAATCCATCGATGGCTACTGCTGTGATGGCCTCTGAGGATGCTCATTTCCTGGAGCATCACGGCTTCGACTTCAAAGCCATTGAACAGGCTGCTATGCGCAATATCAAGCATCCTGACAGGCGTAAGCATGGAGCATCCACCATCTCGCAACAAACCGCTAAGAACGTCTTTCTGTGGCCCGGACGCTCATGGATTCGTAAGGGCTTCGAGGTCTATTTCACCGTACTCATCGAACTGGTATGGAGCAAGGAGCGCATCATGGAGGTCTATCTCAACAGCATCGAGATGGGCGATGGCATCTATGGCGTTGATGCGGTGGCTCAGTGGCATTTCGGCACTACTGCCGGTCAGCTTTCCAAGGCCCAGTGTGCACTGATTGCCGTCACGCTGCCCAATCCGCGTCGTTTCAATTCTGCCAACCCCAGCAGTTATATGCTGAAACGCCAGAGGCGTATCCTTCGTGAGATGAAGTTCGTCACTCCACTTCCTGTCAAAGAATAGCCTCTCCGGTCTTTTTTTCTTCATCATTTTTAGGTATTTCTACAGAAACATTTTTTCATGTAGAAAAACTTTGCTACCTTTGCAGTCAAATAGAAAAAGGTATGTATCTTTCAGATCTGAAGTCAGGCGAGAAAGCCTATATAGTAAAGGTAAAAGGACACGGTGGCTTCCGTAAGCGCATCATCGAGATGGGTTTCATCAAGGGCCAGCAGATCGAGGCATTGCTCAGTGCCCCGCTGCAAGACCCCGTGAAATACAAGGTGATGGGCTATGAGGTCAGTCTGCGCCGTCAGGAGGCTGAACAGATAGAGGTGAGCTACGAGCGTCAGCGCGCCGCTGAGGATAATCCTATGACTTCTACGTCTACGCCTCGCGACCAGCAGCATGCCGCTGGTGTGAAGGAGATTACCGTTGCTTTGGTGGGTAATCCCAACTGTGGTAAGACGTCGCTGTTCAATTTCGCTTCTGGCTCCCACGAGCATGTAGGCAACTACAGTGGCGTTACCGTTGATGCTAAAGAGGGATATACCCACTTTGGAGGATACCGCATCCGCTTAATCGACCTGCCGGGAACCTATTCCTTGTCGGCCTATTCTCCTGAAGAGCTGTATGTCCGCAAGCAACTCCTTGACGATACGCCCGACGTGGTGCTCAATGTCATCGACGCGTCGAACATTGAGCGCAACCTGTATCTCACCACCCAGCTGATGGATATGCACCTCCGTGTGGTCTGCGCACTGAATATGTTTGACGAATTGGAGCTGCGTGGCGATAAACTGGATGTCGATAAGCTCAGCTCATTGTTGGGTATGCCGATGGTTCCTACGTCGTTCAAAACGGGTAGGGGATTAGAGCAGTTGCTCAGCGAGGTGATACACATTTTTGAGAGTCGTGAGGGCCACGACCAGTACTATCGTCACTTCCATATCAAGCACGACCATGAGATAGAAAATGGTATAGTCAATATTCAGAAATATCTGAGAGATAACACCTTACTTCGCATGCACTATTCCACTCGTTGGATAGCCATCAAGCTGCTGGAGATGGATAAAGAGGTCGATGCCATTGTGCGCGACCTGCCCGACTACGAGCATATTATCGCTGCTCGCGATACGGCTGTACGTCGTATCAAGGAAGAGACGGGCGACGACTCCGAGACCGCCATTATGGATGCCAAATACGGCTTCATCCGTGGTGCCTTGCATGAGTCAGGATATATCGTTGGAATGAAGGAAAATACCTATAAGACCACCCATAGGCTGGACGCTCTGATTACCAATCGCTGGGTAGGCTTCCCCATTTTCTTCTTCATCCTCTACTTGATGTTTGAGGTAACGTTCATTCTCGGTCAGTACCCGATGGATTGGATAGAAATGGGTGTCGAGCAGTTAGGTGCCCTGATTGGCGATACGATGGCCGACGGTCCGTTGAAAGCGATGCTTATTGATGGTGTCCTCGGCGGTGTAGGCTCTGTCATCGTCTTCCTGCCGCAGATTCTGATACTCTATACCTTCATCTCCATCATGGAAGACTCGGGCTATATGGCTCGTGCCGCCTTTATCATGGACAAGCTGATGCACGGCATGGGACTCCACGGCAAGTCGTTTATCCCGTTGATTATGGGCTTTGGCTGCAATGTCCCTGCTGTGATGGCCACCCGTACCATTGAGAGCCGTCGCTCGCGCCTTATCACCATGCTGGTATTACCCATGATGTCGTGTTCCGCGCGCCTACCTATTTATATTATGATAACGGGAGCCTTCTTCACCGTTCGCTACCAGAGCCTGGTGATGATTTCGCTCTATGTCGTTGGAATCGCCCTTTCCGTTATTATTGCCCGTGTGCTGAGCTCATGGGTCATCAAAGGTGAAGACACACCTTTCGTGATGGAACTGCCCCCTTACCGTTTCCCCACAGCCAAAGCCATCTTCCGCCATACGTGGGAGAAAGGCAAGCAGTATCTGAAGAAAATGGGTGGCATCATCCTCGTGGCCAGCATCCTTGTGTGGGCATTAGGCTATTTCGGTACTATGGGCGTTGCTCCTTCGTTGGAAGAAAGCTTCATCGGACTGTTAGGAAAGGCTGTAGAACCCATCTTTGCTGTTCAGGGCTTCGACTGGCGCTTGGATGTCAGCCTGATAGCCGGTGTCGGTGCTAAGGAGATTGTGGCCAGCACCATTGGTGTGCTCTATGGCGATGGCGCCTATAATTTCTCACAGCTCACCGCCTACTGCTTCCTGCTCTATGTGCTCATCTACTTCCCTTGCATTGCCACTATTGCCGCCATCAAGCAGGAGAGTGGCTCATGGCGCTGGGCCATCTTCGCCGCCGTCTATACCACCGTATTGGCGTGGGTAGTCTCTGCCGCCGTCTACCAGATTGGTTCCTGCTTTCTAAGCTAACCATAATTACTTCACATATTGATGCTGTGTTAGTCTATCCTACGCACAAGACAGCCTATCCCAGAACTGAGATAGGCTGTCTTATGTATGCTTAATAAAATATTAGGGATTACTCGTGGTGGTAGGGCTCACCTTTGATGATGGTGCAGGCGCGATAGATCTGCTCGGTGAAGGTGAGGCGTATCATCTGGTGGGAGAAGGTCATCTTAGAGAGACTGAGCTGTTCGTTGGCACGGCTGTAAACGGCGGGGGAGAAGCCGTAGGGGCCTCCGATGACGAAGATGAGGCGGCGGGCAGTCTGCTGCTTCTGTTCGAGCCAACGGGCAAACTCGATGCTGCGGTATTCCTTGCCATGCTCGTCGAGCAAGACGACGGTGTCAGAGGGTTGCAGCTGTTTAAGGATCAGTTCTCCCTCGCTCTGTTTCTGTTGTTCCTCCGTGAGGTTCTTGGTATTTTTCAATTCAGGAATGGTGACAACCTCGAAGGACATATAATGTCCAATACGTTCTACATAGTCGTTTATGCCGGCTATGAAGTGCTTATTGACGGTCTTGCCTACTTGTATGAGAATAGTCTTCATTAAATTGAGAAATAGAGAAAATGAGAAACTTTCAACTTTCAACTGTCACCTGTCAACTATCTTGAGGAGTGGAATCCTTCGAGGTTCTCGTAACGGCGCAGCATCATACGACGATAGATGTTACGCAGCCAATAGGGCTCTGTAAGCGTGATGGCCAGTCCGGTGAGGAACATAATCCAGTAGGCTACGTCTGGCGAGAAGATTATCTGCAGCAGGCTGATGATCAGCACAGGGCCAAACATGGTGCCCAGCGAGACGATAATCTGCCACTTGTTCTCCATCTGGTTCTTACCCGTCAGCTTCTCGTTGAGCGGCAGTGTCTGTTTGTTATAGACGGCCATCTGGAAGAGTATGAGGTAGATGGGGCCCGTGACGGTGAACAGGTAGGCCAGTACCATGAGCAAGGAGAACTTACCCATGATAATGGGGACGAGCGTGATGAGGAAGGGCAGCAGCAGTACGGCACAATAGTAGTAGTACTTGGCGCGCAGCAGCGTGAGGATGTTCTCCTCATGCACCATCAGCAGGTCGATATAGTTGCCCTCGGGACACATCACCTTGGTGAGGTTGACGGAGCCGAAGAAGAGGAAGCAGTAGAGGCAGAAGAAGTTGCGCTCGAAGGAGCTGCGATAGATGTCGAGGAAGGAGATGGCCAGCGAGAAGAAGGTGATGAAGCATACACCTTGGATGAAGCGGCCGCGGATGGCCTTGTTGCGCATGGTGCTCTTTATCTCCAACTTCAGGTATTCGCCAATCTGTCCGAAGCGGTTCAGTGCCTTGAATTCTGATACGTGCTTTAGCTTGGTTTTCTCTTTCTTCGAGATTTCATCGTAAATGAGATGCATCTGCATGTGTCGATTGATGGCAAACAGAATGACGAAGAGGACGGCTACGATGCCAAAGCTCCACCACGAGAAGACATGGCCAGCAATGGTGTCGCTCAAGAAATCGAAAACAGCATCAATCTGGCTGTCTGATAGCACGAAGAAAGGTACTATACATGAACCATATAAAACAGCAGGTAATGCCCACCACCACATACTTTGGTTGACGAGTGTGCGCATTAGCAGGTACCACTGGCTGTTGATCAGTACCATGAGGTGCAGCAGGCAGAGCATGCCGATGGCTGCCCATCCTGTCATACCGCCACACCAGACGATGAAGGTGTAGGGTAGGAACAGTGTCATCCATACGAAGTTGCCACCATCCAGCAACTGTTGGATGAGGAAACACTCGATGGCACTATATTTACTAATAGGTGTCAGCAGATATGGTTTCACCAGCATCATCGGAGTCTGCTGGGTTGCAAAACGCGCACCGAAGTCTAGAATAAGCAGGAAGGGCATGAAGTAGAGCACCATCTCGGGCACTTGCTCCTTGGCGGCCAGCCATCCGAAGAAGGTACCTAAGCCAAGAAACTCTACGGAAAGGATGGCTACCATGATGTAGCCAAAGAACTTGCCATACTGGTTGGCTTCGAACATGACGTTGCGTTTGTTGCTCAACTTCACGTTCTTACGTAATAGAAAGAATAGTTTAATCTTGTTCATCTAAGGTCGATTACTTCAGCGTTAGGGAAGTCTTTTGAGTTGAAACGGAACATTCCATCGTAGAGTTTGCTCTGCTGAAAACCAGTGATGTTGATAGTGGTCCAACCTTTCTGCTGGCGCATACGTATCTGTGATGGAATGTATGTTTTCTGGTTGATAGTGATATACATCTCCTGGATGCTGCGCTTGCCAGATGCCGTGAGATGTACGATGAAATTGCCGTTTTTCTTCTCCATCGTATATTTGTAGCCATTCTTATACAGATAGATGAAGTTGTAGGGGTTGATGGCTGCCAGTTCTGACTCTGAGGGGTTGGCAATGTTTACCTCGTCGTTCTTTTTCAGGTAGGTCCACTGTGTCTTGCCGTCAAACCATACAGTAGCTTGAGGCGTGGTAGCCTGAAACTTCTTGCCCTTGATGGCGATGGAGCCGCTGGCATTCATCTGGTCGCCCTTGATAGAGAACGAGGCCTTTGCACCCGACTTGGCTGAAACGACAGCTGCCGTCTTGTCGAGTACCTGCTTGGCGCTCTGCGCCACTGCGTGGTTAGAGAACAGTGAACAGTGAACAGTGAATAGTGTTGCTAACACTAACCATCTAAATTTATTCATCCTTTCCATTGTGCTAATAGATTTTCAAGACTGTTTTCGTCCATAATTAATACCTCACGAGGCTTGCTACCATGAGCAGCACCCACGATGCCAGCCTTCTCCAGCTGGTCCATCAGACGACCAGCACGGTTGTAGCCGATAGCAAACTTACGCTGAATTAAACTGGTAGAACCGCTCTGCTCGCGAACGATGAGACGGGCGGCGTCCTCAAACATCGGGTCGAGGTGCTGCATATCTACGTCGCGACCTTCGCCGCCACCTTCACCATCGTCGGTGTCGGGCTCTGGCAACTCGAAGGCAGAGGTGTAGCCTTGCTGGTCGGAGATAAATGTATTGATGCGCTCAACCTCTGGCGTATCTACGAAGGCACACTGTACGCGCACGGGCTCGCCACCATTCAGGTAGAGCATATCGCCACGACCTACTAGCTGCTGAGCACCTGGACGGTCAAGGATGGTACGAGAGTCAATCATGGCACCTACGCGGAAGGCGATACGGCTTGGGAAGTTGGCCTTGATGGTACCAGTAATGATATTCGTGGTAGGACGCTGGGTGGCGATAATCATGTGGATACCCACGGCACGCGCTAGCTGGGCAATACGTGCAATAGGCAACTCGACCTCCTTGCCAGCGGTCATAATCAGGTCGCCGAACTCATCAATGACAACCACGATGTATGGCATGAAGCGATGACCGTGCTCAGGATTGAGCTGACGGTCTATGAACTTCTTGTTGTATTCTTTAATATTACGAGCCTGTGCAATCTTCAGTAGGTCGTAACGGGTGTCCATCTCCTTACACAGCGAGTTGAGCGTGCGTACCACCTTGGTGACGTCAGTGATAATGGGATCTGCCTCGTCATCGGGAATCTTAGCCAAGAAGTGGTTCTCTATGCTGCTATAAACGCTGAACTCCACCTTCTTGGGGTCAACGAGCACAATCTTCAACTCTGCGGGGTGCTTCTTATAGAGCAGTGAAGTGATGATGGCATTCAGACCGACAGACTTACCCTGACCAGTGGCACCGGCAACCAGCAGGTGGGGAGCTTTGGCGAGGTCGAACATGAAGACCTCGTTGGTGATGGTCTTACCGACAGCACAGGGCAGCTCCATCGTAGACTCCTGGAACTTCTTGGAGTCAAGGATAGAACGCATAGACACCGTAGCGGGCTTAGCGTTAGGAACCTCAATACCGATGGTTCCCTTGCCGGGGATAGGAGCAATGATACGGATGCCGAGGGCAGAGAGTGACAGGGCGATATCGTCCTCCAGATTACGGATGCGAGAGATGCGCACGCCAGGGGCTGGCGTTATCTCGTAGAGCGTGATGGTAGGACCTACGGTAGCCTTGATGCTTGAGATCTCTACACCGAAGTTGCGCAGCACATCAACAATACGGTTCTTGTTGGTGTTCTGCTCGTTCATATCGATAAACGGCTTGCCGTCGCTCTCATACTGCTGCAGCAGGTCGAGGGTGGGATAGCGGTAGTTCTCTAAGTCGCGCTTGGGGTCGTAGGGCGTCGAGATGTCGCCATAGTTGCCTGCTACGCTCTTGCCACTTGCTGCTTCCTCCTCTTCTGTCTCCTCGATGACAAATTCTGTATCGTCGTTCTCGCCAGCAGCCTCCTCAGGTGTGGTGTCTACTGGGGTATCGACCATGTTCTCCTGATCGTCTTCCTGTTCCTCTTCCTCCTGCTGAGGTTCGCCCAGGTCGAAGATGACTTCTTCTGTCTCGGGATTGTCGTATACACGGTCGTCGTCAGTCGTATTCTCATCGGTAGATTCTCCGTCACCGCCTCCTACATTGATGGTCATGGGAATCTTCTTCAGGTAATGCAATGGATTGAAAACCTTGCGGATAATGATGACGGTCTCCATGCTGAGATAAACAAGGAAGGCCACTGCCGACAAGCCCAGAAGAGCCGTCAGACCGGGCACGCCCAGCAAACCCTCAATCTGCTGACAGATGGCCAGTCCGTGGTCACCGCCAGGATTGAAGCAGGCATCCTCAAAGAAAGGTGCCAGGAATTTCGCCATCGTGACAGAGGCCCATATCATAACGATGGTCAGTGACATAAACCACTTCAGCAGGCGCACCTGATAGGCACGCATCATGGTAACGGCCACCATCATCATAAAGATGGGAATGAAGAAGGCTGACAGGCCAAAGCAGCGCTTGATGAAGAAATGGGCGGCATAAGCTCCCAGCGAACCACAGGAGTTCTGGAATTCGCGCGCCTCATTCATAATCTCGCCGTCGCGAGGCGATTCTATCAGGCTCTGGTCAGCATTGCCCGTGGCGAAATACGAGACAAACGCCCATATCAGGTAGCCTGCAATGATGAGCAAGCAGAAACCGATTACAAAATTGATTCGCTCGTTGAAAAATATCTTGTCAATGCCTAAGGCCTCACGCAGTGAGGATGCTGTCTTTTCAGAAGCCTTGTTAGTTTTCTTCTTTGCCATACATTATTAGATGATTACGAAATGCAAAAGTACAAATAATTTCTTATATTTAATCACAAAATGGTGGTTTTTTTATTTATTTTCACTAACTTTGCACCCCAAATGAAAAAAGTAATTTATAGCAAATACGATAAATCAAAGATAGGAGACCTGCCAAGAGTGCTCTTTGAAGGGCGCATCGTGGTGGTATTGACTGAGCAGGAAGCCGAGAAGGCCGTGCGCTATCTGCTGTCACAGCCCATTCTAGGCGTGGATACTGAGACGCGCCCCTCGTTCCGTAAGGGACAGGCGCATCGGGTGGCCCTCCTGCAGGTGTCGAGCTATGACGTGTGTTTCCTCTTCCGTCTGAATCAGTTGGGTATGTCGCCTTCTGTGAAGCGCCTTTTGGAGGATACCACAGTATCTAAGATTGGCTTGTCGTTGCGTGATGACCTCAACTCACTGCGTCGCCTTGGCGATTTCGAGACGGGCCTGTTCATTGACCTGCAAAACCGCGTCAGTGAGGTAGGCGTTGAGGATATGAGTCTGCAGAAGTTGTATGCAAACTTCTTCGGCCAGCGCATCTCTAAGCGCGAGCAGCTGACTAATTGGGAGGCAGACATTTTGAGTGATAAGCAGAAATTGTATGCTGCTACCGATGCCTGGTCGTGCATCATGCTGTATGAAGAGCTGTTGCGACTGGAGCAGACGGGTGATTATGAACTGATAAAAGTAAACGATGATGAAACAAGTTCAGCTGCGTAAAGGTAAGGAGGAGAGTCTCAAGAGATTTCATCCTTGGGTATTCTCAGGTGCTATTGCCCGAATTGACGAGGGAGTCAGTGAGGGTGAGATAGTGCGTGTGGTGACTAATTCGGGCGATTTTATCGCTGTCGGCCACTATCAAGAGGGCTCTATTGCCGTGCGCGTGTTGACGTTCTCTGATGTTCAGATTGACGATGAATTCTGGCATTCCCGCTTGTCGTCGGCGCTGCAGATGCGTCAGGCCATCGGTATTGCCGATAATCCTAATAACAACACCTACCGCCTGGTACATGGCGAGGGCGACAACCTGCCGGGCTTAATCATCGACGTGTATGGACAGACGGCTGTCATGCAGGCTCATTCTATCGGTATGCACCTGTGTCGCAAGGAGATAGCTCATGCACTGGTCGACGTGATGGAATCGCGCATTTCTCATATTTATTATAAGAGTGAGACGACGCTGCCATTTATGACAGCTGATGATATGAATGCAACGCCACACTTCGACAACGATGAGGTGTTGAAGAACGGATTTTTGGTGGGCGGCTCTGACGACAATATCGCCACGGAGAATGGTCTTAAGTTCCGTGTAGACTGGTTGAAAGGCCAGAAGACGGGCTTCTTCGTTGACCAGCGTGAGAACCGTTCGCTGCTGGAGAAATTCTCCAAGGGCAAGCGTGTGCTCAATATGTTCTGCTATACGGGTGGCTTCTCGTTCTATGCTATGCGTGGCGGTGCTGAACTCGTACATAGTGTGGACAGTTCGGCTAAAGCCATCGAACTGACCAAGCAGAATGTGGAGCTGAACTTCCCGGGTGATGCCCGTCACGAGGCCTATTGTGAGGATGCTTTCAAATATCTCGAGCGTGCCGGCTCTAACTATAACCTGATTATTCTTGACCCACCAGCCTTCGCTAAGCATCGTGGGGCGCTGCATAATGCACTGAAGGGATATACCCGCCTCAATCAGAAAGCCTTCGAGAAAATCGAGAAGGGTGGTATCCTCTTTACGTTCTCTTGTTCGCAGGTGGTGACGAAAGATCACTTCCGTAATGCTGTGTTTACTGCTGCAGCTCTCGCCAAGCGTAAGGTGCGCATCCTGCATCAGCTGCATCAGCCTGCTGATCACCCCATCAATATCTATCATCCCGAGGGTGAGTACCTGAAGGGTTTAGTGCTCTATGTTGAGTAAGGTAGCTCGATATATCGGAAAACATAAACTGCTTAATCTAAGCGAGTTATATATCGTTGCTTTAAGTGGTGGCGCAGATAGTGTCGCGCTGCTTCTGTTGCTCGATGAAATGGGCTATAAAGTGCATGCTGCCCATTGCAATTTCCATCTCAGAGGAGCCGAATCGGATAGGGATGAGGCGTTCTGCGAACAGCTGTGTCGTGATAAAAACATCCCGTTTCATCGTGCCCATTTTGATACCCGTGAATATGCCGAACTGCATAAAGTAAGTACTGAGATGGCTGCTCGTGAGTTGCGCTATCACTGGTTTGAGCAACTACGTGAGGATATCGGTGCGACAGGTATCTGTGTAGCGCACCATCGGGATGACTCAGTGGAGACGGTTATTCTGAATATGGCTCGTGGTACGGGCGTTCGTGGACTGACGGGTATTCGCCCTCGTAACGGCTATATCCTGAGACCTCTCCTGTGTGTTTCTCGTGCTGAAATTGAGGATTTTCTGGCGCAGAGAGGACAGAAATACGTTACGGACAGTACGAATCTGGAGGATGAAGCAACCAGAAATAAGGTGCGCCACCATATTATTCCTGAGCTACAACAGTTGAATAGCAAGGCACTGGAGAATATCCAGCGCATGACAGAGCGTATGGCGGCTGTAGAGGCGCTTCTGGATGACTATAAACAGAAGAGCGTGCGAGTAGAAGCAGACAGAACGGTTATCCGAAAGACTGATGTTCTCAGTGATTATCTGCTCTACGAGCTGCTTGCAGACTACGGCTTTAACTCGGTGCAGGCTGTTCAGATCTGTGCTTCCATGTGTGCTGATAGCATTGGTAGTATCTTCTCTTCGGCAGATTATGACTTGCTTGTCGATAGGGAGTGCTTGCTGATTGAGCCACATTTAGAGCCCATGAAGCCACTTGTTATTCCCGAAACGGGCGTCTATGTGCTGGATGAGGAGCATAAAATTCGCGTTGAAAGTGGCGATTTTCCTGTTTCCAAGGATCCGTATGTGGCTACGCTCGATGCAAGTAAAGTTAACTTCCCACTGACGGTTCGCAGAGTGGAAGAAGGTGACTGGATGGTGCCCTACGGTATGAAGGGACGCAAACTGTTAAGTGACCTGATGACCGACATGAAGTTATCAATCTTTGATAAAAGAAAACAACTTGTAATTATTGATAATCAAGGAATTATTATCTGGGCTATCGGTCTTCGTGTTAGCCAGAATGTGGCCATTCCTTCCGCAGAATCAACGCCTTCGATACTTAGAGTTTTCTTTTCTTAATTTAACACTTTAGCAGGATAGAAATTTGGTGGAATAAAAAATAATGATTACCTTTGCAAGCAATTCGCGAGAGCGGGGTATTCCGCCCTTGCATGTCATTAAGAAAACAGTAAGAAATTATCGATAATTTATGAGTAAGAGATTTGCCGAACACAACGGCTTGAATTTGACGCAGACGAACAATGACGTGCTGCAGATGTGGAAGGAGAAAAATGTCTTCTGGCGCTCCGTGACGGAGCGAGAAGGTTGTCCGCAGTTTGTATTTTTTGAAGGACCTCCCTCAGCTAATGGTCATCCAGGAATCCACCACGTGCTGGCGCGCAGCATCAAGGATACCTTCAACCGTTATAAGACCATGAAGGGCTTCCAGGTGAAGCGTAAGGCTGGCTGGGATACCCACGGACTGCCCGTAGAACTGGGTGTCGAGAAGGAGCTTGGCATTACCAAGGCCGATATCGATAACAAGGAGAGCGACAAGTATATCTCTACTGAAGACTATAACAAGAAGTGTCGTGAGAATGTGATGATGTACACCCAGGAATGGCGTGACCTGACGGAGAAGATGGGTTACTTTGTTGACCTTGACAATCCCTACATCACTTACGATAATAAGTATATTGAAACGCTGTGGTGGCTGCTGAAGCAGTTCTATCAGAAAGGACTGCTCTACAAGGGCTACACCATCCAGCCATATTCACCCGCTGCAGGTACTGGTCTTTCCAGCCACGAGTTGAACCAGCCCGGTTGCTATCGTGACGTGAAGGATACCACATGTACCGCTCAGTTTAAGATGAATAATCCGAAACCTGAGATGGCAGAGTGGGGTACACCGTATTTCCTCGCATGGACCACAACACCTTGGACACTGGCTGCTAACTCAGCACTCTGCGTAGGTCCGAAGATTGACTATGTGGCTGTGCAGACCTATAATCCATACACCGCTGAGCCTATCACGATTGTGATGGCCGAGGCTCGTCTGAACGCTTATCTGCCTGCAGAGGGCGCTATCACTGACGGTGGTGAGCTGCCCGCCTATGAGAAGGGCGCTAAGCTGATTCCCTATCGTATCGTTGCCCGCTACAAGGGTGCCGACCTCGTAGGTATGGAGTATGAGCAGCTGATGCCTGCCATCAAGCCTATGGGCGAGGCCTTCAAGGTGATTCCTGGTGACTACGTAACGACCGACGATGGTGCCGGTATTGTACATATTGCTCCTAACTTCGGTGCTGACGATGCTTTCGTAGCTAAGAAAGCTGGCATATGTCCTATCGTGCTGATTGACAAGAAGGGCGCTGAGCGTCCTGTCGTTGACCTGCAGGGTAAGTACTTCGTCGTTGAGGATCTCGACGAGGAATTCGTTAAGAACTATGTCAATGTCGAGGAGTGGAACAAGTTCGCTGGCCGTTATGTGAAGAATGCCTACGACGATACGCTGACCGACAAGGACGAGACGCTGGATATCTCTATCTGCATGGATCTGAAGGCTCAGAACAAGGTATTCAAGATTGAGAAGCACGTCCACAACTATCCTCACTGCTGGCGTACCGACAAGCCTGTACTCTACTATCCATTGGATAGCTGGTTTATCAAGTCATCGGCTTGCAAGGAGCGCATGTCAGAGCTCAACAAGACCATCAACTGGCAGCCTGAGTCAACTGGCACGGGCCGCTTCGGCAACTGGCTTGACAACCTGAACGACTGGAACCTCTCTCGTTCACGCTTCTGGGGTACTCCACTGCCTATCTGGCGCTCAGAAGACGGAGAGGAAATTTGTATCGGTTCGGTAGAAGAGTTGTATAACGAGATAGAGAAGGCCGTTAAGGCTGGCTTCATGAAGTCTAATCTGCTGAAGGATCAGGGCTTTGTTCCCGGCGATATGAGCAAGGAGAACTACGATAAGAT
This sequence comes from Prevotella sp., assembly GCA_024692385.1. Taxonomy (GTDB): domain Bacteria; phylum Bacteroidota; class Bacteroidia; order Bacteroidales; family Bacteroidaceae; genus Prevotella. Next base: position 11,156 of record JAILMS010000075.1, on the reverse strand, counting down.
CGACCTGCACCGTCCGTATGTGGACTATATCGTGCTCTGCTCTGCTTCGGGTAAGCCCATGAAGCGTGAGTCAGACTTGATTGACGTATGGTTCGACTCTGGTTCTATGCCTTACGCTCAGATTCACTATCCGTTTGAAAACCGCGAACTCATCGACAAAGGTATTGCCTTCCCTTGCGACTTCATCAACGAGGGTGTTGACCAGACGCGTGGATGGTTCTTTACGTTGCACGCCATTGCTACGATGATCTTCGACAGTGTGGCCTTCAAGAACGTTATCTCTTCTGGTCTTGTGCTCGATGCCAAGGGTAACAAGATGTCGAAGCACGTGGGCAACGTGGTGAATCCGTTTGATATGATTGAGAAGTATGGCTCTGACGCCGTACGCCTCTATATGATGACCAACTCAGAACCTTGGGACAACCTGAAGTTTGACCCAGAGGGCGTGGATGAGATCCGTCGTAAGTTCTTTGGTACCTTATATAATACATATAGCTTCTTTGCGCTGTATGCTAATGTGGATGGCTTTGAGCCTACCAATACTGCTGCAGTATCTGCAGCCAATAAGCCCGAGATTGACCGCTGGATCCTCTCCAGCCTCAATACTCTGGTGCAGAAGGTTACCGCTGAGCTCGATGGTTATGATCCAACGCGTGCTGGCCGCTTTATCGATGCCTTCGTGAACGACGACCTCTCTAACTGGTACGTTCGCCTGAACCGTAAACGTTTCTGGGGTAAGGAGATGAGCGACGACAAGCGCTCAGCATACGAGACACTCTATACCTGTCTGATGACTGTCAGCAAGCTGTTGGCACCATTTGCTCCATTCTATACAGACCAGTTGTATAAGGACCTGGGCGGTGAGAAGGACAGCGTACACTTGGATTCATTCCCCGTTGCCGACGAGTCGCTGATTGATAAGGATCTGGAGGCCCGTATGGAGATGGCTCAGAAGATTACCTCTATGGTACTCGCCCTGCGCCGTAAGGTAAATATCAAGGTGCGCCAGCCACTGCAGGCCATCATGATTCCTGCTACCGACGAGCAGCGTAAGCATATCGAGGCTGTCAAGGACCTGATTATGAACGAGGTGAACGTGAAGGAACTGAAGTTCGTTGAGGGTGCCGGCATTCTCGTGAAGAAGGTGAAGTGTAACTTCCGTGTGATGGGTAAGAAGTTCGGCAAGCAGATGAAGGCTGTTGCCGCTGCTGTCGATGTCCTGACACAGGAGCAGATTGCTGAGCTGGAGACAAATGGTACTATCGGTATCATCGTTGAGGGTAATGCCCTGACTGTTGAGGTTGCCGACGTAGAAATCATCAGCGAGGATATTCCAGGCTGGCTGGTGGCTAACGAAGGTGCCCTGACCGTTGCCCTTGAGGTAGAGCTCAACGACGAGCTGCGTCAGGAGGGTATGGCCCGTGAAATCATCAACCGCGTCCAGAACATCCGTAAGGAGAGTGGTTTGGAGATTACCGACCGTATCAGCATCACGCTGGCTCCACAGGCAGAAATCGAGGCTTCTGTCAATGCCTTTGGCGAGTATATCAAGACACAGGTACTGGCTGACAGCATCCAGATTGCTGCTAACGATGGTACGGAGGTCGATTTTGACGACTTTAAACTGAATATACAAATAACAAAAATCTAAAAGAATATGGCAGACAAAACACGTTACTCGGATGAGGAACTCGAGGAGTTCCGCGAGATTATCAATGAAAAGTTGGCGCTGGCCAAGCGTGACTACGACCAGATGATGCGCGTCCTGATGAATCAGGATTCCAACGATGTAGACGATACCTCTCCTACATATAAGGCTTTGGAAGAGGGTAGTGCTACACAGTCGAAGGAAGAACTGATCTCTCTGGCAGCCCGTCAGCAGAAGTTCATTCAGGGCCTGAAGGCTGCGCTGACCCGTATCGAGAACAAGACCTACGGTATTGACCGTATTACGGGTAAACTCATTCCTAAGGAGCGTCTGCGTGCCGTACCTCATGCCACACTCAGCGTAGAGTCTAAAATGGCTGGTAAGAAGTAATCGATGGACAGGCAACAGACAGCAAAACGCGGCGTGTTAGTCACGCTTATCGTGGTGGGTGTCCTTCTGATAGACCAGCTCATCAAGATATGGGTAAAGACTAACATGATGCTTCACGAACAAATAGAGATATTGTCGTGGTTCAAGATTGTATTTATTGAGAACAACGGCATGGCCTATGGCATGGAGATAGGCTCGAAACTTGTATTGAGCCTATTCCGTGTTGTGGCTATCTCGGTGCTCACCTGTTATCTGGCCGGCTTGGTAAAGCGTCAGACACGATGGGGCTATCTGATATGTCTGTCGATGATATTGGCGGGAGCTATTGGCAATCTGCTGGACTCGATGTTCTACGGATTGATATTCAATGCTTCTTCTGAGTTCTATACTTCTTATTTTGTACCCTTCGGAACGGGCTATGCACCTTTCCTGATGGGTAAGGTGGTAGATATGTTCTACTTCCCGCTGATAGTGACTACCTGGCCCGACTGGGTACCTATGGTGGGTGGCAATCCCTATGTGTTCTTCAGTCCTATCTTCAACTTTGCCGATGCTTCCATCTCAGTGGGTGTCGTCCTGCTGTTGCTGTTCTATCGCAAGGAAGTCGGCGAGATATCGTTTAAGAAAAAGAGCAAGGTCGATGAGTCGTAAGTCCTTGGTATTCATATTGCTCGTCATGATGGTGGTAGGCTGCAAACCTACGGTGCCATCTGAATATATCCAGCCAGACGAATTGGAGGATATCCTCTATGAGTATCATGTGGCTGAGTCGATGGCGCGTATCGAGAATACGATGAATGCTGACTTCAATCAGACCAAGTATTTTCTGGCGGTATTGGAAAAACACCAGGTGACAGAGGCCGTCTTTGACTCCTCGATGATTTACTACTATTCGCATGCGGAACGTCTGAAGACGATTTATACTCATGTACACGAGCGATTGGTTCTCGACGCTAAGAGACTGGGTGTCTCGGCAGGTGATATCAATCGCTATTCACAGTATAGTGAGACGGGCGATACAGCAAACATCTGGCGCAATGAGACCGCTATGTTGCTGATTCCAAGACCCACCAAGAACCGACTGAACTTTGTCGTCAAGGCCGACTCTACCTTTAAGGTAGGCGACTCGTTTATGTTCCAGTTTGTCGCTGAGCATATCTGGCAGAGTGGTTCGAAAGATGCCATTGTCTGCATTAAGACAACGTATGAGAATGACAGTGTTCTTCAGTCTGTCGGCCACGTTTCTATATCAGGTATCATGCAGGTGCGCGTTCCTTCTAACAATACGTTGAATATCAAGGAACTGCGAGGCTTTGTCTATCTTCCTCAGAGTGAGGAGAATGTAGAGATACGTCGCCTGATGTTTATCAGTCAGATACAGTTAATCAAATTCCATAACAAGGAGATTTTAGAACAATATGAAAACGATTCCATCGCAGCCGTCAAGGCGGATAGCCTGCAACGAATTGCTACTGCCGGAGGGGCAGATCCAACCTCTCTGCGTAATAACGTTGGAACAGGGCTACGTAGTAAGAATGCACCCTTTAGACGGGGAGGAGCCTCTGACAGAGTGGCTGCAGGGAAGGATCGAATTAAAAAAGCAGAATGATGGGCTTAGGGCTTATTATAAAGGTAAACAATTAACTTAAAATTTAAAGACTATGAATACAAAAGTACGTTTGTCAATCATGAACTTCCTCGAGTTCGCCGTGTGGGGAGCTTATCTCACCTGTATGGGAAACTATCTCGTTTCTGCTGGATTGGGTGACAAGATTTCATGGTTCTATGCCATTCAGGGTATTGTCAGCATTTTTATGCCAACCTTGATGGGTATCGTTGCTGATAAGTATATCCAACCACAGCGCCTGCTGGGCCTTTGTCATCTGGTGGCTGGTGGATTCATGATAAGCTGCTGGTGGATGGGCCAACAGGCAGGATTTGGTAATGAGTTGACCGACAAGTCGTTATTCATCGCACTCTATACCTTGAGTGTTGCCTTCTTTATGCCCACTATCGCACTGACCAATACGGCCGCCTTTGCCATTCTGAAGAAAAACGGCATGGATACCGTGAAGGATTTCCCTCCCATTCGTGTACTGGGAACGGTAGGGTTCATCGCTACCATGTGGTTTGTCAACTGTGCCTTTATCGATGATAGCGGTTTTGGTTTCACACTGACAGAGAATGATTATAAGTTCCAATATACTTACATGCAGTTCTTTGTATCAGGAATACTGAGTATCGTACTCTTTGCTTACTGCTTCACATTGCCTGAGTGTAAGTTGGAGAAGAAAGAAGGTAAGGTATCTCTCGTTGATAGCCTTGGTCTCAATGCCTTTAAGCTCTTCAAGCGTCGCCAGATGGCCTTGTTCTTTATCTTCTCGGCATTGCTGGGCATGTGTCTGCAGGTAACCAACGGTTTTGCAGGACCTTTTATCACTCATTATAAAGGTATTCCTGAGTTTGCCGATACTTTTGCTGCCAACAATGCTACGCTGTTGACCTCTATCTCCCAGATCAGTGAGGCCTTGTGTATTTTGATGATACCCTTCTTCCTGAAGCGTTTTGGCATCAAGATTGTTATGCTGATGTCACTCTTTGCATGGGTATTCCGTTTCGGATTCTTCGGTATCGGTAATCCCGCTATGCCTGGTGTCATCTTCTTCATTCTCTCCTGCATTGTCTATGGTGTAGCCTTCGACTTCTTTAACGTCTCGGGCGGTATCTTCGTAGACCAGGAGTGTGAGCCAAGCATCAAAGCCTCTGCTCAGGGCCTGTTTATGATGATGACCAACGGTCTGGGTGCTACCATCGGTACACTGGCTGCTGGTGAGATCGTGAATAGCTATTGTCATCTGGATAATGGATTCCTGGTAGGCGATTGGGAGACTTGCTGGTTTATCTTCGCTGCTTTTGCTATGGTGGTGGGTATTGCCTTTGCCATCGTCTTCAAGCCAGAGCAGAAACCCATTACTGAAGTCAAGCATTAAAAAAGAAATAGGAGGCGGTTTTTCCCGCTTCAACAAGAATAGATATGAAAGAGGTCAGATTCTTCTACGTTCCCGATGCAGCAACCCAGACGGAGTTGCCTGCTGATGAGGCGACACATGCCTTGCGTGTGCTTCGTCTGCATGAGGGTGACGAGATGATGCTGATGGATGGTGTAGGCAGTTACTATCATGCGGAGGTCACGTTGGCCCATGGTCATCATTGCCAGTATGCTATCAAGGAAACACTGCCCCAGGAGCCACAATGGCAGGGACATGTGCATCTGGCCATAGCACCTACAAAGATGATGGACCGCATGGAGTGGATGCTAGAGAAGGCGGTAGAGGTCGGTGTCGATGAGATTACTTTCCTCGATTGCCAGTTCTCAGAACGAAGCATTGTCAAGCTGCCTCGAGCAGAGAAGATTGTCATTGCTGCCACCAAGCAGAGCCATAAGGCCTGGCTCACCACGCTCCACGAGATGACACCCTTTGACGGCTTTATCAATCAGCCTCGTACATGTCATAAATACATTGCTCACTGTTATGAGGAAGTTCCCCGTACATACCTGTTTGATGAACTGCGCCAGCTTGCGCCGACAGACGATGCCTTGGTGCTCGTAGGTCCTGAGGGAGATTTCTCTATCGATGAGGTGCGTAAGGCAGTAGCTAATGGCTACCAGTCAGTCCACCTTGGTAAGAGCCGTTTAAGAACGGAGACGGCAGGTCTTGCTGCTGTGATGATGATGCAACTATCCAAAGAACAATAATAAGAACCAATAAACAAATACATAATACTATATGACTGACGAGAAAATCATGGCGACCATTAAGCCCGATGGGGAATGCTGGCAGCCGGAAATCGAGAAAATGCCACGTGAGCAGCTTAGACAGCTCCAAGTAGAGAAACTGAAGACGAGCATCAATGTCGCTCTGAATTCACCATTCTATAAGAAGCGCCTGGGCGACTTGGGTATTACTGCCGACTCAATCCAGACACCAGAGGATATCCGCAAGCTTCCGTTCACCACTAAGCAAGACCTTCGTGACAACTATCCATTCGGACTTGTCGGTGGCAATATGGATGATGCTATCCGTATCCACTCTACCAGTGGTACTACCGGCCATCCTACCGTGGTGACCTATTCTGAGCATGATATCTGTTCATGGGCTAACATGATTGCTCGTGATATGTATATGGTAGGCTGTCGCAAGAGTGATGTCTTCCAGAACTCCAGCGGCTATGGTATGTTTACCGGTGGTCTTGGCTTCCAGCATGGTGCTGAATGGCTGGGAGCTACTACGGTGCCTGCAGCAGCTGGTAACTCTAAGCGTCAGATTATGTTTATCAAGGATTTTGGTACTACTTGCCTGCACGCCATTCCTTCTTATGCTATCCGTTTGGCGGAGGTATTCCAGGAAGAGGGCGTGGATCCTCGTTCTACTAAACTTCGTACACTGTTTATTGGTGCAGAGCCCCATACTGAAGAGCAGCGCCAGCGCATTGAGCGCCTGTTGGGCGTAAAGGCTTACAACTCGTTTGGAATGACTGAGATGAATGGTCCTGGCGTGGCTTTCGAGTGTAAGTATCAGTGCGGTATGCATCTCTGGGAAGACAACTATATCATTGAGATTGTAGACCCTGACACCTTGGAGCCTGTTCCTGATGGTGAGATCGGCGAGATGGTGCTGACCACGCTCGACCGTACGATGATGCCTATCTTGCGCTATCGTACGCGCGACCTCACCCGCATCATTCCCGGTGAGTGTAAGTGTGGACGTACCCATCGTCGCATCGACCGCATCAAGGGACGTACTGATGATATGTTTATCATCAAGGGCGTCAACGTATTCCCCATGCAGGTGGAGAAGATTCTCGTGCAGTATCCGGGCTTGGGTTCTAACTATCTGATTACCCTTGACACGGAGGATGATAATGATATCATGACTGTAGAGGTGGAGCTTGACGGTCTGAATACGGATGTCTATCCCGAACTGCAGAAGATGACGCGCGATATCCAACGCGCACTAAAGGATGAGATTTTGCTCACACCTCGCGTGAAGCTCGTCAAGAAGGGTTCGCTGCCTGTCAGTGAGGGTAAGGCAGTACGTGTTCACGATTTACGACCAGGAAGAGGATGAGATTATTATTGATATCACTCGCCATGTTACTTGCTAACAGTGCAGTTGCCCAGAAAACAATGGGTGATGCACTGAAGAGTATGCCCGACTCGCTGATGCCTTATCTGTCGCATAACAACCGCTTGGATTGTATCGACTTCAGTGAGGCGAATATGAAAGCCGAGGTGCGCAATGCTCTTGAGGGAAAGAGTGAACTTCTACAGCTAACGAATTCCTACGCACTATTTCGTATGAACGATGCGTCAACGGTGGAATTCTGTCTTCTGGATGATGATAACCTGCAACTGGTTTGTATGATTCAAACCTATGGTACTGATCTGCGTGAGAGTACCATCGCTTTCTATACCACTTCCTGGAAGCCGTTGGCTACCCAGAAGTATCTCCCTATCGCTTACGAAGGGCTTGCTGCTAACTATGATGCAGCGCAAAAGATGCTGACGCTTAAGAATAGCGGTTTCCTTAATCGTGTCGCTATGGAAGACCAAAAGGAAGAAAAGAAAGTGCAAATAAAGCTTAAATGGCTTAATGGTTACTTTAAGGAAAGTTAAATATTGATAGTAAAATACCATAAAAACTTGCAGATTGTAAGAAATAATAGTATTTTTGCAGTGTGTTTTTCATGGTATTAGATTATTAAGGTTAATTTAAAAGTTGATTGTCGTGAGACAATCAATTTTTATTTTGTGCCTATCTGAACCATATCTTGGGGAGTGTAGTAGGAGAGAAGATGACATAGAGAAAGGGAACCCAAATGGGTTCCCTTATCTTGTTTGTTTGGAATAAATTATTTGTTTTGTTCTCTTAGGCCTGAGCTTCAGGAATTACAGAAACATAACTCTTGTCGCGCTTACCCTTGTGGAACTCTACAGTTCCATCAACCAGTGCATACAGAGTATCGTCCTTACCCATAGCAACATTGTTACCTGCGTTGTGCTTAGAACCACGCTGACGAACGATGATGTTGCCTGCTACTACCTTCTGACCGCCGAAAATCTTGATACCGAGTCGCTGAGCTGCACTCTCGCGGCCGTTCTTAGAACTACCTACACCTTTCTTATGTGCCATAATGTTGTTCCTCCTAAATTTTAAGCGATTACTGATTTAACTTCTACCTGGGTGTACTGCTGACGGTGACCGTTGCGCTTACGAGAGTCCTTACGACGCTTCATCTTGAACACGATAACCTTCTCACCCTTAACGAGCGGATTAACCACTTCGCATACTACTTTTGCACCACTTACGGTGGGTGCACCTACCTGAACTGAACCTTCTTTGTCGACAAGCAGTACCTTGTCGAATTCAACAGTTTTACCGGCTTCCACATCTTTCATGTGGTTTACGAAGAGCTTCTTGCCCTCCTCAGCCTTGAACTGCTGACCGTTGATTTCTACAATTGCGTACATTGTTGTTTATTAATTGTTTAACGGGTTTTTCTGCCTGGCGTGTCACATTGTGCAACCGCTTCTTTGAGCCAGAACAGACCAAATCGGCTGCAAAATTACTCATTTTTATTCGAAAAACCAAATTTATTTCTATTTATTTTTTATAATAAGGAATAAGGGGACCATTGCTCTCATCAATGAATGTGAAAAAGCGGTGACCCTCACAGGCAACCGCTTTTCTCTTCAATAGGTATTAGTCCTTTTTTAAGGTAAAAAGATTGTTTTCAGGATAACGTTGACAAAAGTAAGTTTTTTTTTTAATATTACCAAATTTTTATGTACGAATTTTACAAAAAAATATCTGTGTAGGCACACAGTGTGCCATTTAACTTAAAGTTCTTTGAAATTTCAGTAATTTCTTATTGTTAGACATTCTCTTGCAGCGTATACTATCCTTTGTCATCTGTAATATATATGAGCGGTTCGTAAAAGTTTTGCTAAAGGTCGGTGTCCTTTAACAATAGTTCCTGAAAGGTTGCATTGTCTTCATTTTTGATATGTAGTTATTCAGGAATGTAGTTATACAAAATGCTCCCCGCAGGGAGCATTTTTCTTTTATCCGCAATGGAAATAAGCATCTACTAGTTTTCTTATTTCCTCTGGTTTGTTCTCAATGTCTTTTCGCAAAGTCTCATCGTGGAATGCCTCTAGCTGACGAATAATGCCGTCAATCATGGCCTTGCTGAACACTCCCTGCTCCTCGTACACCGCACGCTGCTGCTGCAAACAGTGGGCTGAAGCCACACAGCTGTCGGGCAGCTGTGCTAATGTGTCCAAGCGGTCAGCATTCGCCGCATCATGGATATTCACATTTACATAAGTTTGCTCAGCAACAGCCAGTGCATGGTCCATTTCAAAACCATGTCGACAGGCCACACACAAGCCCGCTAGCAACTGGTACAGGTCTGCACTGCCGTCCGGTGAACGCATTTCTACCGTCTGTTTGGCTGTCGTGTCAGGCTTATTTGCAGGTTCCAGTGGATTAGCAGCATGGCATAGATCTACATTTGCCGTCCATCCTAAAGGGACGCGTACCAGTACGCTGCGGTTGCGGTCGCCCCAGCAGACATTTGTCGGAGCCTCTTGGTGCGGCACTAGTCGGAAGTAAGATGTCGGATTCTTGTTGCCAAAAGCCGTAATGCTTGGCGCGAGGTCCATCATGCCCGCTATGGCCTTGCGAGCTGCCTCGCTCAGTTGTCCGTTCTTCAGCATCTGGTTCACACCGTCTTTCATTAGACGCATGTGGATGTGTAGGCCGCTGCCAGCTTTGCCCACCGTAATCTTGGGGGCAAAGGTCACGTCCAGTCCCTTTGCGTAGGCTAAGTTGCGGATAACCCATTTGGCAAGCATCAGTTGGTCAGCAGCTTCCTCTGCGCGAACCGGCAGAAACTCTATCTCATTCTGCTCGTACACCTTATCTTCTTGTTTGAAATTGCCTACCTCGCTGTGACCATACTTGATTTTACCACCTGTCTGGGCAATGTATAGCATACACTGCTGGCGAAACTCGTTCATTTTTGCATATGGTCCCGACTCGTGGTATCCGTGCTGGTCGATGGCTGGATAGAAATTGTCATCCTGGTCTATTACATAGTATTCTAGTTCACCCATGGCATGAAACTCCATGCCTGTCGTCTTGCGGAATGCCTGGCAAGCCTTGCGCAGCGTGTTTTCCGGCGACGAAGCCAGCGGTTGTCCATCTTTGTCGAAGTAGCTGCACAGCATGCACAGCGTTGGAATCTCCGTGAAAGGGTCTATGAAGGCCGTCGAGAAGCGCGGCATCACATATAGATCGCTACTGCCCGCCTCAATAAACGAGAAGAGACTCGAGCCGTCTACGCGTTCGCCGCAACTGAGAATAGTCTCCAAATACCCTTTGTCCGTGATGACGAAGTTCAACGTTTTCAGTTTACCGTCACCTCCAGGGTACATGAAGTTCACCATTTTAATGCCGTTGTTCTCGATAAATCGTAAAATGTCAGTTTTAGTAAAGGATTCGGTTGGTTTTTCCAGGTATGCCACCACAGGGTTAGCATTCATCTTCAGTTCTGCTTTAGTCATAATGATATGTTTTAAAAAGTTAGTTGATCTACTTTGAATTCCCGGTTTTGGGCCACTCGCTAGTACCCACGAATCATTTATGCCACAAAAATACTGAAAACTGATCACAAAACCAAATAAAATCGCAGATTTCTTTTCTAGTGTTAAGGTGCATCTTGGTAAGGGAAGAGAGGTGAGGTCGTCTGTGGTTATTAATTGTAAGGCACGCTATCAAAAAACAGGTTTAGTTATATGTCAACTTTTTGAATGAACCAGAATAGGATTTTGTGTGTGCTGTTGAACTTGTTCAGAGGGGAAATAAAAAAAGACAAGAAACATCATTTTTGTTCCTTGTCTTTCTTCTGAAGTGACTCCCGCGGGATTCAAACCCACAACCTTCTGATCCGTAGTCAGATGCTCTATTCAGTTGAGCTAGGGAGCCTCATTTCTTAAAAGCGAGTGCAAAGGTAAACACTTTTTTGGAAACTACCAAATGTTTTATCGCTT
>JAILMS010000011.1 GCA_024692385.1 Prevotella sp. | reverse complement strand
ATTGGTGATACGACGGTAGCTAAAATTGTGGAGACTGCCAATCTGCATAATGTCAGCTTGTGGCAGGTTATCCAGCAACCTATCGTCTTCGACCTGCAACTGGCGAAGGGTACGCTCAACAAGTTGGAGGCTTTCAAACTGCTGGTAGAGGGCTGGGCGGCACGCATCGCTCAGGAGGATGCTTATGAACTGGGACACTCTATCATCATGGAGAGTGGTATCAGCAAGGATATCTATGGCTCTAATAATCCTGAGGACTTGTCGCGCCAGGAGAATCTGGAGGAGTTCTTGAGTGGTATGCAGGACTTCGTGGAGTCGCGCAAGGAGGAAGACCGTGGTAATGAGATAGGACTTAGCGACTTCTTGCAGGAGGTGGCTCTGCTTACCGACCTTGACAGTGAGGGCGATGAAGAGCAGCCGAAGGTGACACTGATGACAGTACATGCTGCCAAGGGTTTGGAATTCCCCACAGTCTTTGTAGTAGGACTGGAAGAGAATATCTTCCCGTCACCAATGTGCGTGGGTTCGATGCGTGAGCTGGAAGAGGAGCGTCGCCTGCTGTATGTGGCTATCACCCGAGCAGAGAAACACTGCATCCTGACATGTGCACAGAACCGCTTCCGCTATGGTAAGATGGAATATGATACGCCCAGTCGCTTTATCAAGGATATCGACGCCAGTCTGCTGAGAGTGGAGGGTGGCGCTGGTATTCCTGGGCTGCCAAATAATAGGGCAGGGTATTCTGCTGGAGCTGGCTATTCTGGTAACTCTGGTAGGACTGGTTATTCTGGTAGCGCTGGTATGTCTGGTAGTTCTGGTAGGACTGGGTATTCTGGTGGGGCTGGTTGGTCTGGTAGAAGTAATTCACAGAATCCGCGCCCCGTTGCTACGCAGTTTATTGCTGATGTGAAGCCCCGCCTGGTTCCTGTGCGTAGGGAAGCACCTGCTCCTCAGTCTGCTATTGGTAATATCGGTCTGCGCGAGGGCAACGTGATAGAACACCAGCGCTTTGGCATCGGTACTGTTGTGAAGATTGAGGGTAGCGGTGAGAATACCAAGGCTACGGTGAACTTCAAAAATGCAGGAACTAAGCAGCTCTTGCTGAAATTCGCGAAATATACGATTGTTGGATAGTAGGGCTGGTAGTACTAGTAATTCTGGTGGGACTGGTATCTCTAGTTGTACTAGTTCTTCTAGTGAGACTAGTAAGTTATAAAGCCTCGTCTTCTGGACGCTCCAGAAGGCGAGACTTTTGTTTGGGTAGATGTTTCTTCTTGCGGAGATAGGCTGCCTTACGGGCCTCATACTCCTCATAGTGTTTCTCTAAGAAGTTGTCTGCCATCTCTACTTGTTAACATTGTAGATGACGCTCAGACGGATAGGGGCATGCTTATTGGCTGAGCCACCTACCAAGCGTACGCTATTGACATTCATCTCGTTGGCAATACCTGATGCCGTCGATGCCGTTGAGCTGGAGGTTTGTACCTCTACAGGGATGAGTACTGCCTTGTTCCAATCAGCCGACTTGCCCTTGCGAGCATACATGCGGTTGATCATATAAGAGATGTTGTTGAAGCTATAGGTTTTCTGGCTGCTGTTATATGTTGCCAGATAAGCTTTCGCATTGTCGGGGGTACCATTATCCTCAAAGAAAGAGTAGAGGCTATCCTTCTCAATAAGCAATACTCTGGTGGGCTCCTCAAGAACTACTTCAGAGACATTGCTGCGTGGACGCATGCGGGTAAAGGTGACCTTTGCTGAGGTGATAGTGTCGTTCTCGTGGCCCTTCTTGATGTCATCGATAGGCAGTGTTACCTCTGTATAGATGCCAGCAGGCGTCTTCAGATAGGTACAGGTGTCTACAGCTACCAGCTTGTCGATACCCGTCTGGTTGTAGCTGATATGCGTGGCTTTCAGCACCTCGTCGGTAGAGCTGAGCGAGCATTGCGTATTATAAACAGCACCACCCGAATTGTAGCGATAGTACATAAAGAACTGGGTGAAGGCTACCTCAATGATGATTCCCTGACCATCGGTTGACTTGATATAGAAACCAGGGCATACGTTGCGTATGAAGCTGTTGAAATTCTTAAAGAGTGCGGCATTCTCATAGTACTTACGCATGATGTAGGTACCATAGTTGTTGTATTTCTTGCCGTTCTTGTCAATATACTCATTGTTGAGAGGTACCTTGATGTAGGCATAGTAGGAACCGCTGCGATATACGTTGCGCATACTGTCGCTGAGTGTCAGGTCGGTGGCGGCATATATCTTGTCGCTTCTTACGGCACCATTAGCGGTACGTACGATTCCTGCAGCCTCAGGGTCATAGTCGGTATAGATGGCATCCGTGCTCTTCATGGGCTTTTCCAGCTCCATGAGTGCGAGCTTCATAGCTGCCAGTGAGTCACCCTGATAGCTGTTAATCATAATATGTACGTAGCAGGAGTCGACAATAGGAAGGTCGTTCTCGTCGCGACTGGCAACGGTCTCGGCACTTCTGAAGAGGCTGCTTGCCTCAGACTCAAGAATAGAAAACTGTGTGGTATAGTCACACTTGATATAGGTGCCCGTTTCTGGGTCCTTGATGCGGCCCAGATAAGAATAGGCATTGCGCGACAACACAGAGCCCGACGCAATGGAGCGGGTAGTAACGTTAAAGGTATCCGTCTCTATGGTGAATCGGTCAACATCGCTGGTCAGCGAATATCCTAGTGTTGATGTGTCTTCACTACACGACGAGATTGCTGCCATGAGAAGCGCAATCCCGACCATTATCCAGTTTTTCATTTCTTTTCCTAATACTTAAATCTTTTCGTAAAAATCCTCGTACGCACTGTGGAAATCCTCACCGGGATATGCAAGGGTGGGGATATTGTTGGCGTTGGCATACTTCAGCAGTTCAGGATTGATGTCTTGGTGGGCTGCAATGACGCCGTCGCTATAGTCTATCGCCATCTTGTTCAACTCGTCAAAATCGAAGTTGTCGTTGTACTTCTTCAGCAGGTCGGCAGTGGCCTCACGGAACTCTACGCACTGCTTGAAGTTGCTGCCCAAGTCAGCAGTGATGGTCTTGGGGAAGAGGGATGTTACCACCTTTGTATTGGCAAAAGAGGGCTCCTCATGATAGGCTGTCTTGATATAGAGGGGAACAACAGCACTCATCCATCCTTGTACGTGGATGATGTCTGGCACCCAGCGCAGCTTCTTGACAGTCTCCAGCACGCCACGAGCGAAGAAGATAGCACGCTCACCATTGTCGGCATAGTCGTTGCCATTCTCGTCTTGCTCCATCTTACGCTTGGTGAAGTAGTCTTCGTTGTCGATGAAGTATACCTGTATGCGTGTTCCTACGATAGTAGCCACTTTAATAATCAGCGGATGGTCTGTATCGTCGATAATCAGGTTCATACCCGACAGACGTATTACCTCGTGAAGCTGTCCGCGGCGTTCATTAATGGTACCCCACTTAGGCATGAACGTGCGAATCTCATGACCTGCATCCTGCATAGCCTGAGGCAATGCCTTACCCATCAGCGAGAGGTTGCTGTCGGGAACATAAGGAACTATCTCCTGATTGATGAATAGAATCTTCTTAGCCATATGGTACGATTTTATCTTTGCAAAGATACGAAAAATAACTCACAAAAACGCAAAAATGTGCAGCTTTTTGTTTTTTTAGCCTTGTTTTTGGCATATTTTTACGATATTTTTTTCTTATTTGGTAAAAATGTTGTTATTTTGCACCCGATTTTGTACACTATCAATTAAGAATGAAAGTATTTAATAAGATTGTAGACCTTCAGAACCAGTTGTTTGAAGATCGCAAGGAAGGAAAACAAATCGGCCTCGTACCTACTATGGGAGCCCTGCATGAAGGGCATGCCTCATTGGTGCGTCGTAGCGTGAAGGAAAATGGGATAACAGTAGTGTCGGTGTTTGTTAATCCGACACAATTTAACGACAAGAACGACCTGAAAAACTATCCCCGTACGTTGGATGCTGACTGCAAGCTGTTGGAAGAATGTGGTGCAGACTATGTGCTGGCTCCCAGTGTGGAGGAGATGTATCCTACACCTGATACTCGTCAGTTTGAGTATCCTCCTGTATCAACAGTGATGGAGGGTGCCCACCGTCCTGGTCACTTCAATGGTGTCTGTCAGGTGGTTAGTCGCCTGTTCTATATTGTCAAGCCCAACAAAGCGTATTTTGGTGAGAAAGACTGGCAGCAGATAGCTGTTGTAAAAGCAATGGTACGCCATCTGCAGCTGCCTGTCGAGATTGTAGAGTGTGACATTGTTCGTGATGATGATGGACTGGCTCGCTCAAGCCGTAACACGCTGTTGTCCAAGGACGAGCGCGCTATTGCGCCTGCTATCTATAAGGCACTGAAGGCCAGCGTGACGTATGCGAAGAAGCACACTGTCAAGGAGACACACGACAAGGTAGTGGCTGACATCAATGCTGTTGACGGCTTAGATGTAGAGTATTTCTCTATCGTTGATGGCAACACGTTGCAAGATATTGAGAATTGGGAAGATACCCCCTATGTGGTAGGCTGTATTACCGTCTATTGCGGTAAGACCCCGATTCGTTTGATTGACCATATCAAGTACAAAGCCGTATGATGATAGAAGTATTGAAGTCGAAGCTGCACTGCGTGACAGTGACAGAGGCTAACCTTAATTATATGGGTAGCATTACGATTGACGAAGACCTGCTGGATGCTGCCAACCTGATAGCCGGTGAGAAGGTTCAGATTGTTGACAATAACAATGGTGAGCGCTTCGAGACCTATATTATAAAAGGTGAGCGCGGCAGTGGCTGTGTCTGTCTGAACGGTGCTGCAGCCCGTAAGGTACAGGTAGGCGATGTGGTGATTATTATCTCCTACGCATTGATGGATTTTGAAGAGGCGAAGGCATTCAAGCCTACCGTCGTCTTCCCGAAGGAAGGAAACAAACTATAAGAAAACGCAACATATAAAAACAAATAAGCCGCTCGGTTCTTCCTGAGCGGCTTATTTATTGTTATCAGTTGATTGCTTACTCGATAACTACGAGGGCATCGTCTTCCATAACAGACTGACCAGCGGTAACGCAGATGGCAGTAACCTTACCATCCTTCTCTGCCTCGATGTTGTTGGCCATCTTCATGGCTTCCAGTACGAGCAGGGTGTCGCCAGCCTTTACCTCGTCGCCAACAGCTACCTCGATAGAGGTAATAACGCCAGGCAGCGGAGCCTTAACGGCGTTGTTGGTGTTTACGTTGGCTGTGCTGGTAGTCTCTGCACTGCTATCGGCAGCTGCTGCTGCGGGCTTGCCCAATACAGGCTTCTTCTTCTCAGGTTCTGCCTCGGGTTCCCATTCTACCTTATATTCCTCGCCATTGACGTTGACGGTTGCTACGGTTCCCTCGATATCTCCAATGGTTACCTCATACTGGTTGCCATTGATAGTATACTTATATTCTTTCTTCATAATTGTTTACTTTTCACTATTCACTTTCTTAGGGGTGTACGGTCATTGTCTGGGCATAGCCGTTCCACTGAGTCTGCTTCTCACTGATGGTGATGATGCCAGGCTCCTTGTCGTGCACATTGTTGCCCTTGAACTCATAAAGAGCCATGGCAATGGCTGCATAAACTTCGTTCTTCATGCCTATAATCTTTAAACTCTAAACTTTAAACATTACATAGGTATGTTACCATGCTTCTTAGCGGGCAGTGAGTCGCGCTTGGTAGCCAGCTGAGCCAGTGCGCGGCAGATGCGGAAACGTGTGTTGCGTGGCTCGATAACATCATCGATGTAGCCATACTTGGCAGCCTGATAAGGATTAGCGAAGAGCTCGTTGTACTCGTTCTCCTTCTCAGCGATGAATGCCTTAACGTCCTCGCCAGCTTCCTTCTTAGCCTTAGCTTCCTTAGCATACAGCACAGCGGCAGCACCTGATGCACCCATAACGGCAATCTCGGCTGAAGGCCATGCGTAGTTGAGGTCGGTGTGGAGCTGCTTAGAACCCATCACGATGTGTGAACCACCGTATGACTTACGCAGGGTAACGGTAATCTTGGGCACAGTAGCCTCACCGTAAGCGTAGAGCAGCTGAGCGCCGTGCAGGATGACAGCGTTATACTCCTGACCAGTACCAGGCAAGAATCCTGGAACGTCTACGAGTGATACGATAGGAATATTGAAGGCGTCGCAGAAACGTACGAAACGGGCACCCTTACGAGAGGCGTTTACGTCGAGCACACCAGCATAGCATGAAGGCTGGTTGGCTACGATACCTACGCTCTGACCGTTGAAGCGTGCGAAACCTACGATGATGTTCTTGGCAAACTTAGGCTGTACCTCGAAGAACTCGTTGTCGTCGGTGATAGCCGAAATAACCTTATACATATCGTATGCCTCGTTGGGGTTCTCAGGAATAATCTCGTTCAGTGAATCTTCCAAACGGTCGATGGGGTCTGTGCACTTCTTGCGAGGAGCCAGCTCCATATTGTTAGAAGGAATATAGCTGAGCAGAGTCTTAATCATCTCTGCAGCCTCTTCCTCAGTCTTAGCAGTGAAGTGGGTTACACCTGACTTAGAGGCGTGTACTGATGCTCCACCCAGGTGCTCCTGGTCGATATCCTCGCCAGTAACGGTCTTTACTACCTTAGGACCGGTAAGGAACATGTATGACGTACCTTCCATCATCAGGGTGAAGTCGGTGAGGGCAGGAGAGTAAACGGCACCACCTGCGCAAGGACCGAAGATACCAGAAATCTGAGGAATCACACCTGAAGCCAGAATGTTGCGCTCGAAGATCTCAGCGAAACCAGCCAGGGCGTTGATACCTTCCTGAATACGTGCACCACCTGAGTCGTTGATACCAATGACAGGAGCGCCCATCTTCATGGCCATATCCATTACCTTGCAAATCTTCTGTGCCATCGTCTCACTGAGTGAACCGGCATGTACGGTGAAGTCCTGTGCGAAGATAAATACCAGACGGCCGTCGATAGTACCTGAACCTGCTACTACGCCATCACCGAGGAAGTTCTTCTTCTCCATGCCGAAGTTGTAGCAGCGATGCTCCTTAAACATGTCGTACTCTTCGAACGAGCCCTTGTCAAGCAACATCTCGATACGCTCGCGGGCAGTGTACTTGCCCTTCTCGTGCTGCTTTTGTATGGCTTTCTCTCCACCACCGAGACGTGCCTGTTCGCGCTTCTCGATGAGCTGTTTGATTTTTTCTAATTGTTTGCTCATTTTGTTTTAAAATTATCTTGGATTTTTCTACTTTCTAATCGTTTTAAGTTACTCTGGGTGTTCACAGAGTTCTGTCAGGACACCGCATGTGCTCTTCGGATGTAGGAAGGCAATGTTCAGTCCCTCAGCGCCTTTGCGGGGCTTCTCGTCGATAAGGCGTACGCCCTTCTCGCTGACCTCTGCCAGAGCTTTTGCTACACCGTCTTCCACGCAGAAAGCTACGTGGTGTACACCCTTGTTGCCCTTGTCGAGCCACTTCTGAATGGTGCTCTCTGGACTTGTGGGTTCCAGCAGTTCCAACTTGACCTCGCCGCACTTCAGAAAGGCTGTCTTTACCTTCTGATCTTCTACGACTTCTGTTGCATAACACTCCAAGCCCAACACGTCCTTAAAGAACGGTAGGCTCTCCTCGATACTCTGGACGGCAATGCCCAGATGCTCAATGTGTGAAATCTTCATATTCGTTCTTTGTTAAGAGGTTCAAATTTCATGCAAAGATACGAAATAATATGTAGACGAAAGAATAAATTAAGCATTATTAAAACTCTACCAGCACTTTTGCGTTGATTTGGCGACCAGTGAGGTAGTTGGGTACAGCATACTGGTGGTTGGTGACGTCAGTCACCCAGTAATAGCTGTTGACATTCGAGATGCCGAAGATGTTCAGACCGTCAATGCCCAGCCATACGCGTGGATGTTGCAGGGAGGGCTTGCCGTCTGTTTTGCCTACGGCAAGATAGCTCATACCGATGTC
>JAILMS010000174.1 GCA_024692385.1 Prevotella sp. | reverse complement strand
GCAAGACCCAAACCACCAACTGCAACCTTATCCTCTAAAGCTTCATCTCACTGTCGAGGCTCCCGTGAGACTATTTCCGATTAACCTGCACCGCTATACCTTCCTGATTCGGAACAACATCCAGAAGAGCGATGTCTCGTTCTCTCACCTTGTAAGAGAATAAAGCCAGTAATCTACTGTACTTCGATTAGGCAGCGAGAGCGTACTTTGTTTCGCCAATTAATTGTTCGACCGACGTGATTATGGAGTCCACAGCCGTCACTCCGCATGCTTACGTACCATCTCATCCTGCTGTCAAATCCAGTCAACCCCAAGATATTCAGGACGTATCCAATATGCAAAGGTAGTATCTTTTCCTGAAACTGCCAAATTATCAGCAGCTTTTTTTGCAAATAATAAATTATTGCGTACCTTTGCAATAATTTTGCAGAATCGGAGTTACATTATATATATTATACTAGCAATTACTGATATCAGATATGAAGAGAATCCTACTTGTGGCACTTCTTGCCATTCTGTCGCTGGGTAGCATCTATGCACAGTCAACTATGACCGACGACCAGGTCATCAAGTATATTGTCAAGGAGCACCAAGCCGGTTCATCACAGCAGCAGATCGTTACCAAACTCATACAGAAAGGCGTTGACATCGACCAAATTCGTCGTGTACGTAAGAAGTATGAGCGCATGCAGAAGAATGACGGAATGGGTAGCGTACAGGACAAGTCATTGACGGAGGGTGAGCAGATTGACGCTCGTCTGCGTCGCAACAATGCTTTAGAGAAAGGTGAGCTCTCCACTACTGAGAAACTGAAGGACGACAAGCTGAGCACCAAGCGCAAAGCGCAGAAGGATAAGTATAAGAAGGGGAAACGTTACATCTCTGAGGACGAACAGGAGATGAAGACTGAGTTAGACGATTTCCTGCCAGACTCACTGGATCTCTACGACCGCATGGTCATCAAGAACTATCTGCGCGACAGAGAGTTGGAGGAAGGAAAGATTGGAAAGAAGGTTTTCGGTCGTGACATCTTCAACAATGAAGAGTTATCATTTGAGCCCAATATGAATATTGCTACGCCAGACAACTACGTCTTAGGAGCTGGCGACGCCGTACTCATCGACATCTACGGAGCTTCACAAAAAACCGTTGAAGCTACAGTATCACCTGATGGTTTTGTGGTAGTAGAAGGCTACGGTCCTATACAGGTAGCAGGACTTACCGTTACACAAGCTAATAGTCGCATCCGTTCACAACTGGGTGCACGCTATAGCAGCAGTAAGATTCGTCTGTCAGTAGGTCAGACACGTACTATCACTGTCAACGTGATGGGTGAGGTGAAGACGCCTGGTACTTACACATTGGCAGCTTTTGCCTCTGTGTTCCATGCACTGTATATGGCTGGTGGTCCCAATGACATCGGTACACTGCGTAACATCAAGGTATATCGTAACAACCGATTGGTAAGCACTGTCGACGTATATGACTATATTCTCAATGGCAAGCTCAGTGGCAATGTACGTCTGGGAGACAACGACGTCATCGTGGTAGGTGCCTACGACTGTCTTGTTAATATTACTGGTAAGGTGAAGCGCCCCATGTACTACGAAATGAAGTCAACAGAAAGTGTAGGTACGCTGATTAACTATGCTGGCGGATTTGCCGGTGACGCCTACCGTAAGTCAGTACGCATTGTCCGCAAGTCTGGTAGCCAATACTCAGTACACAATGTCAATGAATTCGATATGGGTTCATTCCGCATGGCCGACAACGACTCTGTCAGCGTTGACTCCATCCTACCCCGCTATTCTAATATGGTAGAAATCAAGGGTGCTGTATTTCGTCCAGGAATGTACCAGATTGGCGACGACATCTACAGCGTAAAGACTTTATTGGAGCATGCGGAAGGCGTCACTGAGGAAGCCTTTACAGCACATGCCGTGATGCACCGCATGAAAACTGACCGTACGCTGGAAGCACTGTCAGTAGACATTCATGGCATTATGGACGGTACTGTTGCCGACATTCCTTTGAAGAATGAGGATGTTCTATTCATCCCTACCCGTATTGAGTCGCAAGTAGAACAAACTATCGCCATCCATGGTGAGGTGCAATATCCTGGTACCTATAAATATGCTGAGAACGAGACCTTGGAAGACTTCGTATTGCAGGCTGGCGGTCTGAAAGAGACGGCATCAATGCACAATGTGCTCGTTTCGCGCCGTGTCTCTAACCCTCATGCACTGTCCACAGACTCTGTACTTGCTCAGACCTTTAAGTTCTCCTTGAAGGATGGCTTCGTTATCGATGGTCAGCAGGCCTTCCGACTGATGCCATTTGACGAGGTATATGTGCGTAAGAGTCCGGGCTACTACAAGCAGCAGAACGTCACCATCGAGGGTGAGATCATGTTTGCTGGTGACTACACGCTCACCAAGAAGAACGAGCGCCTGAGCGACCTCTTTAAGCGTGCTGGTGGCGGTACCGACCTCGCCTATATCGAAGGTGCCCGCTTAGAGCGTAAGGTCAACGAAGCCGAGCGTATCCGCTTGGAGGAGATCTACCGTATGCGCAAAGAAGAGAAGGAGCGCATCATGCAGGAGACGGCCATCAACAACAACCGTTCTATTGCTGAAATCAATATGAATGCCAAGGCCAATATGGATGAAGACGATGACTTCGTCGAGATTCCTGAGACCTACCCCGTAGGTATCGAGCTCGACAAAGCTATTGCCAATCCTGGCTGCGACGAGGATATCGTGCTGCGTGAGGGCGACCACATCTTCATTCCTACTTATAATGGTACGGTGAAGATTAATGGTGAGGTGATGTACCCCAACTCTGTAGCCTTTGCCAAGGGAAAGAGTGCTCGTTACTACATCAAGCAGGCTGGTGGCTACAACCGCTATGCCAAGAAGAGCATGGCCTACGTCATCTATATGAACGGTACTGTTGCCAAGGTCAGTGATGGTGCTAAGATTCGTCCAGGCTGTGAGATTGTTGTACCACAGAAGGCTATGACGCGCAAGATGACTACCCAGGAATTGTTGACCATCGGTACTTCTGCTGCATCTATTGCTACCATGATTGCCACCCTGTCTAACATTTTGAAGAAGTAAAGTATGGAAGAGAAGAAGCAACAGTCACAGGTTATCGATTTGCGTGAGGTTGTCAAAAAGATATGGAGTAAGAAAAAACTATTCTATAAGACGTTACCCATCACCTTTGTTGTGTCCTGTATCTTCATTTTAGGAGTGCCACGCACATACACCTCTGAGATAACATTGGCACCAGAGATGGAGAGTTCTGGAATGGGAGGAACACTTGGTACTCTTGCCTCTTCTTTTGGAATAGACATGGGTAACATGCAGACTTCCGATGCCATTACTCCATATCTCTATCCTGACCTGATGGAGGACAATGGTTTCGTGACAAAGATGTTCCGTATCAGAGTAAAGGATTTAGAAGGAGAAATTGATACGGACTACTATACCTATCTCAAGAAGTACCAGAAAAAGACCATATGGAAATATCCCATTGTATGGATAAAGAAACTGCTTCCGAAGAAAGAAACCATTAAGGGTTCTTCCAATGGTTTTAATCCGTATCATCTTTCCAATACTGATGATGAAGTTGCCGAAGCTGTCAGAAATAATATAGAAATAAGCATCAATAAAAAAAATGGTATTATAACCATTGCCACAAAAGCGCAAGACCGTCTTATCTGTAAGACGTTGGCAGACTCTGTAAAGCAACAATTGCAAGAGTTTATTACCGACTATCGTACCAACAAAGCTCGCACGGATTACGAGTATTACAAGAAATTGGCTGCTGAGGCAAAAAGCGATTACGAGAAAACTCGTCGTAAATATGGCGCAACATCAGATGCCGACATGGACGTAACACTGAAGAGCGTAGAACTGATGATTACCGACCTTGAGAATGACATGCAACTGAAATACAATGCCTATATGACGCTCAACAGCCAGATGCTTGCAGCAAAGGCAAAGGTACAGGAACGTACACCAGCATTCACCATTATGAAAGGCGCAGCTGTTCCTATCAAAGCTTCCAGTCCTAAACGTATGCTGTTTGTTTTGGGTATGCTATTCTTGGCATTTGTGGGTACCATCTTCTACATCTTAAAAGATGATATTTTTGCACCCTTCATCAAGCAATCTTAAGAGTGCTCATGGAACCTGCCAAACGAATTGTTGTCAATACCATTGCACAGTATAGCAAGTCGGTCATCAACACATGCCTGTCGCTATACACTGTCAGACT